>NZ_FXUO01000003.1:0-486255 GCF_900182975.1 Epilithonimonas pallida | reverse complement strand
CGGTAAACCCATAATGTTGAAAAAAGCTCCCGAAGCTTCCGTTCAACAGGGTTTTCATTGTTCGTGCTTCGCACGCAACGAAAACTTAGCTATTGTGTGCATGGCTTTTAGGATCTTTTCGGAAATATTTCATTTCGGAACCATCAAAATAACTTGTACTGTTGGCACCGTCTCTTACGAATAATTTATTGGGCAGATGTTTAATAATGTCATCATGATTGCCTTCACCAAAAATAACTTCAAGATCTGTACTTTTTGCAACAATAAATGTAGCATAATTTATAATTTCATCAGAAAGCCTGCTCGCAGGAGCAGCATAGATCCCTATTTTTTTTCCAAGATTTTTAGCTTTTCTGAAAAGATATTCAACAGTTTTTGAAGGGATTTCAAGTTGGGTCAGAATCAGATCTGCATTAACCAGATATTTCTCCGCTTCATCAATATTTGAAGGAGATAGGTTATAATTGGCCGCAGGAATTACCGTAATCGAGTTTCCTTCTTCCGAAGCCGTAACATAAGCTGTTCCTGTATCTTCGTCTTCATCCTCGAAAACATAAGCAACGTTCACTTCCTCGTCATCCAGATTTCTTAAGACCTGTTGTCCATAAGGATCCATTCCTACTCTGCTTATAAGAGATGTCTGCGCTCCCAAACGCGACGTTGCAATTGCCTGATTAGCACCTTTTCCACCCAAATAGCTTCTCAGATTCTGAGCAAGAACAGTTTCATTGGCCGTCGGAATTTTGTTGGTTCTGAGGATCAAATCTATGGAAGAACTTCCTACAACTACAATCTGAGGTTTTATATTATTTAGTTTCATTTACAAATACCCGTACTTTTTTTTAAAATCAAGTATAATCACTACACCGATTTCATTTGAGCTAATGTAATCAATTAATCGGTTCCGATTTCAATAAACTCAGAAATTAATTTAACTGGTTTATTTCCAGAAGAATAACCTATATAACTAGCATAAAAACCTTCGCCATAACCAGTCTCGAAAGCAATGATATTTTCCTTCTTTACGTCGTAAGGTTTGAGAACTGCAAACTGGTCAATCGCTCCGTTTTCATCAAAGAAATGAGAATGAAAAAACTCTTCATAGATCCCCATAAAGTCAGCTCCTTTTTTATGAAAAAGTTCCTGCTCCAATTGATTAAGAGAACTCTGAGCATCTTTGTCCATAAAACTTCCCATTCCTGATTCTACAGGATAGCCGAAGATTTCCCCTTCTTTAAGATCTTCAGGATTCTGATGATCACAAAGTGCCAAAACCCAATTCTCGGCCAATTGATTCTTATCAAAAACAATTTCTGCATAGGCTATGCAATTGGATTCTCTTTCCTTATGAACAAAAACCGGAAAATCACCTTTCGGAAATTCTTGTGTAAATGCAGAATGGTCGGGTGAAATCAAAACATCGCTGGCCACAATTTGTCCGGATGAGATATGAATCTTCCCGACTTCGTAGGTTTCCAATAACGGATTTTCTACGAAGTCCCGGGAGAACAATTTTTTAATATTTTCTATGTGAGTCATTACAAACTTTTCAGTTTTTCTTCAAGAAGCGCAATTTTATCCTGCGCATCTTTTTGTTTTTTACGCTCAACTTCTACAATTTCTGGTTTTGCATTGGCCACAAATTTCTCATTGGAAAGCTTTTTATCAACCGATATCAAGAAACCTTTCAGATATTTGATTTCCTCTTCGGTCTTTGCTTTTTCTTCACTTAGATCAAGATTTTCACTTAACGGAATAGAAAATTCATTAGCTCCAACCAAGAATGTGAAACTTGGCTTGTCCGTTTTTTGATTGAAATTAATTTCCGAAATATTCGCCAATTTCTGAATCACCTCAGCATTTGCCAATCCGGAAACATTCGTGAAAACTTCAACTGTTTCTCTTGGCGAAATCCCTTTGGATTGGCGATAGTTTCTAATGCCGGAAATGACTTCCTTAGCAAAATCGAAATCCTTAATTTTATCTTCATTATAAGGTTCTGATTTTTTCTGTTGAGCAATTACCAAGGCTTCGGAAATACTTCTTTCGGAGATATTTTGCCAAAGTTCTTCTGACAAGAAAGGCATAAATGGATGTAATAATTTCATCAATTCCTCGAAATAAACAATCGTTTTCTGATAAACTTCTTCACTAATCGCTTCTCCAAAATTAGGTTTGATTGCTTCCAAATACCAAGCACAGAAATCGTCCCAAATCAGTTTATAAACCAAATGCAATGCATCAGAAATCCTGAATTTTGAGAATTGATCTTCAATTTCAGCAATTGTTTTATTCAATTGTTCTCCAAACCAATTGATTGTCTGCTTATCATATTCTTTAGCCTTGATATTTTCATCACGTTTCCAACCCTGGATCAATTTGTAAGCATTCCAGATTTTCGTAGCAAAGTTTCTTCCTTGCAACATTAGATCTTCATCAAACAACAGATCGTTTCCTGCAGCAGAACTCAACAAACTTCCGACTCTTACACCGTCAGCTCCATATTTTTCAATAAGGTCAATTGGATCGGGTGAATTACCTAATTGCTTAGACATTTTTCGTCTTTGCTTATCTCTCACTATTCCTGTGAAATAAACATTCTTGAAAGGAACATCTTTTCTATATTCCAAGCCGGCCATAATCATTCTGGCAACCCAGAAGAAAATAATATCCGGACCAGTTACCAAATCTGAGGTTGGATAATAATAATTGATATCTTTATTTTCCGGATCTAAAATACCTTCAAATACCGACATTGGCCACAACCAAGATGAAAACCAAGTATCCAAGGCATCTTCGTCTTGTTTAAGGTTCTCGGTTGTCAGTTGTTGATTATTAGTTTTTTCTTTAGCTAAAACCAAAGCATCTTCTATATTTTCAGCAACTACGAAATCATTTTCGCCCGTTCCGTAATAGAAAGCCGGAATCTGCTGTCCCCACCAAAGCTGACGCGAAATGTTCCAATCATGAACATTTTCCATCCAATGACGGTATGTATTTTTGAACTTTTCAGGATGGAATTTGATTGTGTCATCCATCACCACATCCAAAGCCGGCTTTGCCAATTCTGACATTTTCAAGAACCATTGAACAGACAATTTTGGTTCGATAATCGCTCCGGTTCTCTCAGAAGTTCCAACATTATTGACATAATCCTCTGCTTTAATCAAAAGATTTCCTTCCTGTAGTTCTTTAGCAATTTCTTTTCTAACTACAAATCTATTTTTACCTATATAATGTCTCCCGTTTTCACTTGCATTTTGATTTAAATTAGCTTCATCATCAAAAATATCAATAATTTGAAGCATTACATCATAAGCATTTAATTTTTCCTTATGTAAATTATTATATCTTTTAAATATTTCGTAGTCATTAATATCGTGAGCCGGCGTAATTTTCAAAGCGCCGGTTCCGAATTCGATGTCAACATAATCATCTTCGATGATTGGAATTACACGATTTACGATTGGAACGATTACATTCTTGCCTTTGAGGCTCTGATATCTTTCGTCATTCGGATTTACACAAACTGCAACATCCCCGAAAATAGTTTCCGGACGTGTAGTTGCAACGGTTAAGAAATCTTCTGAACCTTCGATTTTATATTTAAGATAGAATAATTTCCCATTTTGTTCTTTGAAAATGACTTCTTCATCAGAAATATTGGTTTTCGCTTCCGGATCCCAATTGACAACTTTGTAACCACGGTAAATTAGCCCTTTATTATAAAGATCAACAAAAACTTTGATAACAGACTTAGAAAGATTGTCCTCCATCGTGAATCTTGTTCTGTCCCAGTCGCAGGAGCAACCCAGTTTTTTCAATTGTTCCAGAATGGTTCCTCCGTATTTTTCTTTCCATTCCCAGGCATGTTTCAGGAATTCTTCTCTCGTGATATCTTTTTTGTTGATACCTTCAGCCTTCAGTTTCGCAACAACTTTTGCTTCTGTAGCAATAGAAGCATGGTCCGTTCCCGGAACCCAACAAGCGTTGAAACCCTGCATTCTTGCTCTTCTGACCAATACATCCTGAATTGTATTATTCAGCATATGTCCCATATGAAGAATACCCGTCACATTTGGCGGAGGAATTACAATAGTGTACGGCGGTCTGTTATCCGGAGTGGAATGGAAAAATTTGTTCTCTAACCAGAAGTCATACCATTTTTGTTCAGTTTCCTGTGGATTGTATTTGTCTGCAATCTGCATTTTAAAATATTTTTTTGGCTTGTAATTTGCAAAAATAACACAATGTGAAAAAATTAACAGCACATATTCAAATTATTTATAACTTTGAACTTTAAAAATTTAATTAAAACAAAAACAATATGAAAAAGATTCTTGCAGGATTATTTATGACAGGAGCTATCGCTTTTGCATCTGCTCAAACAATTTCATTCGACAAAACAACTTTTGACTACGGAAACGTGAAAGCGGGTTCTGATGGTCATCGATTTTTCACTGTAAAAAACACAGGTGACAAGCCTTTGATTATCAGCGAAGTTAAACCTTCTTGCGGTTGTACTACGCCTGAATGGAGCAAAGATCCTATCTTACCTGGAAAATCTGCTCAGATCAAAGTTGGTTATAATACCGGCATCAAAGGTTCTTTCAATAAACTGATCGAAGTTTATTCTAATGACCCTCAAAATAACAGATCGGTTCTTTACATCAAAGGAACTGTTGAAGATCTTGCAGGAGAAAATGCTGAAGCAAAATTAACTGCTGCTCCTGAAGCTAAGGCTGTTGCACAAGTTAAAGCAATTCCTGCTACCGACTCTAACAGCAGAGCTGCTAAAAAGGCTGTTAAAAAAGTTGAAGCTGCTAAATAAATAGCAGATTACAAATTAATATTATAAACCGTTTCTTTTTAGAGACGGTTTTTTTATTTTTACATTAAATCAAATTTTATGGGTTATAATTTTTCAGATGATTTTCTGGTTAAAGAAAATTCAAAATTCGAAATAAAAAAACAAAGCACCAGTTATAAAGGCAAAATTGATAAAGATGAAGCCAAAGAACTTTTGGAAACCGAAAAAGAAAAACTGCGGCTCTTGCAGGAAAAGTTGTATGCTGATGGAAGTCAATCTTTGCTCATCGTCCTCCAGGCGATGGATGCAGCCGGTAAGGACAGCCTGATAGAACATGTTTTTGGAGGAGTGAATCCTCAGGGCTGTGAGGTGAAAAGCTTCAAAACCCCAAGTTCCAAAGAATATTCTCACGATTTTCTTTGGAGGCAATATCAAGCGCTTCCCGAAAAAGGGAAAATCGGAATTTTTAACCGTTCACATTACGAAAGTGTTTTGGTTTGCAAAGTTCACCCGGAGTATAATCTCAGCGAGAAAGTCTGGACAGATCTAAAACAATTTGACAAGAAATTCTGGGGAAACAGATACGAAAGCATCCGAAATTTTGAAAAACATCTTGCCAATAATGGAACCAAGATTATCAAGATCTTCCTGAATGTTTCCAAGGAAGAGCAAAAACAACGTTTTCTTGACAGGATCAATGAAGATGATAAGAACTGGAAATTTTCTGCCGGAGATGTCACAGAACGGGGTTTTTGGAATGATTATATGAAAGCTTACGAAGAGGCAATCAACGAAACCTCTACTGATTCGGCTCCTTGGTTCGTAATTCCGGCTGACCAAAAATGGTTTTCCAGAGTTGCGGCGATTCAAATTATCATTGATAAATTGGAAGAAATGAATCTGCAATATCCTGAACTTGCCGAAAAAGAAAAAAGCGCGTTGCTTGAATCTAAAGTGAAACTGGAAAATGAATAAAAAAAACCGTCAAAGTTGACGGTTTTTTTATTTATTGATTCAAAAGCTTTGCAACTTCCGGTGCAGCATAAGTGAAGATCATATCCGCGCCTGCACGTTTGAAGCTTGTCAGACTTTCTATCAATACTTTATCATTATCCAGCCAGCCGTTTTGTGCAGCAGCTTTCAGCATTGCATACTCACCACTCACCTGGTAAACTGCAATTGGTTGCGTAATAAGCTCACGGATTTTGGAGACGATATCCAGATAAGGCATACCCGGTTTTATCATAATGATATCTGCGCCTTCTTCTACGTCTCTCAAAGCTTCATCAATAGCTTCGCGGGAATTATGGAAATCCATTTGGTACGTTTTTTTATCTGCAGGAATTTCCTGCGCATCAACAGGCGCACTATCCAGAGCACTTCTGAAAGGTCCGTAAAATGCACTTGCATATTTTGCCGCATAAGATAAAATCCCGACATCCGTAAATCCATTTTCTTCCAATCCTTCTCTCATTGCAATCACACGGCCATCCATCATATCACTCGGAGCCAAAATGTCAGCACCGGCTTCGGCGTGGGAAATCCCCATTTTCACCAAGGCTTCTACCGTAGAATCGTTATCGATTTTTCCATTTTTGATAATCCCGTCATGACCATAAATAGAATAAGGGTCTAATGCCACGTCCGGCATTACAACTACTCCCGGAACTGCATCCTTGATCGCTTTTATGGTATTCTGCATCAATCCGTTCGGGTTCCAGGCTTCTTTTCCGGTATTATCTTTGAGGTTGTCAGAAACCTTCATATAAAGATTAACTGCCTTGATTCCTAAATCATAATTTTCTTTAACAGTTTGTACCGTTAAATCTAAACTTTGTCTAAAAACGCCTGGCATTGAAGAAATGGCTTCTTTTTTGTTGTCTCCTTCCATAACAAACATTGGTAGTACCAAATCGTTTGTTGTAAGGCTAGTTTCACGGACAAGACTTCTGATGGAATCATTGGTTCTTAGTCTTCTGTTTCTTGAAATCATCCTGATAAAAATTGTTTATGCAAATTTAATTATACTTTTACGGATAAACTATTGCATAATCAATTTATTTAAAATATATTTGTGTAATATGTTATGTAACATTTGAAAGCGAATGAAAAAATTTCTATTTTTTATTATATTTACGGTAGTTTCAGTTGGATTTTCGGGAGAAATGAAGGCTCAATCAGCTCGTACAATTGCCGGACAAAAGACCGATGATGGTGTTTTGGTGGCATATCCCAATCCTACTAAAGATGTTTTGATTTTGAAATCTAAAGATGATTCTGCAAAAATCAGAATTGTGACCTTTTTCTCAATTTTGGGAGCTCAGGTTGCTGAATATACAATTAACAGCAACAGCGCCGAGCTGAGATTAGACAAACTACGTCCGGGAAAATATCTTATGAGATATGTACTGGATGATAATACTCAGAAAATCACTCAGATTATCAAACAATAAATTCAGTTTAAAATATACAGTGCCGGTTAAACCGGCATTTTTTATTGGTATCCTATAATTCCGTAAATTTGTCCTAACCACGAAATTTAAATTATGAGAAAATTAATTACTTTAGTTTTTATCATTTTCTGCCAGATTATTAATTGTCAATTTAGAAATACTCTATATGACAACCATCAACTGACTGCATCATTACGAGGCGGACTGGATTTCCCTTCTTACGATAATCAAACCCAATTTATTGATTACAAATACAATATAAATCTGGGAGCTTCCGTTGATTTCTATTTCAATTGGATTGGATTAGGCGTTGATTTCGATTATCTAAGAAACACTACAAAAAACACCTATCCAACTGAGAATCTTTATAATGGATCGGCTCCACTTTCTATTATTAATTTAAAGGAAAATAAGGTTGAAAGATACTTCCTGGGAATTGGGCCAAACTTCAGATATATCATTAATGACAACTTAAGTTTAGCCTTTAAATTAAAAGGCGGAATCTCTAATATCAAAGGTGGAGAAACATCCTTAGTTTCGAATTCTTACCATCTTAATTATCACAATGGCTACAATGAAAAAAATATCCTAACCGGAAAAGGACAGGTTGAATTGAACTGGTTTTTTTCAGAATATGTTGGGTTGAATGTTGGTGGTTATTATATACAACACTTCCAAGCTAAAGATCAGATTAATAACAATTCTGTTTCCGGATATATACCTTTTTCCGAAAGTAATAATCAGTATCATATTAATCCATCAGCTTCTGAAATAAGAAATAACAGTCTTAATCACGAGATCCATTCAGTTGGCGTTTTTGCGGGACTAACTTTTAGAATTCCCACTGGTGGTTCCAATCCCGATTATGGATTATCCGTGATTGCCAAAGATAAGGAAACCGGGTTGGTATTACCCGATACTTTTGTAGAGCTTTATAAAAACGGAAAACGAGCCTACTTTGCGAGAACCAACTCACAGGGTGTGGCTTTCTTTAAAAATATTAAGCCTGACAATTACGAAATCAAAGGAAGCCTTTATAATATTGACCTCATTTCAAACAAAGCCGCTAAAAATGAGTTTGTAAAAAATTCCACAATCAAGAAAGAGATCTCTACAGATCCGGAAACATTCTTTGTGAAGGGGCAGGTTAATATCTGTAATTCTAAAAATCCTTTGAGGGATGTAACAGTCGTTATCAGGAATAATGAAACGGATATCTACCACGAGATGAAAACCGATATTGATGGAAAATTCTATTTCAAAGCAGATAAGAATTCGACTTATAACATTTATGGCAAAAAAGGAAATTACTTTTCTCAGACAGAAACTGTCACTTCCCAAAAAGTGAACAGAAGCAATACGCTTTTTCTTAATCTCCAGGTTTGTATGGAGGAAACAACTTGTGGAAAGCCAATTAACCTGAAGAATATCCACTATGATTTGGATAAATTTTTTATCCGTGAAGAGGCAAAAGCTGAGCTTAACAAATTGGTTCAGTTTATGAAAGATAATCCAAAAATCAATGTAGAATTATCGTCTCACACAGACTCGCGAGCTTCTGATGATTATAATAAAACGCTTTCTCAGAATCGAGCCAATGCAGCAGTAGATTATCTGGTCTCGAAAGGAATTAATAAAATCCGTCTAAAGCCCATTGGTTATGGCGAAACAAAACTTCTGAACAAATGTAGCAATGGCGTAGATTGTACAGAGGAACAGCATCAGTTAAACAGAAGAACGGAGATGAAAGTTATTTGTCCTTGATGTAAAACCACTTATTATAAATGACAAACCCAATAATTGCTCCTGAAGTATTGAGAATAACATCGTCAATATCAGCATAACCTCTTTTGAAAAAATATTGAGAAAACTCGATGATATTGATTATTAAAAAAAATGTAAGTAACAACCATTTGAATTGATTCAGTTTTGGATATAGAATCCCAAGAAAGCCATAGGGAATAAATAAAATAATATTTCCAAAAATATTTTCAAAAGCTTGAGTTTTATTCCATAAAATAACTTTTGTTGAATATTCATTTATTGTTTCAAATGGAACAGTTTTTATTTCAAACAAGATGGCAGGCGAATAACGAAAACTGGCAAAAAATAATAGATATAAAATCCAAACCGTATAAACATTAATAAAAACAGGATAATACCTGTTAACAAATAACCTCATCAATTAAAATTATAACGTAAAAATATTTAAAATAAATGAAAACAAGCACAATAAAAGCTTTCGGAACACAGGCTGCCGAAAATGATCTGGAATTATTAACCATAGAAAGAAGAGAAGTCCAGCCAAAAGACATCAAAATTGATATCTATTACTGTGGCGTTTGCCATTCTGATCTTCACACCGCAAGAAACGATTGGGGCGGCACTGTTTATCCGGCAGTTCCAGGTCACGAGATTGTCGGAAAGGTATTGCAAGTCGGATCAGAAGTTACCAAGTTCAAAATTGGAGATCTTGTTGCTGTAGGTTGTATGGTAGATTCTTGCAGAACTTGCCACAGCTGCGAGCAGGATTTGGAACAATTCTGTGAAAAAGGATTCACGGGAACTTATAACGGAAAAGATAAATATTTTGAAGAGACCAGAACATTCGGAGGTTATTCTGAGTCTGTTGTGGTTGATGAGCATTTTGTCCTGAGACTTCCGGAAAATCTGGACATGGCAGCCGCTGCACCACTTCTTTGTGCTGGTATTACAACCTGGTCCCCTCTTAAACACTGGAACGTGACAGAAAACTCTAAAGTTGCAGTTGTAGGTTTGGGTGGATTAGGCCATATGGCTATCAAACTGGCAAAAGGCTTGGGCGCAGAAGTGACCTTGTTCTCCAGAACTCCCGGAAAGACGGAAGATGCAAAAGCATTAGGAACTGACCATGTAGTTATCTCAACAGACGAGGAGCAGATGAAATCCGTTTCCAATAAATTTGATTTGATTATCGATACTGTTCCTTATGAGCACGACATCAATCCTTATATGCAGACTTTGACTGTAAACGGAACTTTAGTTCTGGTTGGCTTCATTGGCGAGTTTGAGAATGATGCTGTAAGTACAAGACCGATGATTTATAAAAGACGCTCTGTTGCAGGTTCATTGATTGGCGGTATCAAAGAAACACAGGAGATGCTGGATTTCTGTGGTGAGAAAAACATTGTTTCTGACATCGAAATCATCAATATACAGGACATCAACAATGCTTACGAAAGGATGCTAAAAAGTGATGTGAAGTACAGATTTGTTATCGATATGAAAAGCCTGAAGAATTAATTTTAATTCAATTCAAAAATAAAAAAGAGAGGACATCTGCTGGTGTTCTCTCTTTTAGTTTTAGAGGATTTCTCAGGTCAAAATTTAGACAAGACTAAAGCATCTTAAAAAAAACCTCCGTATGTTTTGCTAAAAAGACACGTACGTTTTAGTTAAAAGATACGTGCGTTTTGATGAAAAGGCACGTGCGTTTTGAGGCACCCTTGGGAACACCCTATCCATCGGACTTGCAGAAGTCCATTTTTTTAATATCTAGAAGTTACTTTTTAGACTTAAAAATGGTTTCACAACCATCAGTTTCCCATCGATAGGCTGATTAGTTTTTAAGCTTTTTATCTTGAATTGAATATTGAAATTCTCGCAGATTTAGCAAATCGCACATATTTTTAGTCCTAATTTATTTGCAAAAACAGTTTTATCAGGATGGTGATTTAAAAATAAAATCCCGACTCTTGTGAAGAATCGGGATTGATATGTTAAGAGAAATATCTTAAGCCTGAACGTTGTTACCTCCTAATACGAAAGGTTCAACTTCTTTGATCTCTCCGAATTGTTGCTCATAGTTAGCAATATTCTGCTGAAGTGCAGCTAAAACTCTTTTAGCGTGAAGCGGAGCAACGATAACTCTGCTTCTTACTTTAGCCTGCTGTACACCTGGCATCAATTGGATAAAATCCAAAACAAATTCTGATGGTGAGTGGTTTACTAAAGCTAAGTTAGCATAAACACCAGCAGCTACCATTTCATTAAGCTCAATATTGATGTTGTTTGGATCTTGATTTTGGTTGTTGTCCATTTTGTTTAATTTATTTTGTTTAAAATTTGAAATTTGAGATTGTGAAAATATAAAAAATAATTTCAAACCTCAAATTTCAAATGAATTTATTAGTTAATATCTTCGAATTCTTTTCTAGAACCTACGATGACGTTTTGGTAATCTTTAAGACCTGTACCTGCAGGGATTCTGTGTCCTACAATTACGTTTTCCTTAAGACCATTCAAGAAGTCGATTTTTCCGGAAACCGCCGCTTCATTAAGAACCTTGGTTGTTTCCTGGAATGACGCTGCTGACATAAATGACTTAGTCTGTAACGCCGCTCTTGTAATACCCTGTAATACAGGTGTAGCTGTTGCAGGAAGCGCCTCTCTTACTTCAACTAGAGCTTGATCTTCTCTCTTCAGCTTCGAGTTCTCGTCTCTCAGTTCTCTTGCAGTAATCATTTGTCCCGCTTTGAAAACCTTAGAATCTCCCGGCTCTACAACAACCTTCAGTCCGAAAACTCTGTTGTTCTCTTCCAAGAAATCATATTTGTGCTCAAGCGCACCTTCCAGGAACTGAGTATCTCCTCCATCAACAATCTCAACTTTTGTCATCATCTGACGAACAATAATCTCGAAATGCTTATCATCAATCTTCACCCCTTGCAAACGGTAAACCTCTTGGATCTCGTTAACCAAGTATTCCTGAACCGCAGTTGGACCTTTGATTCTCAAGATATCGTCCGGTGTGATAGAACCGTCAGACAATGGATCGCCAGCATAAACGAAGTCATTTTCCTGTACCAAAATCTGGTTTGATAATTTCACTAGATATTTCTTGATCTCTCCGGTTTTAGCCTCTACGATTAATTCACGGTTACCTCTCTTGATTTTACCGTAAGAAACAACTCCATCAATCTCGGTTACTACCGCTGGGTTAGAAGGATTTCTAGCTTCGAATAATTCGGTAACTCTTGGAAGACCTCCGGTGATATCCCCTGCTTTTGCAGATTTTCTTGGGATCTTGATCAGGACTTTACCAGCCTTGATTTTTTCACCATCGTTTACCATAAGGTGGGCTCCTACCGGTAAGTTGTAAGCTTTTTGCTCAACACCTTTAGAATCTACCACTTTCAAAGTAGGTACGGCTTTCTTATTTCTGGATTCAGAGATTACTTTCTCTTCGAAACCTGTTTGTTCGTCGATCTCCAATTGGAAGGAAACACCCTGGATGATATCTTCATATTCAACCTTACCGGAAGTTTCTGCAATGATAACCGCGTTATACGGATCCCATCTTGCGATAAGATCACCTTTTTTCACTTTATCACCCGGCGATACAGACAATACAGATCCATAAGGAACGTTAGCTACCATGATTGGTGTTCTGGCTTCGTTATCGGCAACCAATCTGAATTCTGTTGAACGGGAAACAACGATATCCGCTGAGTTTCCTTCTTCATCTTCAGACTTAATAGTTCTAACTTCATCCATCTCAACAATACCGTCACGTTTTGCAACAATACTTGGATTTTCTGAGATGTTACCTGCAGTACCCCCTTGGTGGAAAGTTCTCAGTGTTAACTGAGTTCCCGGCTCACCAATAGACTGTGCAGCGATTACACCAACAGCTTCTCCCATATGGATTCCTTTTCCTGTTGCAAGGTTACGTCCGTAACACTTAGCACAGATACCTTTTTTAGCTTCGCAAGTTAATGGAGAACGAACTTCAACAGCTTCGATTCCAGCATCCTCGATTTGCTTAGCAACCGCTTCAACGATCAATTCATCAGCGTTAGCCAACAATTCATCCGTTTCCGGGTGGTAAATATTGTGAAGAGAAACTCTACCAAGGATTCTATCAGAGATTCTTTCTACGATATCATCGTTTTTCTTAAGTGCAGTCACTTCTGTCCCTCTCAATGTTCCACAGTCGTCTTCCGTAATGATAACGTCCTGTGCAACGTCTACCAATCTTCTTGTCAAGTAACCAGCATCGGCCGTTTTAAGAGCGGTATCTGCAAGACCTTTACGAGCACCGTGGGTAGAGATAAAGTATTCCAAGATCGATAAACCTTCTTTAAAGTTGGCAACGATCGGGTTTTCGATGATCTCTGCTCCAACAGAACCAGCTTTTTGTGGTTTTGCCATCAATCCTCTCATACCGGATAACTGACGGATCTGTTCCTTAGAACCCCTCGCACCAGAATCAAGCATCATAAATACAGAGTTGAATCCGCCTTGGTCAGACTTCATTCTGCTCATAATCATTTCAGTAAGACCTGCATTGGTATTAGTCCAAACGTCGATTACCTGATTATAACGCTCTGTATCTGTAATAAGACCCATGTTATAGTTAGCCTTGATCTCATCAACATTCTCTACAGCCTGAGCAATCATTGCTTTTTTCTCCGCAGGGATCACGATATCTCCAAGACTGAATGAAAGACCTCCTTTGAATGCGTTAGCATATCCAAGGTTTTTCATATCATCCAAGAACTTAACCGTCGTTGGGAAATCTGTATCCGCAAGGATCTGACCAATTACATTTCTAAGAGATTTCTTAGTCAATAACTCGTCCACATATCCAACTTGCGCAGGTACAATCTGGTTGAACAAGATTCTACCAACAGTTGTGTTTGTTAATTTAGTCACAATCTCTCCGTTCTCTTTGATTGGAAGACGACATCTTACTTTTGCGTTAAGAGACACTTGCCCTTCTGCATAAGCAATCTCAACTTCTTCCGGAGAATAGAAAGCCAGACCTTCACCTTTTACTTTGTAATCCTCAGTAGAATGAGCTTCTTTGGTCATAAAATACAAACCCAAAACCATGTCCTGAGAAGGTACCGTAATTGGAGAACCGTTTGCCGGGTTCAGGATATTCTGAGAACCTAACATTAATAACTGAGCTTCCAAAATTGCTTCTGGTCCTAACGGTAAGTGAACCGCCATCTGGTCACCATCGAAATCGGCGTTGAAAGCCGTTGTTACCAATGGGTGAAGTTGGATCGCTTTACCTTCAATCATCTTAGGCTGGAACGCCTGGATACCCAATCTGTGAAGCGTAGGTGCTCTGTTCAGAAGAACAGGGTGACCTTTCATCACATTTTCAAGGATATCATAAACTACAGGCTCTTTTCTGTCGATGATTCTCTTAGCTGATTTTACTGTTTTTACAATTCCTCTCTCAATTAGTTTTCTAATGATAAACGGTTTGTAAAGCTCAGCAGCCATATCTTTTGGCAGACCACACTCGTGCAATTGTAAGCTAGGACCTACAACAATAACCGAACGCGCTGAGTAATCTACCCTTTTTCCCAATAAGTTCTGACGGAAACGACCTTGCTTACCTTTTAATGAATCAGAAAGTGATTTCAATGGTCTGTTGGATTCCGACTTAACAGCAGAAGATTTTCTGGTGTTATCGAACAATGAATCTACTGATTCCTGAAGCATACGCTTCTCGTTTCTCAAGATTACTTCCGGAGCTTTGATCTCCAATAATCTCTTCAAACGGTTGTTTCTAATAATAACTCTTCTATAAAGGTCATTAAGATCAGAAGTTGCGAAACGTCCTCCATCCAATGGAACCAATGGTCTTAGTTCTGGTGGTATGATAGGAAGAACTCTCATAATCATCCATTCCGGACGGTTGATCATTCTTGTATTAGCCGCTCTAAGCGCTTCTACAACATTAAGTCTCTTAAGAGCCTCTGTTCTTCTTTGCTTAGAAGACTCGTTGTGCGCTTTGTGTCTCAAATCGAATGATAATGAATCTAGGTCGATTCTTCTCAGCAATTCTTCAACCGCTTCCGCTCCCATTTTAGCAACGAATTTATTCGGATCAGAATCATCAAGATATTGATTCTCTACAGGAAGTGTCTCCAGAACATCCAGATATTCTTCTTCTGTCAGGAATTCTTTATCATCGAAATCTGAACCGTCTGCTTTCTTAGCAATACCTTGCTGAATCACTACATATCTCTCGTAGTAGATAATCATATCCAATTTCTTGGAAGGAATTCCTAACAGATAACCAATTTTGTTCGGTAAAGAACGGAAATACCAGATGTGAGCCACAGGCACAACAAGGTTGATGTGTCCAATTCTCTCTCTACGTACTTTTTTCTCTGTAACTTCTACCCCACATCTATCACAAACAATCCCTTTGTAACGGATTCTTTTGTATTTTCCACAAGCACATTCGTAGTCTTTTACAGGACCAAAGATCTTCTCGCAGAACAAACCGTCTCTTTCCGGCTTGTGCGTACGATAGTTGATCGTTTCCGGTTTTAGAACTTCTCCTCTCGATTCCTGAAGAATGGATTCTGGTGAAGCTAAACCAATAGTGATTTTATTAAATCGACTTGTTTTATTTTTATTTGACATTTTTTGATCAGATTTTAGATTTTAGATTTTAGATTTTAGATCAAATGCTAATGCACAGAAACTAAGACCATCTAAAATTCATCATTTAAAATTTAAAATTATTCTTCAAGTCTTACATCAAGTCCAAGACCTTGTAACTCGTGAAGTAATACGTTGAAAGATTCCGGAATACCAGGTTCTGGCATTGCTTCACCTTTTGCAATCGCTTCGTAAGTTTTTGCTCTACCAATCACGTCATCCGACTTCACTGTCAGGATTTCTCTAAGGATATTAGACGCTCCAAATGCTTCAAGAGCCCAAACCTCCATCTCTCCAAATCTCTGACCTCCAAATTGCGCTTTACCTCCTAAAGGCTGTTGCGTAATCAATGAGTAAGGTCCGATAGAACGTGCGTGCATCTTATCATCTACCATGTGTCCTAACTTCAGCATATAGATCACACCAACCGTTGCAGGCTGAGTAAATCTCTCACCTGTACCACCGTCATAAAGGTGTGTGTTTCCGAATTTAGGAAGACCTGCCTGGTCTGTATATTCAGTGATTTGTTCTAAGCTAGCACCATCAAAGATTGGTGTAGCGAATTTCAAACCTAACTGCTTACCAGCCCATCCAAGAACAGTTTCGTAGATCTGCCCGATGTTCATACGAGAAGGTACCCCAAGTGGATTCAGTACGATATCTACCGGTGTTCCATCCTCAAGGAATGGCATATCTTCTTCACGAACGATTCTTGAAACGATACCTTTGTTACCGTGACGACCAGCCATTTTATCACCAACATTCAGTTTACGTTTCTTAGCGATGTAAACTTTAGCTAATTTGATAATACCTGCAGGTAACTCGTCTCCGATAGATAATGCAAACTTCTCACGGTTTTTAACACCCGAAAGATCGTTGTATTTAATTTTATAATTATGGATCAACTGCTTGATCAATTCATTTTTGTCAGCATCAACAGTCCAGTCAGAACCACTGATGTTTACATAATCTTCAACAGACTGAAGCAACTTCAAAGTGAACTTGGTTCCTTTACCGATTACTTCTTCATCAAGATCGTTTTTCACACCTTGAGAAGTTTTACCGGAAACTAAAGTATTCAACTTGTCAATCAAAGTATTTCTTAAATCGTCAAACTTATTTTTGTAAGTATTTTCGATTTCCTCCAACTTGATTTTTTCTTCGCTTCTTTTCTTTTTGTCCTTGATGTTTCTGGAGAACAATTTTTTGTTGATAACAACTCCTCTAAGAGAAGAATCTGCCTTAAGAGAAGCATCTTTTACGTCACCAGCTTTGTCCCCGAAGATCGCTCTAAGAAGTTTCTCTTCCGGCGTTGGATCAGATTCACCTTTTGGTGTGATTTTACCGATAAGGATATCACCAGGCTTCACTTCTGCACCGATACGGATCATACCGTTCTCATCGAGATCTTTAGTCGCTTCTTCAGAAACGTTCGGAATATCTGCTGTCAATTCTTCCATACCTAATTTGGTATCTCGAACTTCCAAAGAATATTCATCAACGTGAATTGAAGTAAACCAGTCCTCACGAACTACTTTTTCATTGATTACGATCGCATCCTCGAAGTTGTAACCTTTCCAAGGCATGAATGCAACTACTAAGTTTCTACCAAGAGCCAATTCTCCGTTCTCAGTAGCATAACCGTCACAAAGAACCTGACCTTTTTCCACTGTATCACCAACTCTTACGTTTGGTCTCAATGTAATCGTTGTACTCTGGTTGGTTTTTCTGAACTTAGTTAAGTTGTAAGTTTTAGTTGCAGAATCGAAGTTAACCAAGTCATCTTCCTCGCTTCTTTCGTATTTAATTACAATTCTCTCAGCATCTACATATTCGACAACACCATTTCCTTCCGCATTGATTAAGATTCTAGAATCTTTTGCGACTTGTTTTTCCAAACCAGTACCAACAATTGGCGCCTGAGGTTTCAATAATGGAACAGCCTGACGCATCATGTTAGATCCCATCAATGCACGGTTCGCATCATCATGCTCCAAGAAAGGAATTAATGATGCAGAGATACCGGAAATCTGGTTAGGAGCAACGTCTATCAAATCTACCTGCTGAGGTTCTACAACCGGATAATCTCCGTCCAAACGAGCAATAATTCTGTCCGTTTCGAAGTTACCGTCATCACTCAAAGCCACGTTTGCCTGAGCAATTACTCGGTTTTCTTCATCTTCTGCATTCAGATATATCGGTTTAGCCTGAAGATCTACTTTTCCATCCTCTACTTTTCTATATGGTGTCTCGATAAAACCAAGGTTGTTGATTTTTGCATACATACCCAAAGAAGAAATCAAACCGATGTTTGGTCCTTCCGGTGTTTCGATCGGACAAATTCTACCGTAGTGTGTGTGGTGAACGTCTCGAACCTCAAAACCTGCTCTTTCTCTTGATAAACCACCAGGCCCTAGTGCGGAAAGTCTACGCTTGTGCGTGATTTCTGAAAGCGGGTTGGTCTGGTCCATGAACTGAGAAAGCTGGTTAGTTCCGAAGAATGAATTGATCACTGATGTTAATGTCTTAGCATTAACCAAATCAAGTGGTGTAAATATCTCGTTATCTCTAACGTTCATTCTTTCTTTGATTGTTCTGGCAATTCTGGAAAGACCTACACCAAACTGACCTGACAATTGCTCACCAACAGTTTTGATTCTTCTGTTTGATAAGTGGTCGATATCATCAACTTCAGCCTTAGAGTTAACCAATTCGATCAAGTGTTTTACGATAGAGATGATATCTTCTTTCGTCAAAACCTGATTATCTTCAGAAATGTTAAGACCTAATTTTTTGTTCAATCTGTAACGACCAACTTCACCTAATGAATATCTCTGCTCGGAGAAGAATAATTTTTCAATGATTCCTCTTGCAGTTTCCTCATCCGGCGCATCAGCATTTCTCAACTGACGATAGATGTACTCTACCGCTTCTTTTTCAGAGTTCGTAGGGTCTTTTTGTAATGTATTCTGGATGATAGAGAATTCATTAGAATTTTCTTTGTGAATCAAGATAGACTTAACTCCGGAATCCAAAATAATATCAAGGTGCTCTTTTTCAAGAACAGTTTCTCTGTCTAGGATGATCTCGTTTCTTTCGATAGAAACAACCTCACCTGTATCCTCGTCTACGAAGTCTTCGAACCAAGTGTTCAATACTCTCGCAGCCAAAGTTCTACCTTCTACTTTTTTAAGAGCCGCTTTAGAAACTTTCACTTCTTCTGCCAGGTCAAAAATCTGAAGAATCTCTTTATCAGATTCGTAACCGATTGCTCTTAGTAATGTTGTTAAAGGTAATTTTTTCTTACGGTCGATATAAGCGTACATAACGCTGTTGATATCGGTTGTAAATTCCATCCAAGATCCTTTGAAAGGGATAATTCTTGAATAGTACAATTTGGTTCCGTTGGCGTGGTAAGTCTGTCCGAAGAATACCCCCGGAGATCTGTGTAACTGAGTTACGATCACACGCTCTGCCCCATTGATAATAAATGAACCAGAAGGTGTCATATAAGGAACCGGACCTAAATATACATCCTGAACCACAGTTTGAAAATCCTCGTGTTCAGGGTCTGTACAATACAATTTAAGTCTAGCTTTTAGAGGAACTGAATAAGTCAATCCTCTTTCTACGCACTCATCAATAGAGTAACGTGGAGAGTCTACAAGATAATCTAAAAACTCCAGTACAAACTGGTTTCTAGAATCTGTAATTGGAAAATTTTCCTGAAACGTTTTGTAAAGAGATTCTTTTTGTCGTTCTTCAGGAAGCGTGTCTAACTGGAAAAACTCCTTGAAAGACTGGATTTGGATGTCCAAAAAGTCAGGTGTTTCGATTTTACCTTTCGCGGAAGAAAAGTTAATTCTCTCATTACCTTGAACTTTAGGAGCGGCCTGTGTTTTACTCATAAAATTATAAGAAAAAAGGGTTAAAAAATATTTTGTTTAAAAAAAATATCAGAAACCAGATAAAGAGAAAGAAAAAGAGAAAGACTTTTGATGTTTGGCGCTATCAGAAGAAGTCTTGATTCTTGAATCTTTGTTCTTGATTCTAATTTCTAACTGCAACGCCGGTATATCTTTTCACGGAGTAGTGCAAAATATTTTTATTTTCTAAAGGCGTAATTAAAATATATAAACAAGAAATCCTCTTTCATAAAATGAAAGAGTTACATATTGATTACAGTATATTAATTATTAGCGCCAAAAGAACTGCAAATTTAAGTAAAAAAATTCATATATACAAAAAAAACCACTTCGCAAAGAAGTGGTTTAGAAATATTTAGATTTAAAAATTTATGGCTTAGTCCAGAAAGACCATTCTCTACCATTATAAACAGCCAATTGCTGAGGTGTTGTTCCTGTGACATACACCATCATTCCTGCAGTTGGATTGACGATGTCGGTGTAGGAATTCACTCTTGGCAAGACCATCGCTTTATTGGCATCACCTAACACCAATATTCCCGGAGTTGTATCTGTCGCGGGATTACCTCCGATTAAAGTTTTAGCTGCAGAATTTTCAGCATTGGCATCAGGAACATTAGCTGTTGTCGGCGTATATGCACCAGCAGACAAATCCGTCCAGCTAGCTACTGTGGTTGCATTAGCTGTTGTGGATGTACCGAATTTAACTTTCTGATCATTGCTATCGAAAATCAAAGTACCAGGAACTGCAGATGCCACATTCGCAGCCGCTGTTACCCAAGGTAAAACTATTCCTCTCGCGCCACCACTAGCATTTCCAAACTCTAAAGACACTGTTGCATTAGCCGGAGTGTAAGGACTTGATTTTCCAATCGTGACCTGGCCAAAGCTAATCCCTGAAATCAATATTACTAATGATACTATATATGTTTTCATATTTTTTTATTGGTTAAAATCGTTACAAGTTTGTTTTGTGTAGCAGAACCATCCTGTACCGTCATACATCTTGAGACAGTTAGCTGTTGTATCATACACCAACATTCCAACCACTGGTGTAATTGAACTAAGAGCAGATGTCGGAACTCTATTGATTACAAAGCCTTTTGTTTTTGCATCTAAAGCTGTATAAGCACCGTTCACTTTGGTCGGCCAATCACTTGTATTGCCTCCTGCTCTGGAAAGAGCCGTAATTCCGTGGTTAGTTGGCAAAGTTGTTCCAGATGTAGTTGCCGGACGGAAACATCTTCCACATTCGGCATCAGTAGCTGCCGCATTTTGGGAAGTGCCTATACCTTGCCCTATATCCGATGTTCCATCCGTATTGTCAACAATACCAGCCAGATTGGAAGGATTTGTAGTAGAATTAAAGTTGTAGTTTGCATAATTAACCAATTGCGGCACTCCGCTAGAAGAAGCAGATGTGCTTATAATCTGAGCTGGCGTGCCCGTAGTCACACCATTATAAGTAGTCTTAATCTGACCTCGATAAGCATAATTTGCGTCGGTATTAGGCAATGTTAATCTATGAACCTGATCATAACGAACAGCTTCACTGCCTTCGATTGCATCGGGGCAACCATCACCATCACTATCTACATCAAATTGATTAGAAATCCCATCTGAATCAGGATCGCAGAATCCATTTTTAACACCATTTCCACGACCTGTAATATATGTAGGCCCCACAACTAACTGACTTAGGACGATAGAGTTGGATCCAGTTCTGTTCCAGGTAATTGTATTAAAAGTATTCCCATTGTATAATTGTAAAGGGTAAAGCTGCCCTCCACTTGTTTTACTTCCATACATACTCACAGAGCCATTCTTGTGAATAATAATTCTAACAAGTGGATTAGTAGCATTTCCTGTCATGTTATAAATCTGAGGAACAGTTCCGTTACCATAAGTTGCCCCGTCAACAAACCTCACGTTATCAGTCTGATCCGGCTGAAACTCTAGTTTCGAAGTTGAAAGATCAACACCATTAATATTCAAATTAAATGAATTATCAAGTGTATAAACATCGAAAATAAAACCTAAATCCGCTGCTGGTGCGTTAAAAGTGTAAGTATTACCATCCGCAACACTGTAATTAACATCCACCACACTTTCCGGACATTCGAAAATATCTAGAATACCATCATTATCAGAATCTAAATCCAGTATATCCGGGATACCGTCCCCATCAAGATCACGTTCAATAACAGCATTAAAATCACAGGTAGTTGTACTTCCGTTAATATTATAAGTAAGTGTTCTTGTACCATTGCTACCGGTACCATTATAAGTAACCGGAATATCAATATATGTTGTAGTTGAAGTTACGTTAACATCCGTGAAACTGGTCGCAAAATCTGTCCCGGAAATATTAATTCTATATGTTCCCGGACCATAAACTGTAGAAATCGGCACTCTAAGAGTTTTCGTAGAACTTACACCTGCAACAAAAGGTGTAGTTTCCACAATTGATGCTCCACCACAGTTAAAAATGAAAGGGATATAATATGGTACCGATGCCAAATCCTGATTAGTTGCATTAAGGCCAGTAAACCCTGTATACGTTCGTAAAAAAGTGGAGGCACCTGTAGAAATATTAATACTGTAGAAATTTAATTGCGTATCATTATTTACCGAAACCGCATATACTAATCCATTCAGATAGGCCAAACCTCTAACGTTACCTACGGTCGTACTACTACTGTTAGTTGTTGTAGCTGTATATGTACCAACTGGGCCAGTAATGGTAGTAACTCTTGTAGCAGTTAAAGCAACAGGATCGATTCTATAGAGGTATCTCGTAAACGTTGTACCGTTTGTCGTATTTTGTAAAATAACATATATAAAGTTCTGATAATCAAAAAATGTATCTGTTGCCCAGATAGTTGAAGTATTACCTCCTGTTCCATTCCAGGCAGCATCACCAGTTACAGTTCCTAAATTTGAATATGTAGGATAAATTTGATACAAATTTTTAGTCGTATTACTAAAACCATAAGTTACTCCAGAAGGGTTTCCATCAGTTTTAGGGACATTATTAGTTCCTATACCACCAATAAGTGGACCTGCTGCAGGAATACTCTGACCTGTAGAAACAGTATTTTTATATATTGTACTTCCAGCTGCAGTATTGGAATGAATAAAAACCAAACCTGTAGGGTTACCTGCAGGCGTATCATAACCTACCGCCAAGTTACTTATTCTTTTCGGAGTACTGCCAGAATAGTTAGGTGTTGCTAATGGTGCAGGAAATGTTGCCGGTACGCCAGTAACATCGTATACCCTACCGGTAGCAGAAACGGATAAATACAATCTATCAACAGCTTGAGAAAAGAGCAAGTGATTACCCAATAAAAAAGCCACTACTATTAAAAGTAGATTTAATTTTTTCATAAAAGATTATTATTAATAAATGAATAATTTGCTTTGAGAAATTATTCCCAAAGAAAATGTTTAGTAAAAAAGCTTATGATCAATTAAATCTGTGGAGGTGGCCTTACAGAAAAAGCAGCGAGTTTAATCTGTAATGTACAGCTATCATTTGTAAAAAAATAATTGGTAGAATATAAGAAGTCTAATGATGAACGCGAATAATTTTCATAATAAATTATAAAGTGCTTAGCACTATGATAATCGTTACTGGGAGATATGAAAGAAATATTTCCCGAACCGGTTCCTGTCAGAAACCGACTATCGTCAAGACCATTAGAAATTTTCAGAGCTATTTCTTTTTCAGGTAAATCCGGTATTTCAGTAGTCTTTTTTTCCTTAGAAACTAATAGTTTCTTCTCAGATTTAGCTCTTTCGGAGTTTTGTTTTGTAGAAGACCGTACATCAGAATTTTTTGCAATAATCTTTATTTCATCATCATTAATTTTAATGACTTTGGAATATTGCTGTAAGTTTTTGCTTTTTGATATTTGCTCATTAAAGGCTTCATCTTTGGAATAGATAACGGCGTCTCCAACGATAGTAATCCCCGCTGTAGGAACAGGCTCATCATGTTTTATTTCCTGAGCAGAAAGAGAAAGAAATGAAAAGAAGGTAAGTAAAACAGAAAATTGCCAGCATTTAAATGATATACTGGCATAATCTTTTACTTTCTCACAGAAAGGAAATAAACTTTTTTTCACTTTGCAAAATTAATAAAAATAACTACTTATGAGCTAATGATAAGAAAATTTAACATAAAAAAAAGCGACAAGTCGTTGACTTGTCGCTTTTGATATTATTGAGTAATGATTACTTCAATTCTACTTCAGCACCAGCTTCTTCAAGTTGCTTCTTAAGCGCTTCAGCTTCGTCTTTTGGAACACCTTGCTTGATTGGAGCAGGAGCACCATCTACCATATCTTTAGCTTCTTTAAGACCAGCACCAGTTAAATCTTTTACCAATTTAACAACAGCTAATTTAGAAGCACCTGCAGACTTAAGAATTACATCGAATTCTGTTTTTTCTTCAGCAGCTTCACCTGCACCACCTGCAGCAACTACTACTGCAGCAGCAGCTGGTTCAATTCCATACTCATCCTTAAGGATAGCAGCTAATTCGTTTACGTCTTTTACTGTTAAGTTTACTAGCGTTTCAGCTAAATTTTTTAATTCTGACATTGTTGTAATGTTTTTTGTTGAATGTTTTATTTATTTTTTTGAGTGTAATTATTCAGCACTTGGAGTTTCCTCTGTGCTTTCAGCAGATGCTTCTGGAGCTTCTTCTGCTGCCGGAGTTTCTTCTTTAGCTTCTTCTACCGCAGGTGCAGCTTCTTCAGCTTTAGCTTCAACAGTTTCCGGTTTGTTTTGTAGCGCAGAAAGAACGTTTCTGATTGGAGACTGAAGCAATCCGATGATTTCACCGATCATTTCTTCTCTAGACTTGATGTTAGCCAAAGTCTCTAGGTTATTGTCACCAACATAGAAAGTTTCCTGAACAAAAGCAGACTTAAGAGCCGGCTTTTCTTCTTTCTTTCTGAAGTCTTTGATTAATTTTGCAGGAGCGTTAGCTGTTTCTGAAATCATTACAGCAGAGTTACCTTTGAAAGTACTAAACATTTCTGAATAGTCTACACCTTCAATCTGCTCCATTGCTTTTTGCAAAAGTGTATTTTTAACAACTTTTACTTTGATATTTTGTTTGAAAGCCTGTCTTCTGAAATCAGAAGATTTTCCAGCATTCAATCCTTCCAGATCTGCTACATAAACTACTTTTGCACCCTCAAGCAAATCTTTGATCTCTTGTATTGCTACAACTTTTTGGTCTTTTGTCATTGTCTTTAGGATTTAAATTAGTTAACAGATTTAGTATCAATTGCAATTCCAGGACTCATTGTAGAAGACAAATAGATACTCTTCACATAAGTTCCTTTAGCAGCAGTCGGCTTCAACTTGATTAATGTCTGGATTAATTCCTGAGCATTTTCCTTAATTTTAGCAGCATCAAAAGACACTTTTCCAATTCCTGCGTGGATAATACCATATTTATCTACTTTGAAGTCGATTTTACCAGACTTAACTTCCGTTACAGCCTTACCAACTTCCATAGTTACAGTTCCAGACTTAGGATTTGGCATCAAACCTCTTGGCCCTAAAACCCTACCTAATGGTCCTAATTTACCCATTACAGCTGGCATAGTTACAATAACGTCAACATCCGTCCAACCTTCTTTGATTTTTTGCAAGTATTCATCAAGACCTACATAATCAGCGCCAGCTTCTTTAGCTTCAGCTTCTTTATCTGGAGTTACCAATGCCAATACTTTAACATCTTTACCAGTACCGTGAGGAAGAGATACAACACCTCTTACCATTTGGTTTGCTTTTCTCGGATCTACACCTAGTCTGACAGCGATATCCACAGATGCGTCAAACTTTGCGAAATTCACTTCTTTTACCAAAGCAGATGCTTCGTCAAGATTGTAAATTTTGTTTTTTTCTACTTTGCTTAAAGCTTCTTTTTGCTTCTTCGTTAATTTTGCCATTTCTCTAAGTTTTAAGCGTTAGTTGGTTTAGTTCCTGTTACTCTCAATCCCATAGATCTAGCAGTACCTGCAACCATAGAAAGAGCAGAATCCATTGTAAAGCAGTTAAGGTCTGCCATTTTATCTTCCGCGATTTTCTTTACCTGATCCCAAGATACAGAACCTACTTTGTTTCTGTTTGGTTCACCGGAACCACCTTTGATCTTTGCAGCATCCATCAGCTGGATTGCAGCAGGAGGCGTTTTGATTACGAATTCAAAAGATTTGTCTTCGTACACAGTAATAACTACTGGCAAAACCTGCCCAGGCTTATCCTGAGTTCTTCCGTTAAATTGTTTACAAAACTCCATGATGTTCACACCCGCAGAACCCAAAGCTGGACCTACTGGTGGAGAAGGGTTAGCAGCGCCACCTTTCACCTGAAGTTTTACCATTTTAAAGACTTTTTTAGCCATTTTTTGTTGTTTAAATTTGAATAATTAATGAGTTTGGAAGCATTTATTATTCAGCGGGATATCCATTCTCACATTAGACAGTCCCACTTTTCAGGTTGCAAAAATAAGAATAATTTTCTAACCTGCAATAACTTAAGCGATTATTTTATTAAAATAGAAAAGCCCTTCAACAAATTGAAAGGCTTTTTAATATTTTTAGTAAGTAATTATACTTTTTCTACCTGCATATAACTCAGCTCCATTGGCGTCTTTCTTCCGAAAATAAGAACGGAAACTTCAATTTTCTTCTTATCTTCAAGGATTTTTTCAACTGTCCCGTTGAATCCGTTGAAAGGTCCATCTATAACTTTAACATTTTCTCCTACAATGAACGGGATCTCAACATCAGTAGCAAATTCCGAAAGTTCATCCATTCTTCCAAGCATTCTGTTGACTTCAGATTTTCTCATTGGAACTGGATCTCCTCCTTTTGTCAGACTCAAGAAAGAAATTACCCCAGGAATATTCTTGATTGTGTGAGGAACTTCACCTACCAGATTAGCTTCCACCATAAGATAACCAGGATAGTAAGGCTTCTCTTTTGGAACTTTCTTACCATTTCTGATTTGTATTACTTTCTCCATAGGAATCACCACCTGAGTCACATATTGTTCGAAACCTAAACGTTTCATTTCGTTCTCAATGTAGTTTTTAACTTTATTTTCCTGGCCGCTAATAGCTTTCAGCACATACCATTTCAATTCGCTCATGAGGAAAGTAATTTTGGATTAATTAAATAGATTAATAAAAGTCGCAATAAAATTCTTTATAGTTACACTGAATAAAGAATCTACTCCAAATGTAAATAAAGCAAGTATTATAGTTGTAACAGCTACAACTATAGTAGAAGACTGTAAGTCCGGCCATTTTGGCCACTCCACCTTATCTTTGAATTCTGTATAAGAACCTTTTAAAAAATTAATTAATGAGCTCATATTTTATATTTGCACGGGCACAAGGATTCGAACCCTGATCAACGGTTTTGGAGACCGGTATCCTACCATTGGACGATGCCCGTAGATTTAAAAGTTCCGTAAGCTTCCTTACGGAACTTTTATATTTTGATTAAGAATTAATCTAGAATTTCAGTTACCTGACCAGCACCTACTGTTCTACCTCCTTCTCTGATCGCAAATCTAAGACCTACGTTAAGAGCAATTGGTTGTAACAATTCTACAGTGATTGTCAAGTTATCACCAGGCATTACCATTTCTACACCTTCTGGTAAGAAGATCTCACCTGTAACGTCAGTAGTTCTTACGTAGAACTGAGGACGGTATTTGTTGTGGAAAGGTGTGTGACGTCCACCTTCTTCTTTAGAAAGGATATAAACCTCAGCTTTGAATTTTTTGTGTGGCTTCACAGAATCTTTCTTAGCGATAACCATACCTCTCTTGATGTCAGTCTTTTCAATACCTCTCAACAATAGACCTACGTTATCACCAGCTTCACCTCTGTCTAGGATTTTTCTGAACATCTCAACCCCTGTAATTGTAGAAGTTAATTTTTCATCACCCATACCAACGATATCAACAGGATCACCTGTGTTGATAACACCAGCCTCGATTCTACCAGTTGCTACAGTACCTCTACCTGTAATAGAGAATACATCTTCGATTGGCATCAAGAATGGCTTATCCTGATCTCTAACTGGCAATTCGATCCAGTTATCAACAGCCGCCATAAGTTCGTCGATTTTCTCAACCCATTTAGCATCACCGTTAAGACCACCTAAAGCAGACCCTTGGATCACTGGAGAGTTATCTCCGTCATATTCGTAAGAAGAAAGAAGATCTCTAACTTCCAATTCTACTAATTCTAATAACTCAGCATCGTCAACCATGTCAACTTTGTTCATGAAAACAACGATTCTTGGTACGTTTACCTGACGGCAAAGTAGGATGTGCTCTCTAGTTTGAGGCATTGGACCATCTGTTGCAGCAACTACAAGGATAGCTCCGTCCATTTGAGCAGCACCAGTTACCATGTTCTTTACATAATCCGCGTGACCTGGACAGTCAACGTGAGCGTAATGTCTGTTTTCAGTTTCGTATTCTACGTGAGCTGTATTAATTGTAATACCTCTTTCTTTTTCTTCTGGAGCAGAGTCAATAGAAGAGAAGTCTTTCTTTTCAGCTAAACCTTTATCTGATAATACTTTTGTAATAGCAGCAGTCAAGGTAGTTTTACCATGGTCAACGTGACCAATAGTACCAATGTTCAAGTGCGGTTTGTTACGATTAAACGTTTCCTTTGCCATGATTTTAATATTTAATTTATTTAACTATTGTTTTTTTCGGTCTGCAAATATAATGAATTTTTAAATATTAAAAATTATTTTCTATAAAAATTAACGATATGATATTCAATAAAAATATCTGCTCATTATTTTTGCAAAACCGGAAGCAAATTTACATTAACCCAACATAAAAATGATTCCAAAAAAAATCCTGAATATTCTTTCAGGATCTTATATGAGCCAACTACGGGATTTGAACCCGTGACCTCTTCCTTACCAAGGAAGCACTCTACCCCTGAGCTAAGTCGGCCTAAAAAAAAATCACATTCCGTAAGGTTTGTGATTCTTGAGCGGAAGACGGGGGTCGAACCCGCGACATTCAGCTTGGAAGGCTGACGCTCTACCAACTGAGCTACTTCCGCAATTTTTGTTTCCAAAAAATGTTGGTAAACGTGGATGCAAATTTAAAATAAATTTTTGAACTTGCAAATTTTAAATATAAAAAGTGGGGAGAGCAGGATTCGAACCTACGTAGCCGAAGCAGCTGAGTTACAGTCAGCCCCATTTGACCGCTCTGGTATCTCCCCGATACTTTTATATTAGAGCCTCCAGAGGGATTCGAACCCACGACCCCGAGATTACAAATCACGTGCTCTGGCCAACTGAGCTATGGAGGCAAATAGATTTCAAAAGAACTGTCTTTCTGCGCTGCGGTTACTTCCGTTTTGCGAGTGCAAATATGAGACACTTTTTTGAAATCTACAAATATTTTTAGAAAAAAAATTTAATTATTTTTTTAAGCTAATTCTTTTTTCTTGATTAACAGTTTCTTAGCCGTTTCAACACATTCGTCTAAACTTTCTTCAAAACTGGCGCAAGTCTTCTTCACTACGATATCATTGCCGGGAATCTTCACAACCAGCTCTATTGTTTTATTTTGTTTCTCTGATGTGTTTTCAACTTTCAGATATACCGCAGACTCAACAATTTTGTCATAAAACGTCTCTAGTTTACTTAATTTTTTTTCAATTCTCTCTTTCAATGGTTCGTGCGGCGTAACACCTGCAGTCTGAATTGTAATCTTCATAATGTCTGATTTTAATGGTTAAACAATGAAAAAAATGTAAAAATCATTTCATATAATTTGTTTTATCAGTTTTCTTTTTCTCTTGGATGTGCATTTCTATAAGCTTCTTTCAACTTCTCTATATTTGCGCTCGTATAGACCTGTGTACTTGCCAAACTGGAATGCCCCATTATTTTCTGAACTTTAGAAATCTCTGCACCCTCGTTCAGAACGTGAGTTGCAAAAGTATGTCTTAAAATATGAGGACTTCTTTTTTGCTTCGAAGTCACTACACTAAAGTACTTATTAACGACCAGATAAACAAACTTTTCACCCAGTTTTTTTCCATTCTTATTAACGAAAAAATAATGTTCGTTTTCCGTATTAGCCGCTCTTATATTAAGATATGTTTGAAAATCTGAAACCAATTCATCCGAAATTGGAATTACTCTGGCTTTGTTCCCCTTACCTATAACTAAGATTTGTTTCTTGGAGAAGTCCACATGGTTTAATAAAAGGTTACATAACTCAGATTTTCTGATTCCGGTTTGATATAACGTCTCGATGATTAATTTATCAAGAAGCGTCATTTTACCTTTCTCCTCCACTTCTGTCTTCATCAGCTCCATCTCCTCCTTTGAAAAAGGGATTCGTTTTTCAGCATAGAATTTTAAAGAATCGATGGTTTCCATAGGAGAAACCTTAATCTCTTCCAGCCGAAGCATAAAAGCATAGAAACTGCGAAGTGATGACAACTTCCTGTTAATGCTTCTTTTACTCAAGCCAGAACTACTCAATTCCACTATAAAGTTTTTGATCACTTTTTTATGAACATGAACAATATCCTCCAAAGCTTCCGTCCTGAGAACAAAGGCCGAAAAATCTGACAAATCTTTTTTGTAGTTGGTCAATGTGTGTGGTGAATATCTTTTCTCCACCTCGATATACTCCAAGAATCTTTCTACCATAGATATATAAATGCAAAATCACTTCCAAATATAGAAATTCGGAAGTGATTTTTATTATGTTTTGCTAAAAAGAACCTTAAGCTTGTTCTTCTTTGCTCAGGTTTCTTTGTTTGTGAGCTGCTTTAAGTTTAGCTTGTCTCAAAGTTACTGAAGGCTTGATAAATTGTTGTCTAGATCTAAGTTCTTTTACAACTCTAGTTTTATCAAATTTTCTTTTGTACTTTTTTAAAGCTCTGTCGATAGACTCTCCGTCTTTTACTGGAATTATTAACATATTTTACATCTCATTTTGAGGTGCAAAAATAGGAATAATTTATTAACCTACAAATTTTTATGGCTTTATTTTGAAAATTTATCTTGGATATAATTTGAACACAAAGCTTACTAGATTTTGACATTATTAAAAATGTTTTAAGGTTCGCAAAGGCGCTTACGCTCAGCAAAGACATAATTAAAAAGTAAGTTTGTATCCCCTACCGAAATTTCTAAAGAATAACAAGATTCTATTTTTATATAGAATCTTGTTTGGATGACAAAATCCCTAGCCCCGATAGGAACGGCATCCTTTTTCTTTTTTAACAAAAAAAAGAAAAAGATACAGTGGATAGCGGGAATTGCTCCAAATAAAAAAACTCCCGAACAATTCGGGAGCTTAATTATTATGCTTTGACGTACATTGCCTTTTTGATCTCTTCTTTCACTTTTTCCAGCTTCGGGAACCATTCTGCGAACAATGCTGCAGAATAAGGTGCCGATGCATCCGGCGTTGTGATTCTCTTGATTGGTGCATCCAAATAATCGAATGCTTTTTGCTGAACCATATAAGTAATCTCCGAAGCGACTGAAGCGAACGGCCAAGCTTCTTCCAAAATTACCAGCCTGTTGGTTTTCTTTACTGAGTCCAATACTGTGTCGTAATCCAAAGGACGAACGGTTCTAAGGTCGATCACCTCAACAGAAATCCCTTCTTTTTCCAGATCAGCGGCAGCTTGCAAAGCCAGCTTCATAATCTTACCGAAAGAAACCAGAGTTACATCTTTACCTTCTTTCTTGATATCTGCTTTTCCGATTGGTATGTAATATTCTTCTTCAGGAATTTCCATTTTGTCACCATACATCTGCTCAGACTCCATGAAAATTACCGGATCGTTGTCCTGGATTGCTGTCTTCAGCAATCCTTTCGCATCGTAAGGATTTGAAGGCACAACAACCTTAAGTCCCGGACAATTGGCATACCAGCTTTCGAAAGCCTGAGAGTGTGTTGCTCCCAACTGACCTGCAGAAGCTGTCGGTCCACGGAATACGATTGGGCAGTTCCATTGTCCGCCACTCATCTGATAAATTTTTGCAGCGTTGTTGATGATCTGATCGATAGCAACCATTGAGAAGTTGAAAGTCATGAATTCTACAATCGGACGATTCCCATTCATTGCAGCTCCTACAGCAATACCTGTAAATCCAAGTTCGGCAATTGGCGCATCAATGATTCTTTTTGCACCAAATTCATCCAGCATTCCTTTTGAAGCTTTGTAAGCTCCGTTATATTCCGCAACTTCTTCTCCTACAAGAAATATGGATTCGTCTTTACGCATTTCTTCGCTCATCGCCTGAGCAATTACTTCACGAAATGTATATTCTTTCATTTGATAATGTTTACTAATTTAATTACCAAGTGGAACATCGGATGTTACATCTGATAATTGATTTTGAAAATGTATTATTTAAAATTTCGAAATACAAAAGTATTAATTTTTTTATTATCAGCATAACAAAAAAAGCTCCCAAACGGGAGCCTGTGATTTATCATAAATTCATCTAGTCAGCCTTGAGCCAGGTTTGGGTTCTTCCGATTAAAGAAATCCCCATATAGCCTCTCACATTCAGTTTATCACCATCTTTTGTGATTGTACATTTATAAGATTTTCCATTTTTAGGATCTGTAATTGTACCTCCTGTAAACTCGTTACCATCTTTTTTAAGGTCACGGATAATTTCCATTCCCAAAAGCGGTTTGTTTTTACGGTCGTCCTTACAAGCTACGCAGTTAGCATGTTCGGGTTTTATCAATAACTGAGATATCTTTCCATAATATTTACCATCAGATTTTTTAAAGATCTCAACGATAGATTTTGCTTTTCCGGTTTCGTCGTCAATCGTTTTCCATTTTCCTTCGATTTGAGCAAATGATAAAATACTGATGAATAAGGCAAATGCTAAAATTAATTTGTTCATTGTCTTCTATTTTTTTAAGTTGTTTTGTTTGGATAGGCTTTCTCTGTTAACGTTAAATTAACATTGTTAAAAATATCATTTTTTTTCAAACAAACAATACTTTTTGCTATCCAAAGCATAAATAACAGGTTATACCGCGTTTTTCTTATCTTAAACACCCTATTTATCTCAGTTTTCTATTGATCACACGATCCATATAGTCCTGATACCACGCTTTGACTTTTTCAACACCTGATTTTTGCTCAGAATTTAGGTTCTTTGACAAAATATTTTTTGACAACGCCAGATCTGATTTGTCATAAATACCCGTTACTTCTTTACCATTAAAGATATAAATATAATTACCGATAATCATCTGTTCATTGATAGCATCCGAATTGACAATCATATAATCCTCATTCTTATCCGAAACCAAGCTTCTTCCCCAACTTCTGATTTTTTTGTTGTAACCTATCAAGTCTGCTAAAGTTGGATATATATCAATCTGTTGTGCAAATCTGTTATCAACACCTTTCAGATTATATTTGGGATTGGGAGAGAAAAACAACAGTGGAATTGCAAATCGATTCATTGCTTTTTGATATTCCGGGTAATAAATTTGATTGGTATGATCTGCTGTTATGACAAAAATCGTGTTTTGATACCAAGGTTGTTTACTTGCTGTTTCAAAGAATTTTTTCAGAGAATAATCTGTATACTGGATCGGAATGTGAATCTGTAACGGACCCGATTTGAATTTGTTCTGATACTTTTCCGGAACTTTAAACGGATCATGAGAAGAAGCAGAAAACAAAGTTGACATAAAAGGCTGTTTTTTACCTATACTCTTTGCAAAATACTGAAAAAACGGTTCATCCCAAATAGCCCAAATACCATCAAAATCCTGATCATTATTATATTCGTTTTTTCCAAAATAATGCTTGAATCCCAAAATATTTCCAAATCCCTGGAAGCCCATAGATCCATTTGGAGCACCGTGATAAAAACTCGTATCATAGCCCATATCATTGCATACAGAAACGATTGACTGAATTTTTTGGTTAGAATATGGAGAACTTGTAAACGCATCAGTCAAGCTTGGAATCCCCGCCAGAACTGAGCTCATCCCATGTATTGATTGCCTTCCATTAGCAAAAGCATTAGTGAAAATTAAACTATTATTAGCTAAACTATCCAAAAATGGCGTGTAGGAAACAAAATTTTTGATAGTAGTATTCCTGTTGAAAGCCCCGGAATATTCCTTCGCAAAACTTTCTACAATGAAAATGACAATATTCGGTTTTGGTTCAACTTCCCGCTCATACAATTTATATGGCTTGATTTCTTGCTCAATAAATTTCTCATCAACAAAATGAACCAATTTAAAATTGTTGGTATTAAAGGTCCTGAAAAATGAAAAAACACTATTGAGAACCAGGTTTGCCTGCAACGGATTATTGACATGCTTATTGGCATCAACCAAGTTAATCGGTCTCGTGGAATGCTTAAAATCACCTCTGATTCCGCCAACGACTAACGTCGCAGTGATGCACAAAACAACAATTGAATAAGCAAAATAAGCGATTAAATTGTTCGGTTTTTCTTCTCTTACTTTAACTTTTCTGTAAAGAAAAATCCAAACCACTATAATAACCGTAAACCAAATAAAAACAAATGGATGTTGTAATACCGAGTTCCAGAAAACTCTTCCAAGATTATCCTCATTTTTTCCAACTTCAATCGCAGCAGAAGTTAATCTTGCCTGACTAAATCTATAATAAACAATATCGCCGAAATTGAATGCATAGGTTACCCCGTTTGTGATAAAATACCAGTAGAACAGGAATTTTTGATAACCTTTTTTTGTATTTATAACTATTGGAATGATACTTAATAAGATGAAGACCGAATTGACGTACAAGATAGCAGTTGTGTCAAAAGCGGTTCCATAATAGGATAGTCTAAAATACTCTGATATTCCGTCAACCTTTATAAGATCCTTATTGAAAATCCAGAACAATAATCTTGCGATCTGGTAAAAGAAAAAAACTAAAAAAAGTCTGTAAACAAGCGCAAGTAATTCTTGCCATCTCAAATTCTTCATTTTACAAAATTACTAAAAGTTGGAAGTCAGAAGTCAGAAGAATCAAATTTTTCTCAGAGGTTCCAAAACTTCGGATTCTAACTTCAGGCTTCCAACAAAAAAACTTATTTTTGCGGTATGAATTTCATAAAAAACAACCTAGCGAATGCATTTACTTTAGGGAATCTTTTTTCCGGATGTGTTGGGATCGTTCATTTATTTTCAGGCGATTATCATACAACCGCGATTTGTATTATCATTTCCTTGATTCTTGATTTCTTTGACGGTTTTATTGCAAGAGCAATGAATTCCAGCAGTAATCTTGGCGGACAATTGGATTCTTTGGCGGATATGGTGAGTTTCGGATTTTTGCCAGGCTTTACAATGTTTATAGCTTTGGTTGGAAATCAATACACAGATCTTCCCTGGTATTATTACCTCGGTTTTTTGGTTACACTTTTTTCTTGCCTGCGACTGGCCATTTTCAATCTGGATGAAGAGCAAAAATATTACTTCAAAGGTTTGAATACGCCAAGTAACACCATTTTGATTTTCGGATTATTTTATGCTTACAAAGAATCCGGCAATTTCAGTTTTCTTTTTGAGAACGAAATTTATTTATTGATTTTCACGGTAATTTCTTCCTGGCTTCTAGTCTCTCCGATCAAAATGATTGCGATGAAATTCAAATCGAAACAATTAAAAGATAATTATCCGAAACTAGCTTTGTTAATTGGCGGAATTTCGATTTTATTAATTTTCAAAACGGTTGGAATTCCGTTAATCATTATCTACTATATTTTGATTTCACTCATATTTCAAAAACAACTTAAATAATTATAAATGATGAATGATAAATTATGAGTAATCTAATTTGTCATTCAAAATCATCATCATAAAAATGAATTTAAAACTCTATAAACCGCTTTGTGTTTTCGATTTGGAAACTACGGGAACCAATATCGGAAAAGACAGAATTGTAGAAATCTGCATCTTAAAAGTCAATCCGGATGCTTCCCGAGAAAGCAAAACCTGGAAAGTTAATCCTGAAATGCCAATCCCAAAAGAATCTTCCGCAATTCACGGCATTTATGATGAAGATGTTGCAGAAGCACCAACGTTCAAAGATATTGCTCCGAAAATTATGGAAATGATTAAGGATTCGGATCTGGGAGGTTTCAATTCCAACAGGTTTGATATTCCTGTTTTGGCGGAAGAAATGCTGAGAGCTGATATCGATTTTGATCTTGGCAAACATCGTTTCGTAGATGCGCAAACAATCTTTTTCAAAAAAGAGCCGAGAAATCTTGGCGCAGCTTATCAGTTCTATTGTAATAAGACTTTGGAGAATGCCCACTCTGCAGAAGCGGATGTAATGGCAACTTTCGAAGTTCTGGATGCACAAGTCGGAAAATACGATGATGTACCGAACGAAATTGCTGAACTAAGCGATTTCTCCTCACAGAACAGATTTGCTGACTTGGCAGGCATGATTCATTTCAATGAAAAAGATCAGGAGATTTTTGCTTTTGGAAAGTATAAAGGCCAGGTTGTAAAAGAAGTTTTCCAAAAAGACCTGGGTTACTATGGTTGGCTTCAGAATGCCGATTTCCCGCTTTATACAAAGAAAATTTTCACGAAGATCCAGTTGAAGTCCAGATTTTAAAATTATAAAATATGAGCAAGATCGTATTAACAATAACACTACTTGTCATTTCCAACGTATTTATGACATTAGCATGGTACGGCCATTTGAAATTCAAACAAATGGATTGGTTTCATAATCTGGGATTAGTTGCCATCATTTTTATAAGCTGGGGAATTGCTTTTTTCGAGTATTGTTTCCAGGTTCCGGCCAACCGAATCGGCTTCAAAGAAAACGGAGGCCCATTCAATCTATGGCAGCTGAAAGTCATGCAGGAAGTGATTACACTAACCGTTTTTACGGTTTTTACCATTGTCTTTTTCAAGGAAGAAAGTTTCCGCATGAATCACCTCATCGGTTTTATTTTTTTGATTTTGGCCGTCTACTTTATTTTTAAAAAGTAATTAATTATGAAAATAATCTGCATAGGAAGAAATTACAGCGAACACGCCAAAGAATTGGGAAATGAAGTGCCGGAAGATCCCGTCATTTTTATGAAACCTGACACAGCTGTCCTCAAAAAAGGTTCTGATTTTTATATCCCAGAATTTTCTGATGACATCCATTATGAGCTGGAAGTGGTTTTGAAAATCTCGAAAGGCGGAAAATACATCCAAAAAGAAAACGCCGGAAAACACTTTGACGAGATTGGTCTTGGCATCGATTTTACTGCCAGAGATCTACAATCGAAACTAAAAGGTAAAGGTCTTCCATGGGAACTGGCAAAAGGTTTTGACGGCTCAGCCGTGTTGTCGGATTTTGTTTCTAAGGAAAATTACGATTTACAGAATCTGAATTTTTCTTTGACTAAAAATAACGAGCAAGTCCAAAACGGCAATACGAAAGACATGATTTTCAGCTTTGATGATATTATTGCATTCGCTTCACAGTATTTTACATTGCGAGTTGGTGATTTGATTTTCACAGGAACACCGAAAGGCGTTGGCAAAGTATCTGAAAACGACCTATTGGAAGCTTCTCTTGAAGGTCAAAAGCTATTCGCTCTTAAAATACAGTAGAAACATCATAAAATGTTCATTCATTAATAATAAACTGATAATTGATTGTTATCAGTTTTTTATTTTTACCTTTATAATGGCTAAATTTTTGCTTTCTTATAACTATAAATCTCGATTATGAAAAAAATTATCTTACCCGTAGATTTTTCTGACAGCTCTGATAAATTGGTAGATTATGCTGTTGGATTTGCAAAAGACATTAATGCTGAGATTGCCTTGATTCATGTTGCGGCATCTGATATAGGTTTTGTGATTGGTGATATGGGCTTCCAGTATTTCCCGGAAGTGGAAGAAAACGAAATCAAATATGAATTGCGAGAACTCAATAAACTTGAACAACGCGTTATCTCTCAAGGTGTCAATTGTACTCATATCTTGAAGCAAGGTGTTGCAGGTGATACGATTCTGGAATTCGCTGATGAAAAAAATGCGGATTATATTATCATTGGTTCGCATGGCAGAAGTGGTGTTTATGATGTTTTTATTGGAAGCCTTACTAAAGAAATTACCAGGAAGTCCAAAATCCCTGTTTTAGTTGTTCCCTGTCACGATGAGAATTAATCAAACATTCAAATAAAATAAAAGAACCCGTCTCGTTAAAATAACGAGACGGGTTTTTTATAAATATAATCAATTTATTTAACCTTCGTTTTTGTAGATTTTTGGGTCATAGTAAGGATGTTTCCCTTCTGTTGGGGAATGATAATCTTTATCCTTCTGAGCACCTAATGTTACTACCAAAATATAGCACCAATAACAGAAAAATCCTGTAGCGACTAAAAATAATATCCAATTGAGTACGTTTGCTGAAAAATCAAAAAACCCGAAAGACCATTTGAAAGCTGCGCTTAGGGCTAACCAGAAAGATGTCATCTTTTTTCTTTTTTTAAATTAACTTTGCACAAATTTATAAAAAATGTTTCGATTACTTTCTAAAGAAAGCAATATTTTTTCGGTTCCCGTGTACATCGGGTTTTTATTTCTGATATTTTTATTACTTAATCTTTTAGATTTCAAATATATAGATGTATTTCCCGCGATAATTACATTCATGGGAATCAGTTTGGGATATTTTTTATTCAATGCTATTGCGCTCAATCAGTTTTCGCATCTTCCACTATTCCTTTATACCATTTTTGTGGCTTCATTTTATGACGGAACGATTGAAGTTGGATTAGCATTTACTTTTTTGACCAGTGCCATTATTCTCTTGATTCTTACGAGCCAGAACGATTATCTCAGAAAAAGTTCCTTTATGCTTGTTGGTTCTATTCTGGCTTTTAATTATCTGGTTTTTCCACCAAGCTGGCCAATGGGTGTTTTTGTAATTTTTCATATTATCGGAACTTCCGGAAGAATAAGTCTTAACATTTTCAGATTATTTTTTGGTATAATCCTGATTGTCCTGAGTTATTTTGGGTTGATGTATCTCATCCATTACACAACTTGGGATAAAACATATTTACCTTTCTACGGGAAATTCGAATTATTGGATTCCTATTTTCCGTTGTATATCTTGACTCCGATCGCATTGATGCTTTTATACTCGCTTTCTGACCATTTCAAACATTACAATGAGAAAAGCCCTATCAGCAGATATAAATATACCTTTGTACTGGTTTTTTCCCTGGCCCAGCTTATCACCATCATTTTTTATATGGGGAACAACTACGAATATTTATTATTACTAGCTTTGCCGGTCAGTATTATCCTCAGCAGGATGTTACGCTTTTTACCAAAATACTGGATGCAGGAATTGGGACTTTGGATAATTGTCTTTACACTTGCATTCTTTAAAATTGCTATATTTTTTAAATTTTAAATTAATGATGTATGATTCAAATAGATGATAAATTAATTTCGGAAGATGTTTTTGCAGAAAGCTTTGTCTGTAATCTCACAAAATGTAAAGGTGCTTGTTGTGTAGACGGGGACACCGGTGCTCCTCTGGACAAAGATGAGCTTCCCATTTTAGATGAAATATTCCCTAAAATAAAATCTTACTTAAGACCTGAAGGTGTGAAAGCTATTGAAGAACAAGGAACCTGGGTCATTGATAATTATGATGGCGGTTATGTCACAACCCTGGTCAACGGAAGCGAGTGTGCCTATGTAATTTTCGATGAAAAAGGAACGACAAAATGTGGTATCGAAAAGGCTTATGAAGACGGCGTGATTGACTGGAAGAAACCGATCTCGTGTCACCTTTACCCAATCCGCGTGAATGAATATAAAACTTTCGTAGCCCTAAACTACCACGAATGGAATATATGTAATGACGCCTGCACTTTAGGAAAAAAGCTTCAGGTAAGAATTTATCAGTTTCTGAAAGAGCCACTTATCAGAAAATACGGAGAAGAGTTTTACAAAACACTTTGTGAAGCGGCGGAAGAATGGGAAAAAGAATATAATTCGTAGACAATTATATTCTAATCATGTCAAAAAAAAGGATTCAAAATTTTGAATCCTTTTTTACTTTATTTTCAAACACCGTTATTTAAATTCGTCATCAGAAACCGGCTGATTGATTTGGATATCGGAATTTTTAACATCTACATGTTGCCCGGCTGCATCTATAGACATCTCCTCCACAAACTTGATTCCATTAACATCCGCATATTTATTAATCGTCATCGTTCCTTTATCGCCTTCTGTTTTGTAAAGCAAATTGGTTTTTGCATCAAAATAATATTTGCTGTCATCAGAAGATAAAACGATGTAATCCTTACCATCAATTTGCTTCTTTTCAACGGTTTTCATTTTTTCAGGATTCATTCCAAGAGCGTCCATCAACTTTGATTCCTTCAGCTTTGCAACCTGATCAGCGGGGAAATCAATCTTTTGTCCCATTTGATTTGCAAAACCTTTTTCACCGTCAAAAACCTGAACCATCTCTTGTCCCATCATACTTTGGCTGGACTTGAATTTGTTATCTTTTTTAATCGTCTTCCCATCCATTTGCATTCCCATTACGCTAATGGTATTTTTCATGGAAAGAGTTTTTACAGACTCCAGTTTTTGCTTTCCACCAAGAGCAGTAATATAGTTATCAATCACTTGCTTAGCTGTTTGAGCAGATATATTTGCTACTGTCGCAACAGAAAAAGCAAATGTCAAAATCAATTTTTTCATTTTAATTTATAAATTTTATTATACGAAGATAGTTAATTCAATGAACTAATACTTTTCTTAGTTAATCTTTCGTAGGTTTTGTTACAAAAAAAAATAAAACAACTTCTCCAATGGAAGTTGTTTTAAATTATTGAAGTTAAAAACTAATCTTTCTTTTTGATATCGTCTTTTACATCTTTGTAGGTATCACTTACTGCATTAGCACCTTTTTTGGCTGTTTTTTCAGTCCATTTTGCAGCGTTCTTAACACCTTTTTTGGTTGCTTTTGCGCCTTTAGTAGCTGTTTTACCAGTCCATTTTGCAGCATCTTTTACACCTTCACCAGTTGCTTTTGCACCTTTCTCTACTGCATTACCAACTGCTTTTGCATCTTTTTTAACTTCCTGTTTTACAGTTTGAGCGTTCATTGTTACAGCTACCAATACAACTGCCGCTAATGATAATAATCTCTTTTTCATCGTTTTTTAATTTTAAAATTGATCATACAATATTAGCATAAAATGAGCCAAAAATATTCATTCATATTTTAATTTTTAAAAATAATTTTTCTTTTATCCATTCAAAAGGTAAAAACGATATTTTTGCAAAACTTATGACCAAAATAAACCCTGCCGCTAAAAGGAAAATCCACAGGAAAAGAAAAAAAACTTTTTTCAGGAAACGTTGGATTCTTCTGATAATACTTTGTATTTCTTTATTGGGGACAGGATTTTATCTGAGACAAAAAATCAATTACTATTTCGCTTATTATTTTGGGAAGCATTTTGAGCACAAAAACCTTACAAATTCGGAAAAAGAATCTCTTAGAATCGAAAAAATAATTGGTTTATATTCCAATCAGACTTTTGGCTTTGATATTTCCCACTATCAAAGAAAAGAAGATATCCAATGGGATAGCTTGAGCATCGGCAACAGAACAATCCCTTTAAAATTCGTTATTCTAAGAGCAAGTATGGGAAACCGAAAACTGGATAAAAACTTTGATCATTTTTGGGAAACGGCAAAACAACATCAATTGATTCGTGGCGCTTATCATTTTTATCGCCCGGATGAAGACCCCGTGATGCAGGCTAATTCTTACCTTTCTGTTGCAAAATTAGAATCCGGTGATCTTCCGCCAATTCTCGATATCGAGAAAGATCCAAGGAAAAAATCAAAAGAGCAATTGATTTCCGATCTCAAAGTCTGGATAAAAATAATGGAAGATACCTACGGCGAAAAACCGATTATCTACACTTATTACCATTACTATAAAGATTACCTGAAAGGCGAATTTGATGATTATCCGCTTTGGTTAGCGAATTATAATGATGTTCCTACACCTTCGCCAGATGATGAGTGGCAGTTCTGGCAATTTTCAGAAAATGGCATTGTTTACGGCATCAATTCAAAAGTCGATTTGGATATTTACAATGGGAATCTTTGGAGTTTGAAAATGCTGACGATTGATTAGATTAGTTTTATCAAAGACGCAATTGTAATCACTCTTTTAAAATTATAAAAAAGTCGCAAAGTTTTATTGCGAAGCTCTTTGCGACTTGAATTAAGAGTTGGATTCAAAAAAAATTGTGTCTTAGCGTTTACTATTTTTTACTTCTTAATAAAATCAATCACATCCTGGCACAATTCTTCCGCCCTTTCCACAGGAACACCGTGAGATGCGCCTTTGTAAATTTTCATTTTGGAATTGGGAATTTCCTTAGCGATATATTCAGTATGAGATCGGAGAATCAAATCATTTTCTCCTGCGACAATTAACGCTTTCGCACTTATTTTATTGAGTTGTTCTTTCGTGATTTTAGGTTCATCAATCATCAGTTGCTCCAGGCGAATATCTCTTTCCGGCTTGTGTTCTGCTTTCATTCTGGCAACATCAATCTTCATATCTTCCACCATTTTCTCTCCGACACCATTAGGGAAAACGTTGGCACCACTTGTTATGATTTTATTTGTCATTTTTGGATATTTTATGGCAAATTCAATAGCTGTGTTACCACCGTCGCTCCAACCCAGAATATTGATTTTTTTCAATTTTAATTCGTCAGCCAAAGCCTTCACATCTTCCGCAAATTTTTTATAAGTCAAAGGCTCTGTTGATGTATCTGTACTTTTTCCCTGCGCTCTTGTGTCCATTGCAATGACCTGAAAATGTTTTGACAACTCAGGAATCTCTTTTGTGAAGGCGTCAATGCTTCCGCCATTACCGTGAAGCAAAAACAACGGCTCTCCTTTTCCATAAATCTCATAATAGATATCAGCATCTTTCAAATGAAGAACTCTTCCTGTTAATGTATTTTTACCAAATCCTGATTTTCTGGCTTCTTCCAAAAATAGCGTATAATCTTGTAGTGAAGCAGAAACATTATCGAAAACATCTTTTTCTGCACTCTCGTTCACAGCACTTTTATCAACTTTCACATCAATATTAATGGCTGGTGCAGCGATAGACATTTTCTGCCAATCCTGATAAAACTCTCTTATATAACCCGTTTTAAACAAAGCTGCGCTGATTCTTATATTACCGTCAAAAGCTTTCAGAAACTGGATTCCGACGTAGAATTTTCCTTTCACCCAAATATTCTGGTTGTTGACATCCAAAGAAAAAACACCGTCTTTTATTTTATCCGAAGTTAGTTCTACTGTGATTTCTTCATCCAAAAGACTTTTACCTGGCAAACCATTCTCATCATTGTAAATTGTATAGCGCATCACTACCGGTTCTTTGGAATTGAATTGCGCTACATTCAGATTAATAGTTCTGATTTTTGCTCTTTTTTTGGTATTGAACTGTATCGCCGTTTCACCCAGAAAATTGGTTTTATCAAATTCCGGATTGACACTATAAGTAACACTTTTGCTTTTGGTGTTTACGCCCCAGTTTTTATCCACCAGTTTTTTCGGTGTCAGTTTAACTTCTTTGATGGTCTGAACTTTCTCCTGAAGAAAAATCTGTTGAGGATTTTGTTTGATAAAATTCCCAACATTCATAGAAAAAGTTTCGTAACCAGAAACTTCTATTCTGACATTTTTATTAGTATTGGTTTTTGACAAATCCAGAGAGAATTTTCCCGATTCATCAGAAACTGTTCCCAAATTATCTTTTTCAACCCCAATTTTGACATAAGGAATCGGCTTGTTTTCTTCCTTGGAAAATATAGTTCCGGAAATCACTTGTGCCTGAAATGCTGAAAATAAAAAGAGAACAAAAAGAAAGTTGAGTTTTTTCATTGAATTAATTTTGAGCAAACTTCTGAAATTTTTCATTCTGATTATCTCAACAAAAGGTTAAATGAAATGTTTGTTTAGTTAAAATTTTCAGAAAACTAAGATTGGTTTAATAATCATAACAATTATATAGAAACAGTGAATTACACATAGCCCAATTGGGTCGGACTTTTTTCTTTTTGAAAAAACGGAACCTTCGATAAACTCAGGATAAACTTTGTGCGGATAAAGCAGCCCAAATTATTCTCTATTGAATTTTCAATTTTGTACTTTCGCACATCATTTATCTTTATTAATTATCATTTGTCATAATGAATTACGTTTCCGCAGAAAATCTTACCAAATCGTACGGCGTCAAAGTCCTGTTTCAAAATATCAGCTTCAATGTGAATGAAGGCGACAAGATTGCCATCGTGGCCAAAAACGGCAGTGGAAAATCCACACTTCTGAAAATCCTGATGGGAAAAGAGATTGCCGATAGCGGAACTGTAGTGATTAATAAAGATATTCAGGTGGTTTTGTTCGACCAGGAAATTGATTTCGATTCCAATCTCTCGATTGAGGAATTTATGATGACGCTCAATTCGCCTCCGATTTTGGCTTTGAAACAATACCACCATTCTTTGATTTCCAATAATCCGGACGAAATGGAAAAGGCCATTGCTGAAATGGAAATCCAGAAAGCCTGGGATTTGGAAAACGAAATGAAGCAGATTCTGTCACAGCTGAAAATCACCGACCTGACGCTGAAAATGGGAACACTTTCCGGAGGTCAAATCAAAAGAGTTGCACTCGCCAAACTTTTAACCGAAACCCGGGCGGAACACAGACATACGCTTCTAATCATGGATGAACCGACCAACCACCTCGATGTGGAAATGGTGGAATGGCTGGAAAATTATCTGAGCAAAGCGAAAATCACACTTCTTCTGGTGACGCACGACCGATATTTTTTGGATTCGGTGTGTGATATCATTTGGGAAATGGAAGACAAAAATCTCTACGTTCACAACGGTTCTTATGCGACTTATCTCGAAAATAAAATGATTCGGGAAGATAATCTGAATGCAACGATTGACAAAGCCAACAATCTTTACAGAAAAGAATTGGAATGGATGCGACGCCAACCGAAAGCGAGAACAACGAAATCCAAATCCAGAATCGATGCATTTTACGAAACCGAAAAAGTTGCTAAAACCGATACAAGAAAAGAAGATTTGGAACTGGATTTCGAAATGAAACGTCTCGGCAATAAAATTCTGGAACTGAAAGACATCAATAAAAAATTCGGGAATAATGTTTTGCTGAAAGACTTTTCTTATTCTTTCCAACGAGGAGAAAAAGTCGGGATTGTGGGAAAAAACGGTGCCGGAAAATCGACATTGCTGAATATCATCCAAGGTTTTGAGCCTAAAGATTCTGGCGAAATTGAAACCGGAGAAACCATAAAATTTGGATACTTTTCTCAGAAAGGTTTAGCTTATAAGGACGATGAACGCGTGATTGATTTCATCAAAGAAATTTCTGAAAATTTTCCATTAGCCAACGGAAAAACCATTTCGGCTTCGCAGTTTTTGAGGTTATTTTTATTTGATGACCAAACGCAATATTCACCGATATCTAAACTTTCGGGAGGTGAAAAAAGACGTCTGCATCTAATGTATGTGCTGTATCAGAATCCGAACTTTTTGATTTTTGATGAGCCCACGAATGATTTGGACCTGCCAACGCTAACGGTTTTGGAAAATTTTCTTCAGAACTTCCAAGGCAGTCTGATTATCGTTTCGCACGACCGTTATTTTATGGATCGTATTGTGGATCACGTTTTAGCTTTTGAAGGTGACGGAAAAATTAAGGATTTTGTTGGGAATTTTTCGGAATATAGAGAAAGCAAAAAGTCTCAGGAATCAAAAGACAAGAATCAAGAATCTGCTGTTTCTATTGCAAAAGAAGAGAAACCAACTGCCATCAATCAACAATCGTCAACTAAGAAAAAACTTTCATTCAAGGAACAGCGTGAGCTGGAAACGATTGAAAAGGAAATGCCAGAACTGGAAACACAGCGAAACAAAATCCTGGAACAACTCAACAATGAAAGCGATTATGAGAAAATTTCCAAGTTATCCGCAGATCTAGAATCGCTTTCTGAAAAACTGGAAGAATACGAAATGCGCTGGCTTGAATTACAAGAACTATTGAACTGATAAAAATCAGAATAATTTATAATACTTATAATCAATGCTTTAAAACAATAACGTTAGGTTTATTTAGAATTATTTAAAATAATATTGGGAAGTATTAACACTTTCCATACTTTTGCACTGTTTTTAAATATTCTAAATAAACTATGAAAAGAAATGCTGTTGCTATAGGTCTTATCACACTATCTGTTTTTGGTTACGCTCAAGAGGCAAAAACTGATTCTTTGAATGTAAGAACCATAGAGGATGTCAAACTTCATAAAGCAGGGAATCCGAACCGTGCAAAGGTTTTCACTACAAAGTCCAACCTGGATGTGATGGAAAATCCACAGGCTACTGCAATTGTTACTCACGAAATTATTGAACAACAGCAGGCCCAGCAGCTTTCGGATGTGATCAGGAATGTCAATGGAATGTACATTACCTCTGCAAGAGGCGGTTCTCAGGACAGCTTTGGTGCAAGAGGTTATATATTCGGAGCTGAAAATATTTATAAAAATGGTTCCCGTGTCAATAGCGGGATCTTCCCAGAAGTTTCCGGGATGGAGCGTGTAGAAGTGCTGAAAGGTGGCGCAGCCATTCTTTACGGCAATGTAGCTCCCGGTGGCATCCTAAATATGGTGACTAAAAAACCGCTTTTTAACCAAGGTGGAAGTATTGCCTTGAGCGCAGGAAGTTGGGATAATTACAAAACCACTTTGGATTTTTATGACGCTTTGTCAAAAAGTTCTGCTTTCCGCGTGAATGGCGCTTTTGAAGATAAGGGCAGTTTCCGCGATAATGTGACTTCTCAAAAATACTATTTCAATCCAAGCTTTCTTTTCAATATATCCGATAAAACGCAATTAATTGTTGAGGGTGATTATCTCAAAAATTATTTCACGCCGGATTTTGGTGTAGGTACATTGGTCTTGGATAAAAATACATCAAGATCTGTTATTAATGATTTAATTGACATTCGTAAAAATCCAGGTTCTGATTTTCAATATCAGAATACACAGATGGCGACAAGCACAGTTACTCTAAATCATCAGATCAATACTAACTGGAACCTGAATGTTGTCGGTTCTTATCAGAATTACACCAAAGATTTTTTCGGAAATGAAAGAATGCAGTGGGAGTTTCAACCCAACAACGGTTCTTACCTTTGGAACAGAAATCTGACAAGAACTTATAATGAACAGAATTATGGCTCTATTCAGGCCAACTTGAATGGTGAATTCAGTACCGGAAAAGTAAAACATAAACTGCTTTTTGGTGCCGATGCGGATTATCTTCAATCAGATAATTATACTTACTATTTTCAAAAACAAGATGGTAGCTGGGAAAACAGTGGTTCTATAGGATATGGTACTAATGGTATTAACGGAACCAAGTTAAATCCACCAACAATCAATCTAGCTGATGAATCTACTTGGGCAAGCGGTTACGAACCTTCAACTGCAAAGAAAAATCTTACAAGAACACCTACAAGACGTGTTGGCGTTTACATTCAGGATTTAATTTCTGTTACAGAAAAATTAAAAGTTCTGGCTGGTATTAGATGGTCATATCTGGAGAACATCAATCCAATCATCACAAATTATGAGTTCTCAGGACCAGGTATAACATCCGTTGCTTATGGGAAAAGCGGAGAAAAAGGAAAGTCAAGCCAAAATGCGCTTTCACCAAGGTTAGGATTAGTTTACCAGTGGAATGATACTTTTATGACGTTTGCAAGTTATACAAACTCATTTACACCAAATACAGGAACTGACGTTAACCTAAAAGCTCTTGATGCATCTATTGTAGATCAATGGGAAATTGGATTCAAGAAGAACTTATTTGCCAATACTATTGCGTTCAACGCTACAGCTTATCAAATTGACAACAGTAACCTGGCACAGACTGCACCGTTTAATGACCAAGGTAATGTCAACACAAATACCAATATAAAAGAACTGACTGGAAAAACCAGAAGCCGTGGTGTGGAATTGGATATTACTGGGAATCCTTTAGCCAATTTATCAATCATTGCCGGTTATTCTTATAATCATATGACATATTTGGATACTCCAAATACCCTTAACAGTTTCATAGAAGGCGAAAGAATTGTAAGAACACCACTTAACACTGCCAATGCATCAGTATTTTATACATTTGACAAATATGTCAAGGGATTGAAAATTGGAGCTACTGCGTTCTATACAGGCAGCAGATATGGTGGATGGAATAACCAGAAAGATGCGAACGGTAATCAGAAGACGGACAGAATGATTCCGTTGACAGATTTTACTCAGGTTGATTTCAGTATCGCTTATCAGTATAAAAAATTCCTTCTTCAAGGAAAATTAGGTAATGCGTTCAATGTATTGAATTATACTGTACACGAGAACTATTCCGTCAACCCGATTATGCCGAGAAACGTTTATGTGACTTTGACCTATAAATTGTAAAAAACATCAAATCAAATTTCTAATAATAGAAGTGGAGTCATACATTTGTCTCCACTTTTCAGATTAATAAAACAAATAAAAATGGATAAAATCAGGAACACAAAAACTTTTATGAGAATCACACACCGTTACCTCGGTTATTTTCTTGCAGGAATAATGGCGGTCTATGCAATCAGCGGCGTGCTTTTAGTTTATCGTGATACGGGTTTTCTTAAAAAAGAGAAAAGCTACGAAAAGAAATTTGAACCCAATCTGGATGAGAAAAAACTGGGTAAGGAAATTAAAATCAAAGGCTTCGAAGTAGAAAAAACCGAAGGCGATGTGATGTATTTTAAACAGGGAACTTATAACATCAAAACTGGTGAAGCCAAATATAAGAAGAAAGAATTGCCTTTTGTTCTGGACAAAATGACGAAACTCCACAAGTCCCAATCCAAAGACACATTGTCTCCGCTTAATACTTTTTTTGGAATCTCGCTATTCTTTTTTGTGATTTCCAGCTTCTGGATGTTCAATCCGAAAACAAAAGCGTTCAAAAGAGGAATGGTTTTTACAGCAATCGGAATTGTTCTCGCTCTGATTCTAATTTTTGTTTAATACTTAATAGAAAATTAAATTGATGAATTATCAGCCGGCTAATTTACTTTTGCCGGCTTTTAACCTCGTTTATTTCGTTGCGGATTCTTTTGTTGATATTAATTTTTGCATTCTGAAATACAAAAATAGTTGTCCCATATTCCCGCGCATACTTGTTCTCAACTTCCCCGGATATTGAACTCTTTGCGAAAAACGGACTTGTTTCCGGCATCTCATTATCTCTTTCAAAATAATCCTTAACACGGATAACATTCACATATTTCTTCGACAGATCAAACCAATTGATATAATCTGCATTGAAGGAAACTGCCTTTATTCCAAGCTTGCCGTAATAATTAATCGCTCCGGCCTGTCCATAGTTATCACACAAAATTAAAGTATGTTCTTTATCCGGCAATCCTGAATACGCTTTGTCCACTTTCCCAGCCAGTTCTTTCCAACCAACCATATCTGCAAAGTCCTGGGGTAACTCGTGTTCTTTTCCGTCTTCCCAATACAGCATCCCGATTTCACTATACTTTTGATGATGCTTAACAACATAGTCCGGTGTTCTGTTTGGCAGAGCATAGTTATACATTGGTATGAAAAACAAAACAGGCAGCATAATTAAAATCGGTCTTAACCATATCTTCCAGCCGTGATTCAGAATCGATTCAAAAAAAACAGAACCAAAAGCAATATAAATCGGATATAAACCTATGACGTAATAATCCTTCGCCTTAAAAAATATAAATACCGCCAGCGTGAAAACAAAACTCCAGAAAAAGACCTTATATTTCTGAAAAGGCTTGTAAAACAGCAATGCATATAACCCTGAAATAATCACAACTACCGATCCTGCAAAAAATAGAATCTGCGATGTCAAAAAGCCTTTTAAACTAACATTAACCAGCTGATTTTTTGTCAATTCTTTCATATGGTAAATAACAGGAAAACTATTGGTGTATTGCCAGATAAGATTGGGTAAAATCAATATCAGCCCAACAAGAATCGCCAGATAAAAATTTTTTCTAACTAAGAGATTTCGATTTGGGGTTAAGAGAATTGCGGGAAATAAACCTAAAAGAAGGAATATTACATTGTACTTATTCAAAAATCCGATTGCAAAGACAACAGCCGCATAAAAAAGCCATCTTGAATTTTCGGAATTAAAATATCTTATCAGCATATAATAAAATGTTGTCCAGCAAAGTACATCGAGAGAATTGGGCTGATAAAGCGTATTAAGTCTCAAAAGAATGGATAGCAAAACACCCGTTGATCCTAAAATAAGTGCAAACAGATTTCCTTTCAACAGCTCAATGGATTTCCAAACCACAAATATTGTTAAGGCTCCGAACAGCGCAGGAAAAAATTTGACAAAGAAAATATCATTACCCAGAATTTTGATTAAAAAAGAAATCCAGGACGTAACCGGCGGAACCGATAAATACCCCAAAGCCAAATGATTTCCCTGGTCGAGGTGCAGATATTCGTCCCGGTGAAGGTCATAAAATGGGCTGATAAGGAAAAACTGGAGCAAAAATTTTGCTACAATAAAACCTGCTAAAATTATTGTTTTGACAACTTTTGACATCTTAAAATTATTAAATCATAAAAATAAGAAGTCTTGCCTAATAAATTTGGAAATAATTATAGAATCCCGAATGTTTTTAAAAGAACGTTCAGACTCCAGATAATGACCATTAATCCAACACCTATGAACATTATTTTCAGTGGTAGTCTACCTGCTAATTTTGCTGCAATTGGCGCTGCTAAAACACCACCCAGAATCAAAGCTACAATCAATTGCCAATGGCTGATGCCGATGACGGAAAAGAAAGTCAATGCACTTGCGAAGGTTACGAAAAATTCAGTCAAACTAACAGTTCCGATGATGTAGCGTGGAGTTTTACCTTTCGAGATTAAAGTGGAAGTGACTAATGGTCCCCAACCACCACCGCCGAAAGAATCCAGGAAACCGCCTGCGCCTGCCAGCCAACCTACTCTTCTCGTTTTTTTCCTTTTTTTATTTTTCCTGAACGCATTGAAAAGGATTCTCAACCCGAGAATAAATGTATAAGCTGCTAAAATAGGTTTGATAATTCCGGAATATTTTTCCCCGAAATAAGATAATAACAATGCGCCCAAAACCGCTCCGATGACGCCCGGAATCAAAATATTCCTGAATAATTTTTTATTAATATTCCCGAATTTGTAATGGCTGAATCCCGAAGCACCGCTTGAAAACATCTCTGCTGTATGAATACTGCTGCTGATTGCCGGCAAAGGGATACCAATATACAAAAGTGCCGCTGTACATGTCACACCATAACCCATTCCCAGGGCGCCATCAATTAATTGTGCTAAAAATCCAACTAAAAACAGCCAGAAAAATCTTTCATCCGTATTGTAATTAAGATAATGATAAGCAACTTCCAGATCTTTGAAACCAATGTAAAATGAGAGAATATTGACTATCAAAAGAAGAACAAACGCAAGGAAAAAGAAGGTAGCAATTCTTCGCCATTTTTGTTCATTATTGATTGGGAAGAGTAGTTTTTCTTCTTTCTGTTCAGAATCTGATTCGAAGAAAAAATCACTTTCTGATGGAAAATTTGGAGCGTAATAAAGATTTTTATGTTCCCTTAGTTTTGAAATGATTAATCGATCTTTAACCGAATCTTCTGTTGCAACAATGAATAAATCCGCCAATTCCAAATACTCGTCCTTGAAATCATCATTAATAATTCTGACAGACGTATTTTCCAATAACAGGATTTTAATATCATCTGACAGCCTTTTGGCAACCACACTGATATTCGCATCCGGAATATTCTGCATCAAATCATTAAGCTGTTCCGATGCCAATTTTCCACCGCCGACAATCAGGATTCTGTTAGACGATGCTTTGATGAAAACCGGAAGTGAAATTTTTGATGTCAAGTTCTTTTCTTTTTAAATTTACTGAATCAATCCGGCACCAACAGTTACAAAACTTGTCTCATCTATAAAGATAATGCCACCATTGGAAGCCAAATCTTTGTAAGAATCGTAAGCTAAAGGTCTTGCGGTTTTGAGCTTAAGTTTTACAATTTCGTTGAGCGAAACCTGCTCTACCTCTTGCTTTTCTAAAGTATTGACATTCAGTTTATAGTCAATTTCTTTGATAACAGCTTTGACTTGCGTTGTATTATTTTGAATCAGATATTTTGCTCCTGATTTCAAAGGTTTGTCGCCCATCCAGCAAACGAGAACTTCTAATTCTTGTTCAATTTTTGGAAGGTCGTCGGATTTTACAATCAAATCGCCACGGCTGATATCTACATCGTCTTCCAAATGTAAAATCACACTTTGAGGCGCAAAAGCTTCTTCTACTTTTTGCTGGTTGATTTCAATGGCTGAAATTTTACTCTCGGTTCCGGAAGGTAATACTGTTATCGAATCTCCAACTTTATAAATTCCGCTTGTGATTTTTCCTGCATATCCACGGTAATCGTGAAGCTCATCGGTCTGAGGACGAATCACATACTGAACAGGAAATCTCGCTTTATCCAGATTGATGGTGTTTTCCAATTCTACAGATTCAAGATAATCTAGTAAAGTTTTTCCGTCGTACCAATTCAGTTTTTCAGATTTATCAACGATATTGTCACCATCTAAAGCCGAAATTGGAATATAAACGACATTATTCAAAGACAGCTGTTCTGCCATTTTTGAATAGTCGTTTTTGATTTGATTGAAAATATCTTCGGAGTAATTGACCAAATCCAGTTTGTTAATCGCCACAACAACATTTGGGATGTTGAGCAATGAAGCAATAATCGAATGTCTTTTCGTTTGCTCGATGATTCCGTTTCTGGCGTCAATCAGGATGATAATCAGATCGGAATTGCTGGCTCCTGTAATCATATTTCGGGTGTACTGAACGTGGCCCGGCGCATCTGCGATAATGAATTTACGTTTCGGAGTAGAGAAATATTTGTACGCCACATCGATGGTGATTCCCTGTTCGCGTTCAGCTCTTAAACCGTCTGTCAGCAAAGCCAAATCCAGCTCGCCATCATTTTTGAATTTGCTTGCGCGTTCTACAGCTTCTAATTGGTCTATCAGAATATTTTTGCTGTCGTATAATAATCTGCCTATCAGTGTGCTTTTTCCGTCATCTACACTTCCTGCAGTGATGAATCTTAATATGTCCATTGTTTTGATAATCGATAATTGATACTTGATAAATGCTTTTGAGAAACTTTTCCCAATCTCATCATTTATCATTTATAATTCATCATTAATAATTAAAAATAACCTGCTTTTTTTCTGTCTTCCATTGCAGCTTCAGAAGTTCTGTCGTCTATTCTTGTTTCGCCTCGTTCGCTGGTTTTGGTCGTGATAATTTCGGCAATCACTTGCTCCAGATTGGTCGCTTCCGACAAAACTGCCGCGGTGCAGGTCATATCGCCAACCGTTCTGTAGCGGACTTTTTCTTTAGTTACAACATCGTTCTCATCCAGATTGACGAACTCGTTCATTGCGATGAATTGGTTATCAAGATTGAGAACTTCACGTTCGTGAGAGAAATAAATGGACGGCAATTGGATATTTTCTTTCAGGATGTAACTCCAGACATCTAATTCTGTCCAATTACTAATTGGAAAAGCTCTAACCTGTTCACCTTTGTGGATTTTACCATTGTATGTATTCCAAAGTTCTGGACGCTGAAGTTTTGGGTCCCATTGTCCGAAATCATCACGAACGGAGAAAATACGTTCTTTGGCTCTGGCTTTTTCCTCATCACGTCTTCCGCCACCGATGCAGCAATCGAATTCGAATTCTTCTACCGTATCCAACAATGTAAAAGTTTGCAATGCGTTTCTGCTCGGCAATTTTCCTTTTGGTTCTCTCAATCCTTTTTCTTTGATAGTATCTTCTACTTTTCTGACGATGAGTTTTTCTCCAATCTGCTCAGCTAATTGGTCACGAAATTCCAGAACTTCGGGAAAATTATGACCTGTATCAATGTGAACCAACGGAAATGGAAATTTACCCGGGCGAAAAGCTTTCAGCGCCAAATGAACGAGTGTAATACTATCTTTTCCGCCACTGAAAAGTAAAGCCGGACGCTCGAACTGGCCAGCAACTTCCCTGAAAATATGGATGGCTTCGGATTCTAACTGCTCCAGATAATCCAAATGATATTTTGACATTTTAATCTTAATTATTAATTATTTGTTGCTATTGTTTCAATTCAAAAATTTTAACACAAAGCTCACAAAGATTTTTTTAAACTAAATTCTGATTAAGGCTAACAAAGGCGATAACACTTATATAAGATAAAATTTCCTTTACGGATATTTTGAAATTTTATTTGTGAACGTGAAGTCCGCATTCCTTTTTACTGGCATCTTCCCACCACCAGCGACCTGCACGAAAATCTTCGCCCGGTTGAATAGCTCTTGTACATGGAGCACAACCAATACTGACAAAACCTTTGTCGTGCAAAATATTATACGGAATTTGGTTCTGTTTGATATAATCTCTTACCTGTTCCGTTGTCCAGAAAAGAATTGGATGGTACTTGATGATTTGGTTGGACTCGTCCCATTCCAATTGGGATAGATTTTCTCTTGCTGCAGAATGTTCTGCTCTAAGTCCTGTAATCCAAACGTTGTTACCTTTAAGAGCTCTTTTCAATGGATGAACTTTTCTGATATCGCAACAAGTTTTTCTATTCTCTACAGACCTGTAAAAAGAATCCGGTCCTTTTTCCTGAATGAAAGGTTCCAGTTCTTCAGGATTTGGATAAAAGGCTTTAATATTGACATTGTACTTTGACCTTGTGAGATTCCATGTGTTGTAAGTCTCTTCGAATAATCGACCCGTATCTAGTGTGAAAATCTTAATCCCAGAGTTTTTGACAAAATCTGTTATGACCTGATCTTCGAAGCTGAAACTTGTAGAAAAGCAAACTTCATTGGGAAAAGTTTGTACCAGAATCTCCAGAACTTCTTCTATTGATTTCTGTTCTATATTCTCGTCAAGCAGTTTTTGAAAGGTTTCTTTTAAATCGTTCTCCATCATTCAATGTAATCAGGTACAAATGTAACAATTCATTCAATTTTGACCAAATTAGTATAATTTAAAATGCGTTAAAAATTCAATAGAATCTTTTAACATCAATTTCAGACTCCAGATTCAAATTATTCCCGATAAAATCAAACAGTACTTTTGAAAAATAACTTCCATTATAAACACCTCGAGCTCCTAGTCCGTTAAAAATATAGAAGTTGTGATGTTCCTGATGCCTTCCTAAAATTGGTCTTCGGTCTGCAACGGTTGCACGAAATGCTACATTAATATCCTGAATCTCAAATTTATTTTTATAAATCTCCATAAGTCCTGATTTTAATTCTTCGACTGATTCATCATTGATATTATTAGTCTTATCAAAACGGTCATAAGTTCCACCGTAGTAATATAGATCGTTTCGAAGATTGAATAAGAAGTGTTTTTTCTTAATAATGTAAGAATCAGGAACTTCATTCAACGTAATTTTCAGGCAATGGCCTTTGTTAGGCTGAATTGGAATGTTACAGAAAAAAGGATTGTTATTAGTTGCAACACCTTCACAGAAAATTATATTTTTGAATGAAATATTATTGTAAGAATTATTTGTTATATCAATTAACCGATGATCAAATTTTTCTTTGATTAAATAATTATTTTCATCCAAATAATTAAACATATCACTAAAGAATGCTGTAACATCAACTCTGCAGGATTGATTGACTTTTCCAGCTTCGAAAGCATTATTAACGGATTTCAACTCTATAAAATCCGGGTCAAGGTAAGACTTCATATCTTCTTTTTGAGAATTTTTTGTCCATTGAACTTTCTCGGATTCATTATGAAAGATTCGAACAACATTTTCATTAATCAAATAATTTTTGAAAGTATAGGCTTCTATTTCTTTGAAGATGACATTCAGATAATCAATCTGTTCCTGAGACTTCCAAAATGTGTTGAACCGTTTCAGAATAACCGGATTGCAGACACCTGCTGAAACTTGGGAAGCAGAAATATTGTCATCATAAAAAATCTTAAATGTTTTTTTTTCCTTAATCAATTGATGAGCGAAAAAAACTCCTGCATATCCAGCTCCAACGATGATGTAATCTACATGTTCCATAAAAAATAAAAAACCTGAGTAAAGATACTCAGGTTTTTTTATTTGGACTATGAGAAATATTAGTAATTCCACATATCATTTTCCATTTGAAGAATCTGGGCTTTGATTCTGTCACTTTCCTCTAATTGTCCTTCTGCATCGTTCGGAATATATTCATCAATTACACCGCTTCCGCCTCTACCTAAACCATTATCAGCTTTATAAATGATCGCAGAAAATCTCCTTGCATTAAGAACGTCATCAAAAGTAATATCAGAAGTTGAATTCTTAGCATTAAAAATATAATTGCTGGATAGAACCTGTCTTGCATCGGGATAGTAAATCCAGAAAAGATCTATAAGATCATCAGCACCTCCACCAAGAGAGGCTGCATCAACCGGCTGGCCAGATTCTGCTAAAGCCTGAGCTTGAGATGCTCTCAGTTTTGCAGCATTCGGATCTTCACCCATTGCAGCAATACCAAGCAATCTGTATCTCAGCTGAGTATCTCTTTTATCGATGTACCACATCCCCATTAGTTTCAGAGCTTTTACTTTTTCAGTCCCTGTTACAATCTTATCAACATTGGCAGAGATATCATTTCTGTTAATTTTGTACCAGCTTCCGTCCAGTTTAACAAGGATTGTATTAGGTGCTATATTGATTTTAGCAGGGGCCTTTTTTGCAGGTGCTTTTTTCTTCTTACCTTTTTTAGTTGTAGTCGGCTCTGCAGCAGGTTCATCTGTTGTAACAGGAGAACTACCGTCATTATACAACAAAACATCTTCTAATCTTGTTCCATAATAAGCCTTGATAGAGCTAATATCGGTATCAGTAGAATTAATAATCGAAGTAAAATACTTCTTCAAATTGTTAGCAGTTGCATCTTCAATCTTATTCTCATTCAAAGTCTGGGAAAAATAGTCCGCAACCTGAATTGCAGAAGTTGCAGAAACGATTTGCTCAGGAGTAAGTCTCGTCATAAAATCATCACTCTGATAGACTTCTTTTATTTTTCCGTTATTAACTGCATCCAAAAGAACCTGGTAAAGCGATTTATTTTGTGATACAAGACCGTCAGAATTGTGATAAAAAGGCTGATTGATTTTATCATTCATATCAATTATTTCCCACACAACCATACTTCTCAAGATATCTTTATCTTCTATAAAGGCATACTTGATAGGAGTACCAAGACTATCTTTCTTGATCTCGCGATCTTCTCTGAACTTCTGAGGCGAACCAGCATTTAGAATGCTATTCTGAGCAAAAGCCATTGCTGAGGAAAGACAAAGTAAACTATATATAATCTTTTTCATAATAAAAATTGAAGTATAAAATCAATCAGTTTTAATATTTTTTATAAACGCAATTAAAAGTTGTTTATTATAATACGTTTATGATAACGTTACCAATATTTGGAAGTACAACTCCATTCAATCCGTTAGCTTTTGCCTGGATATCAAATATTGTAACAACATCTCCACTTCTAAGCCCTTTTGTCAAAGATTCTACCTGTCCTAATGAACTGCCATTAATCGGCATTACAGGCTTACCAGATACTTTAACTTTGAAACTTACTACGTCAAAAGATACAGGGAAATCAAAGTCTGGCAATGTCGCTGTTAATGTCTGCTTAGAAATTGACGGAGCTGGCATAGAAACATAACTAGCACCTCTGATCTGTCCTTTTGGTGGAGGAATATTTTTAATTCTAAAGTCAAATCCTTGTGAGATAACTTTTCCACTAGGTGCTTTTCCAGAAATTGTTAACTTAACAGTACTTCCAGCACCAGGTGTAACCATCCACTTCCCTTTGCCACCGCTTACAGAAGCTCCCGGTGCAGATAATGTTGTAGCAGAAAGATCTGCTCCCAAAATAGCTCCCGAAACAGGATTCTGTAATCCTCTGTAAAGTACCATCATTTTATCAGCTTGCAATATAGCTCCATTTTGCTCTTTCAAAGCTTCTTGTCCTGATACAACATTTAATGTATGAGAATAAGGTAATGTGATAACTTTTCCATTTTTATCAGTGAAAGAAATTTCACCACCAAATTTCTGTTCTCCGGTTGTACCAGTGTTAGGTGTGATAATACCTTGTCCATTCTCAACTCTTTGTACTCCAGTAATTTTCAATCCCGGAACATTACTTGCAAATGTTCCGATAGCAACTTTGATCTGTCCAGTTTCACCTTTCATGATTGAACTAGGACCAGATACCAAAGCTTCATAAGCATTGAATTTGATATCAGCATCAACTTTTTCCTGTAACATAGAAGAAATAGCATCAGCTTGAAGATTTCTTGCTTCCGACTCTATTAATTCAAGATTAGAAAGTGCAGCAATTAAAGGTTGATTATAAAATTTGTACTGAAACCAATTTTTACCACCTTTAGCTCTTTTATCATCTTTGGGAAATTCTGCCCAAAGATTTTTCTGAGCTCTTGCAGCTACGTCTTTTAATTGAGAATTATTAGCAAAATTAGAAACAATAAAATTTCTAAGATCATCGACTTTGCTTTTCAAATCGGTAGATTTTGAAGAAATATTTTTTTCATCACCATCTTTGAAAAATAAATTAGTCGCAGGTTCTGTATTATTAAGAGCGGTAAAACTTTCCTCAACCGCTAAGTTAGGATCGTATTCCGCCTGCTTACTCATCTCACCTTTATAACCTTCAATAAGGTTCACAAGGGCATCTGTTTTTCCAGATAAACCCTCATACTGTGATAATAATGGGCCGTATGTTTCAGGAGAAGTTTTAGCTTTTTCCTGTAAAGTAGCATAGAAAATCTTATTTTTACTCTCGACAATCGTTTGTCTTGTATTAGTCAAAGAATCGTTGGTATCTTTATATGATCTGATGATTTCCTGATCGATCTGCATTGCAAGCATCGCAATGAAAACCAGGTACATCAGGTTAATCATCTTCTGACGTGGTGTCTGTTTACCTCCTGCCATTTTAATAAAATAATTTAAATGTTAAACAATAATTAAAATGATAGTGATTAAGACTTCATTGCGCTAAGCATACCACCATAAACTCTGTTAAGGTTGTTAAGATTAGAAGTTAAACCTTGTAATTCCTCATTGAATTTTTCTGACTGAGCAGCAGATTTCTGAATATCTTCAACATATTTTTTGCTGAATTCCGATTGCTTTTGACCTTGCTCAAGTTGAAGCGCATAAAGTGCATTCATGCTTTCAAGGTGAGAAGCGGCAAGATTCAGTTGCTCATTATATTTGTGTGTAGAAGCAGAAACGTCAACTGTTTGGTTGATTTGATCTACAGACGAAGAGAATTTATCAATTCCGCCTCTCAATCTTTCAAATAAACTCACATCCAATTTTGCGTCAGCCAACATTTTGTCCAGCTTATCAGATAATGAAACTTCCAGTTCTTTATTTTCTACTTTATTCACAACTTTTCTTGGTTGTCTTTCAGCAGATTCATCCAACAATTCAGGATAAACATTTTCCCATGCATAATGTTCTTCTTTTGCTGGTGGATCAAATGCGAAAAATAAGAAGATTAATGCTTCTGTAATCAAACCGGCAGCAAGAGCAACGTTACCTGTAATAGGACCAACGTGCCAGTGTGTCATTTTAAATAAAGCTCCCAGGATTACGATAGCTGCACCAAATGAATAAACAAAATTTGTTATTGATTCTTTAGTTTTAAACATTTTTTTGAATTTTTAGTTAGTAATAGTTAGTTAATTATTTAGTTGTTCTTTTAAATTTACCTGCTCCAGCCGGAATGTCTTGTATTGTCCTGAATCCGATATAACTCCTAGCTGAGTCCTTTCTTTCCCAATCTCTATAGCCAGTCATTAATAAATAACCTGCATCTTTCCAAGATCCGCCTCTGATAGTTTTTTTAACTTCTCTGTAGGCCTGGTTTGATAAATATGGGTTTAAAGTTGATGAAAATTCGTATGTGGAATTACTGTACGGCGACTCTGTCCACTCAGAAACGTTACCTGCCATATCATATAGACCAAATCCATTTTTCGGGAACTTTTTAACAGGAGCAGTATAAGTATAATTACCTTTTTTCTCGTCCTCTATGTATGTACCTCTTTTAGGCTTGAAGTTTGCCAGATAACAACCTCTGTCATCCTGCAAATAGGGACCTCCCCAAGGATAAGTAGCATTTTGTATTCCTCCCTTAGCAGCATATTCCCATTCAGCTTCTGTTGGCAGTCTAAAACGCATTGACTTTTGTTTTTTCTTTTTAAGACTGTTATTATAGTCAGTCTTTAATTTAGTTTTGAAATCACAATACGCCCTTGCCTGATCCCAGGTAACACCAACAACAGGGTATTCTTTATAAGCATTATGCCAAAAATACTGGTCAAACAACGGTTCATTATAAGCATAACTAAAATCTTTGACCCAAACAGTAGTATCCGGATAAACAGCAATACTTTCTTTTTTAAGGTATTGAGTACCTCTATTCTTATCCTTTACGGCACTTGCAACATCTTCCCATTGATAATTATATTTTATCTTAGACCAGTCAATAATTCTTTCATTATTAATTCTCTTATCAGCCGGCAAATACATTGACTCTAATACTTCAGCGTATTTTTCATCCGGATAAGCAGATGTATTATATTGTAAAGGAACTTTCCAATCCAGTTTTTTAGATTCGTCATAGCCATCTCTTCCACCTTGAGATTCCATAAATTTCTGATATGGTGTAGCTTCTTCTCCTGTTTTCTTAGATGCATAAGCAAAGTCACCAATAGACCCGCCGTTTCCACCTTCTTCGCCTCCACCTTCACCAGCAGCTTCTGCTAATAATCCTCTGGCAATGGAATCTCTAACTGCATTTATAAAAACTCTATACTCTGCATTGGTAACTTCTGTTTCATCCATAAAAAAGGAAGAAACAGTCACTGTTTTAGGCATTGCTTTTTCCGGAGTACCTGCGAAATCCTGATCTGCCATACCCATTACAAAAGAACCGCCAGGAATTGGAACCATTCCGTAAGGTCTTTCTGCTATAAATGATTTTGACGATCCTCTAGGAACAAGTTCCCCTTTAAGACCTGGTTTACCAGCACTTCCTTTACTCCCTTTTGAACAAGAAATAACAACCGATGCCGATAAAAATATAAGTAATATCCTTTTCATCCTATTTTAAAGAAATTAAGCGGTAAATATATAATTTTTTTTATGAATAATTATCAATTTTTAATGAAAACGTAATTTGTTAAAGAATATTTCACAAACTACAAAATTATTCTACTGTTACTGATTTTGCAAGGTTTCTAGGTTGATCAACATTAGCACCTCTTGCAACTGCAATATAATATGATAAAAGCTGTAACGGTATAGAAGCTAAAATTGGCGAGAAACATTCTGACGTCTCAGGAATCTCTATAATATAGTCTGCCATTGCAGAAACCTGAGTATCTCCTTTATTCACAATTGCGATAACTTTTCCTTTTCTGGCTTTGATCTCCTGAACATTACTAACTATTTTATCGTAATGTCCAACCTTAGGCGCTATAATGACAATCGGCATATTTTCATCGATCAAGGCAATAGGTCCGTGTTTCATCTCTGCTGCAGGATAACCTTCGGCATGGATATACGAAATTTCCTTAAGCTTAAGTGCTCCTTCCAGAGCTGCAGGGAAATTATAACCTCGACCTAAATATAAAAAGTTAGTTGCGTCTACAAAATTAGAAGCAATAGTTTTCACTGTCTGATCAACAGAATTTAATACATCTTCAACTTTTTTAGGAATAGCATCAAGTTCGGTAATCAATCTCATAAAATCCGCTTTTCCAAGATTTCCATTATGATTACCTAATTTAATTGCAATTAATGACAATATAGTCAATTGGGCTGTAAAAGCTTTTGTGGAAGCAACACCGATTTCCGGCCCAGCATGGGTATAAGAACCCGCATCTGTATAACGTGCAATTGATGAATCCACCACATTACAAATTCCATACACGAAAGCTCCTTTTTCTTTAGCCAATTTGATTGCAGCCATCGTATCGGCAGTTTCACCTGATTGAGAAATCGCAATCACAACATCCTTAGAACTGATGATCGGATTTCTGTATCTGAATTCTGAAGCATACTCTACTTCTACAGGAACACGTGCAAACTCTTCAATAAGATATTCTCCGATAAGACCTGCATGCCAAGAAGTTCCACAAGCGATAATGATAATTCTTTCTGCATTAGTTAATCTTTCCAAATGATCCCAAATTCCGGCCATTTTAATGATTCCTTCATCTACTAGAAGACGACCTCTCATGGTATCAAGAATAGATTTTGGTTGTTCGAAGATTTCCTTCAGCATAAAGTGTTCATAACCTCCCTTTTCTATCTGTTCAAGATTTAATCTTAATTCCTGAATAGCCGGTTCGATTTTAGCATTTTCCTTTATCGTTCTGATATCAATTCCACTTTCTAAAGAAATTGTAGCCATATGACCTTCCTCAAGATAAACCGCTTCTTTTGTAAACTCAACAAAAGGTGAAGCATCAGAAGCTACAAAATATTCATGTTCTCCGATACCGACAGCCAAAGGAGAACCTAATCTCGCTACAACCAGTTGTCCGGGAAAATCATGATGCATAACTGAAATTGCATATGCTCCGTACACTTCGTTCAAAGCATATCTTACAGCTTCTGAAAAATCCAAAGTTGGTTCTTTATCCATGAAATATTGAATAAGATTAACCAGAACTTCAGTATCAGTTTCAGATTTGAACTCGTAGTCTTTATTGATAAGCATTGTTTTTATAGTATCATAATTTTCTATAATACCGTTATGAACAATCGCTATTTTACCATTGTTTGAAAGATGTGGATGAGAATTATTATCGCTTGGGACTCCATGAGTCGCCCATCTTGTGTGCCCCATTCCCAATTTTGCTGTTTCTTTTAAACCTTTTGAAATAGCAACAAGATCATCAACTTTTCCTTTGGTTTTTTTGAATTCCAAATCACCATTTTGGGACTCCAAAATAACCCCGGCACTATCATAACCACGATATTCCAGACGACGTAATCCATTAATTACAACATCATACGCATCTCTAAAACCTGTATATCCAACGATTCCACACATAGTTATATGTTTTTATTTTTTAGTATATATTATTCTAAGCTGAGCATTCTTAGATTTTTGTATTTCATGCCCAATATTATTTATATTATTTTCATCTATTCCTTTCAGTACGATTCTAAAAGGATTATAAGGCCTGTCATTATATGTTTGCCCCAAAAGAGCTCCGGTAGAAGAATTACTCAAATAACTTCCAACATTAATTATAAAATTATCATGCTTAGAATTCTTTTCGATAATATCTTTTAATGAAGCGGTTATTCCTATATCATAGTAAGCTTCTTTTGTAGAAAGATTAGTGGTTTTCACAAGAGTATACCCAGCAGAAGACAATGTTGTCATATCCGGAAGAAAACGCACTGTATCTTTTATAATTTCTTGAACTAGCAGACTGGATGGCTTTTTATAAGAATTATCCCAGGATTCATCATTATATAAACGAATTTTTGCAGAAACAATCCCAATTTTATCGTCTTTATACTTTTGCTTCAATGCATCGATTGTATATTGAGGAATTTTTATTCCTATACTGCTTCCACCCATACCTTGCATATATAATTTAGGTGCAAACTTATCAGATGTAATAGGATTTAAAATATTCTTAATATCAACCGCTTTCACCATTGCTCCACCATAGTTGCTTCCTGCTCTACTATAAATTACCTGACTCAGATGGACATTGGAAGAACCCAGATTCAACGTAGTTTCTTGCTTTGTTCTTGTAACATTTCCTGTACCATCGGTTGCAGTAACATCATTTTTATAATAGATCGTAATTCCTGCATCATTAGGTGCCATTGAGAACAAATAACCATCGTTCTGTTCTACAGAAATGCTAATTCCTCTAAAATATCTGATAAATGAAGCAGCATCTTTAAGAACCTGGTTACCTTGTTTTGCAATGATTTTATCTTGAAAAAAAGCATTATCCAATTTCATTCTGAACGAAACAGCACGATTTAATAGCTCTGAAGCATCAGAATCTTTAGTAATTACAACTGAATTAACTGTTCCATTAAAAGCCTGTGATCCTAAAACTTTATCTGTGTTAAGAGTAAACGTTTTATTAGTATTAATAGAATCGGCAGGACTACCTAAGAAATCCATTACCTCGTGAACTTTTATCGTTAACGGAGCAACATCTTTTCCTATTTTATATTTACCATATTTTCTAACCGGATAAGTTGTAACTACTTTTTTAGCTGCCACATTACCGTCCGGATAAACATAATCTTCAGTTGTAGTAGTTTTTACAGAATCCGTAGCGGTTTCATATCTTGGCTTAAGCGTTAAAACTACAGAATCAATTACTGGATTCTTACCGAAATCAGGGTTATAAGTATTTAATCTTAACTGCGTTATATAGGATACTTTCTGACCGCCAAAAACATCTTCGTTAAACGCACCTATCCTTACACTGTCATATTGAGAAGTAACAACTTTCTGCACATCATGGTTATCAACATTATATGCAATCAAGCTATATGCTTTGTCATAACCTTCAGATGCATTGCCATCCACTAATTGAGAACCAAAATTATCTAGCTCACCCTCACAAGAATTTAATACAATTACTCCCATTAATACTAGCGGAAATAATTTCATTAATGTTTTTATTTTTATCATTATAAACAATAGTAGTAATTAATAAACCTTTGCTATAGAATCTGCGTTCAAATAATCGGATTTATCAGCTTCCGCCTTTCCGTAGGCCTGATCCAATTTTTCTTCCAAAAATTCATTCCCCTTCACGATAACATCCACATAGTTCATACTATCGTTTACAAAACTTAGAAAGGTTGGATTATCTAACGATTCTAAATCAGAAATATTATCAAACTCCAAAATTTCTTTTGTATTTTCTTTCAAAGGAATATCTTCTTCATTATAAACAGAAAGGACAATTTTGGTATCCTTGAAGTAAGAATCATCCTTATAATAAGTTTTTAAATAAATAGGAATAAGAGAAGCCATCCAGCCATTCAGGTGAATGACATCAGGAACCCAATTCAGTTTCTTGATCGTTTCTATAACACCTCGGGCAAAGAAAACAGCCCTTTCATTGTTATCTTCAAAAGGCGCACCTTCGTCATCAAAGTAATATTGCTTTCTTTTAAAATACTCTTCGTTGTCTATAAAATAAACCTGAAGACGCTCACCAGGCAAAGAAGCTACTTTTATGATTAATGGCTGATCCAGATCATTAATAATGATGTTCATCCCAGAAAGCCTGATAACCTCATGCAACTGAAATTTTCTCTCGCTGATTTGACCGAATCTAGGCATAAAAACCCTCACATCGTTACCTTCACTATGCATTTTCAGCGCCATTTTGTGTACCAAACTCCCCATATTTGTATCTTCTTGGTAGGGATACATTTCCGTAGTAACGTATAAAATCTTTTGATTAGGCATAAAATTTACTTTAAACGAAGTACAAAAACTTCATTTTGCAAAATTACAAAAAATTAAATCAAAACATTTATTTTAATTAATATTAATATTGTTGTTTAAAACTTATTAAATATCAAATACTTAATAAATTATAAATGTTAAATCTCATCAAAAAATAATGATTTTTTTAACTTTTCAAATCCCCAAAGCATAATTCCAGACAAAAACCACATTTACAGTTAAAACAGAAGACAGGCTATAATTAAAGTAAAAACCGTTACCTTTGAGTTCAAAATTATCAGGCTAATGCAGGTTTTTTATGACAAACAGTCGTTTTCCAACTATATAATCCGACAAAAAAAGGAAAATAAAATAATAGGATTTGCTCCTACAATGGGGGCTTTACATGCGGGACATATTTCTCTTTACCAAGAAGCCAGGCAAGAAAATGACATCGTGGTTTCATCAATTTTTGTCAATCCAACACAATTTAACAACCTCGAAGATCTGGAAAAATACCCTCGAACGGTTGAAGATGATATCAAAAAACTGGAAACATCAAAACTGGTTGATGCCGTTTACATCCCAAAAGTTGAAGACATCTATCCTAACGGAATGAAAAAAAAGCATTACGATTTTGGCGGAATTGAGAACGAAATGGAAGGCGCTGCCAGACCGGGACATTTTGACGGTGTCGGAACTGTGGTTGAAGAATTATTTCTGCAAGTAGAACCAGACAATGCTTATTTTGGAGAAAAAGACTTCCAGCAATTGAAAATTATTGAAAAACTCGTTGATATATTGAATCTGAATATCAAAATCCACGGCGTAAAAATCCATAGAGAAGAAAGCGGATTAGCAATGAGTTCTCGTAACATGCGTCTTTCTGACACAGAAAAGAAAGCTTCTTCTGTTATATATAAGACATTGAAAAAAGTGAATGATTGGTTTCGGGTTGTGTCAATCCCTGAAATCAAAAAAAGGGTGGAAGAAATTTTCCAACAAAACGAGATGAAACTGGAATATTTTCTGATTGCCGATGAAGGCACATTGAAAGAAGTGGATTTTTTTTCGAAAGATAAAAGCTACCGTGCTTTCATTGTAGTGAATGTTGGAAAAGTAAGACTGATTGACAACATGCATCTGGAATAAAAAAGAAGCTTCTTTTTCAAGAAGCTTCTACACCAAATCACAAAATATTAATATGAAAAAAATTTACTTGCGTAAATTGTGACCTGGCTGGGATTCGAACCCAGGACCCATACATTAAAAGTGTATTGCTCTACCAGCTGAGCTACCAGGTCTTGAAAATATAAAATATCTTCAGAGTTTGTACTGTGCCTGCGACTGGACTCGAACCAGCACATCCTTAGGAAACCACCCCCTCAAGATGGCGTGTCTACCAATTTCACCACGCAGGCAAAAAAAAACCGTATAACTACGGATTTTTCTGCTTGTGACCTGGCTGGGATTCGAACCCAGGACCCATACATTAAAAGTGTATTGCTCTACCAGCTGAGCTACCAGGTCGGCCACATTCAAAACTTTATAGATTACTATTCCGTTTTAAAGTGGTGCAAAGATAAGGCTTTTTTTAAAATCTCAAAATTTTTTTAGAACTTTGTTTAAAATAAAATTATGATAATTTCTCTCCTCGGATATATGGGAAGCGGTAAATCTCACGTTTCCAAAAACTTGAGCAAAAAATTAAATTTTCCACTCATCGATCTTGATCAGAAAATTTCTGAAGAGCATCAGCTTAGCATACCCGAAATTTTCCAAAATAAAGGCGAAATCTTCTTTCGTAAGGAAGAAAAAAGAATTCTGAAATCGATCTTAAACGAGAGAAGCAATGTCATTCTGAGTCTTGGTGGAGGAACGCCTGTATATTATAATAATATGGATCTGATCAATCAATTCTCAAAAAGTATTTTTCTGAGAGCTTCTGTTAAAACCCTTACGGAACGCATCATGCTTCAGAAGAACTCTCGTCCTTTGATTGCAAGATTGGAAGACAATGACATCCCTGAGTTTATTGCCAAACATCTCTTTGAACGAAATCCTTTTTATGGAAAGTCACATTTTACAATCGATACGGATTCCAAAACCGCCAGTGAGATTTCTGATGAGATCATCAGGTTGTTGAAAATTTAATTTTCATCATCACTATCCGAGAAAAAAACATCCCAGTCATCGTTATCCATTTCTGAGGAAGCATCGCTCGTGGAAAAATCATCCATTTCCCTTCTGTCTTTTTTGGTAGGTCTTCCAAGTCCTTTTTGTCTGTAATAATCCTGAGCGGACTTTCTCATTTTCAGGATTTCGTACTGTTCTTTCTCTGTCATATCAATTACATATAAAGAAACCAATTTAGCTCCTACTCTGCTTTTGGGGATATCTGTAACTTTTATTTTATACTCGATTTGATTTTTTTTAATTTTAATAAGATCGCCGGTTTTCACTTCTTTAGAAGATTTCACGGCATTTTCTCCAATGCTGACTCTGTTTTTCTTGATCTCTTCTGCTGCGATGTTTCTTGTTTTATAAAATCTCACACTCCATAAAAATTTATCTATTCTCATAATTTTTTATACTTTTGTCACGTTAAAATTAATTGCAATTTAACATTAAATAAAAAATGAAAAAAATACTTTTGGGAATTGCTCTTTCTGTAGCTGTTTTACAGGGATGCAAGAAAGACAATAATGATGATGAAGAAGTTGTACAGCTTACTGTAGAAGAGCAAAAAGATTATGACGATGCTGCGGCTCTGGATTTTCTGAATACACATTACCTTAACAGCAAAGGAGTCATCACTGCTTTTGATGACACTACTGACACTGACAATAATGAAAAAAAACTGGCAGATTATAACTATGTCAAGTTACCATCTGGTGTAATTTATATTGTAAGACCTGGTGCACAACCTGACCCGGGGAAAGAAATGGCAACTGATGACATCATTAGTTTTTTCAATGTTACAAAAACTTACACCGCTTCCAAGGTTAATGATAAATTTGTTTTCAACAATGAAATTACTTTTGTTAATAATGTTACAAATACCGGTGTTCCAAGTGTAGATCCTGCTTATTACTATGTAAAATCATCTGTAATAAAAAACTATAACGATACCAACAAAACAAATATAGGCAGAGATTTCTTCGAAATCGAAGGACTGAAAGAAGCATTAAAGTTCTTCAAATCTTATGACAATCTGGACGTAGCTTCAGATTATAATATGCAGGGCGTGATTATTGTTCCGTCCAGAGCAGCTTATGCAAGAGATAACTCGATTTACGGAACGGTATATGCCAACAGAAGTTTTGTTTTCAATTTTCAGCTTTATAATACTAAGACAAGAGTTAAACCCGGGGAAGATTAATCCTCAATATCATACAAAACAAAAAAGCGTGGTTCAAATTTGAATCACGCTTTTTATTTGATATAGCTTCGTTTTAAACCTTGGCCAGAAAATCCTCAAATTGAGTTTCTTTAACAGAAACATTTCCGTCTTCCTGGATTTTATCCAGGATTATATGTTCTATCTGATTAATTGATTTTTCATCAAAAGGTTTTGAAACTCTGACATAGTTTTCCGTGAAGCCATACATCATTCCGTTTTTGTTTTCATGTTCCCAAAGAACCGGAAGCTTTTTGCCTAACTGGGTTCTGTAGAATTCCATTTTCTTTTTTTCGGAAAGGATTCTGAGCATTTTATTTCTTTTCTTTCTTTCAGAGATCGGGACTGCACCTTGCATATCAGCAGCCTCGGTATTTTCTCTTTCGGAATAAGTGAAAACGTGGAGATAGCTGATTGGCAAATCATTCAGGAAATTATATGTTTCCATAAACAACTCTTCAGTTTCCCCGGGAAATCCGACAATCACATCAACGCCAATCGCCGCATCTGGCATCACTTCACGGATTTTATTAACCCGATTATAATAAAGCTTCGTTAAATAACGGCGTTTCATTCTTTTCAGTAATTCATCACTTCCCGATTGAAGTGGAATATGAAAATGCGGGACAAAACTTCTGCTTTTGGAAACCAAATCGATGCTTTCGTCTTTCAAAAGATTAGGTTCAATGGAGGAAATTCTGATTCTTTCGATGCCTTCTACTTTGTCCAGTTCGGAAATCAGATCAAGAAAAGTGTGTTCGTGTTTTTTGTTCCCAAATTCTCCCTTTCCATAATCTCCGATATTAACACCTGTCAAAACGATTTCTTTGATATCTTTTGCCGCAATTTCTTTTGCATTATTAATCACATTCTCGATGGTGTCGGAACGGGAAATCCCTCTGGCCAAAGGAATGGTGCAATAGGTACATTTGTAATCACAACCGTCCTGAACCTTCAGGAAAGCTCTCGTTCTATCGCCAATAGAATAAGACCCAACAAAGAAATCTGTTTCGTCAATCTCACAGGAATGGATCTGAGCATAACTTTCCGACTTTTCTAAATCATCCAGATAACTCAGAATATTGAATTTTTCTTTAGCACCCAAAACCAGGTCAACACCTTCAATCCCGGAAATCTCTTCCGGTTTCAGCTGTGCATAGCAGCCGATAACTGCAACCAAACCTTCGGGATTAGCTTTCGCAGCACGCTTCACGTGGAGCTTACATTCTTTATCCGCATTTTCGGTTACAGAACAGGTGTTGATAATATAAACCTGTGCCGGCTCATCAAAATTAACTTTCTGATAACCCGCATCCGTCAATTGTCTTGCAATAGTAGAAGTTTCTGCAAAGTTCAGCTTGCAGCCAAGTGTGTGAAAAGCAACGGTTTTCGGTTGTGAAATAACATCTGACATAAGGCTGCAAAGTTATTAATAAAATTGCAACCCTTCCAAATAATGAACTTAGCACAAAAAAATCCGGACTTACCGGATTCTGTTATTTAGATTTCTTTTGTTTCGGAACTTTGAGTCCTTCTTCTTTTGCTTCGGAAATACCGATAGCAATGGCCTGTTTCCTGCTTGTGACTTTGTCACCTGAGCCGGATTTCAGTTTTCCTTCTTTGAATTCTTTCATGACTTTGCCCACTTTTTCCTGGGCTTTATCGGAATATTTTTTAGTCGCCATTTTTTTAATTTTTTGATTTCGGAACTTCTACAGCCAGTTCATAGACTTTGGCATGCATCAGATATTTTGACCTTTCTCGTGAAGTCACATTTTCAACTTCGCCTTTGTATAGAACAATAACCGCATCTTCTTTAATTAGAGGATCCGAATCCGAAAAATATTTCTCGTCCGGACTTTTCTCCGTCACTTCATTCTGTCTTTCTTTCAGTTTGTCAGCAATTTCCTGAAAACCCTCATCCGAAGAATGTAAAATCTTGTAATCCGGTCCTGCGAAAGCTTTATAATATTTATTCTCTGCAATAAGATTCTGAGAATTATCTTCAACCGGGTTATCGTTTCCGTCCAAAAAACCAACTTCGACTAATCTTCCATTCCTTTCATCTGCAAATTTCTTCGCTTCGCCAACAGAATTAAAACCTGTGTAAAGATTGGTATTTTCAAATTCGTATTTTGTAAGTCTTTCTACAATATTTTCTGATTCCATAATTTATTTTTTGTAATTAACATTTACTTGAAATCAACTTAATGGTGTCTTACACCTGTATGATGATAATTGGCATTTTTAAAGTGCTGGCTTCCTGGGGTAGCCTTAGTTTGATTCTGGTATGTATCAATATGATGATTTGCCTGCGAAAGAAGTTCCGGCGTTTCAAAATGAAGTTGCTTACCATTTTTGAAAATCTCACCTTGAGAATTCCTGTACATCTCGTTCTCTTTGTAAGAATTTCCATCCGGAGCTGTAAAAAGCTTTTCCTTGTTTCTTTTATTTCTGATGATTTGACCTGCTAAAATTAAAGTTCCGCCTGCAAGAAAACCTAAAACTACTTTTACACTATTTTTCATATCTTTCATTTTTAAGAATTGAAAAACAAAATTGTTGCCAAATAGAATTTTAAAATTTTAAGAAGTTTCAAATTACTTCGAAAACTTTAGTGACATAAGTGACATTTTGTCAATGCTGATTATACCAAATTGATAATCAATAACAAAATCAACAATAATTCTGTTAATTTTAGTACAATTCAAACATTTAATTTACTATTTGGACCAGATTTTTATTAATGTATTTTTAAAATTGGTTAAACTTCGTTAAAACTGTAACACTAATTTTTTAGTTCATACTAATTTAGCATTAAATTTGTCTAACAGAAATCAAAAAAAGAAAAGAATATTAAAATGAAGAATACATTAAAAAAACTAATGCCATTTGCATTGACCGGTGTTATTTCCGGTGCAACGGTTTTCGGAGCGAGTCAATATTTCAGTTCAGAAAACAATGGAGAAGATTTCTCTTATTTTACAAAAGCTTCTAAAAATTCTGCATTTGCCGGAATGAGTTCTGCAGTTGGGGACGACTTCGTTAAGGCTTCTAAAACCACGGTTCCTGCGGTTGTAACAATCAAAAATTATCAGGACAGAGCAACTCAAAGAATGCCTGACAATGATATGTTTGATTTTTTCTTCGGACCTGGCAACAGTCCTTTTGGTGGTGGTCAACAAAGGCAGCAACAGCAACCCCCTAAGAATATGCCCTCCGGATTAGGTTCAGGAGTCATTATCTCACCAGATGGTTACATTATTTCCAATAATCACGTCGTTGCTGGTGCTAATAAACTGGAAGTGGTTCTAAGTAATAAAAAATCTTATATCGCAACATTAATAGGAACAGATCCCAATACGGATATTTCCCTTTTAAAAATCGAAGAAAAAGGTCTGCCTTACCTCAACTTTGCCAACTCTGATATGGTAGAAGTAGGACAATGGGTTTTAGCGGTAGGTAATCCGCTTGGGCTTAATTCTACGGTTACAGCAGGAATTGTTTCTGCAAAAGGCAGAAGCATTGATATCCTGAGCCAGCAATCCAGAACACCAATCGAAAGCTTTATCCAGACGGATGCTGCAATCAACCCGGGAAACAGTGGTGGTGCCTTGGTCAATGTCAACGGAGATCTGATCGGGATCAATACAGCAATCCAATCCAAAACAGGCTACTACGAAGGTTATGGGTTTGCAGTTCCTTCCAACTTAGCAAGAAAAATTGTTGAGGATATCAAGAAATTCGGATTGGTACAAAGAGGTTTCCTCGGAATCGGAAGCTTAGATCTGTCTAATGATATGCAGGTTGCAGCTTATAACCAAAAAAACAAAGCTAACTTAAAAGTTGGTGACGGTGTTTATGTGACTGAAGTCACAGGAAAAAGTGGTGCCGAAGATGCAGGAATCAAAACAGGTGATATTGTAACTAAAATTGATAATACAGATATCAGCAGCTTTGCAGACCTATCTTTCGCAATCGGAAGTAGAAGACCTGGTGATAAAGTGTCCGTAACTTATACCAGAAACGGGAAACCAAACACAGTAACTGTTACTCTGAAAGACCAGAAAGGCGGAACTTCTTCAAGAAGTAAAGAAGACCTGACTGTTACTGAAAAGATCGGTTCGGAATTCGAGCCACTGAGCGACAGAGTGAAAACCGATTATGGTCTGGAAAGCGGTGTTATTGCTAAAAATGTGATAGAAGGCAGCGAAATGGATAAAATTGGTGTAGTGGATAATTACATCGTAATGGAAATCAATGGAAAACCTGTTAATTCTCAAAAAGATGTCGAAAAAATATTGAGCGGATACAAAGGTAATGTCCAGGTAAAATATGTAGACAGCTACGGCAGAATTACCACGAGAGGTTTTAAAATGCCTTAATTCTCCAAAACATAAAAACAAAAACCCAACCTGTTGAATGGTTGGGTTTTTTATATGGATTTTTTCTAACTTTGGTTGATATCAATGGTATGAAAAAAATAAGATGCATCGTAATAGAAGATCAGGAAATTGACAGATTGATGTTACAACATCTCATCAAGCAACATGGTATCCTGGAACTTGTTGCTGCAGTTGATTCTGCTGAAAACGCAAAACCCTTTCTTGATGATTCAATAGATCTGCTTTTTCTTGATATTGATTTACCGGAAATGTCAGGAATAGAAATCAGAAAAACTTATCAAAAAATCCCCGCCTGCATTTTCATAAGCTCGCACCCGGAATATGCCATTGAAACGTTTGAGCTCGACACACTAGACTTCATTTCAAAACCTTTAAAAAAAGAACGTTTTGATTATTCTATCAATAAGTTATTGGATTTTTTCAGTATGAAAGAAAAGTCTGAATATTTCGATATTCTTACCGGTTCTCAATTTTTAAAAATAAAAGAAGGCCATAATGTTGTACAGATAAAAATTTCTGATATCATCTATCTGGAGGCATTGAAAGATTATACAAGGCTGATCACTACACAAAAAAAACATTGCGTTTTATCATCAATCGGTCAGATTTTAAAAGACGACCATTTTTCAAATTTTGTCAGGATCCATAAAAGCTATGCCGTTCCAAAACATCTTATTACCAGAAAAAACAGTTACGAAGTTGTTATCAATAGTAATATCAATCTACCAATCGGCAGAGCTTACAAAGAAAATCTAAGCTTTTTTGAATCTTAAAATGACTTGTGTTTCGCCGATTAATTGATTGCTTTTAACTTCGATATTACATCGGATTGATTTACAAAGATCACGAATCACATGTAACCCCAAACCTTTTTTGATGCCTATACTTGTATGATCTTCGTATAAAGCTCTGAATTTTTCAAGATTTGTACCGCCTCCGTTATCGGAGATCTCAATAAAGCTTTCATTATTCTCTTCCCAGGCTTTACAAATAATATGAGCGTCAGGTTTTCCCTGTACTACTTTTACACTGTTATTGATCAAATTTCGAATGATGGTTTTCAAATATTCTTTGTCAGTAAAAACCCACATATTTTCTGAGAAGTTAAAGGAAATCTGAATGTCATTGACCCAAACAAATTCTTTTTTAACATCGGAAAATATCTCTTCTATCTTATAATTTCTGAACGACGGCTCAAAATTTTCCATCTGTCCTTTGCTCCAAAGCAAAAGGTCTTCCATCTGTTCCAGAAGCTGCTCGGTTGCTCTTGTAGTTTGTGTCTCGAGCCGGTCTTTGGTTTCTTCGTCCATCATTTCGGGTGCTTCTTTCCGAAGATGGAGAAAATTAATCAAGGAAATAACAGGACTCCGTAGGTCATGATTCAGAATTCCAAAAAACTGCATTTTGGTTTTATTAGCTTTATCCAATTCTGAATTAAGTAACATTAATTTCTGATTGATTCTCTTTCTGTTCCGACTCTGATAATAAAGTAACCCTCCAATAATAGCAATAGCAACTAAACCTGAAATCAGATAAATTCGTTGTTTTTTAGAATTTTTAATTGTTAATTCATGGATAGTATTTTCATTCAATAATGATTTGATTTCCTGCTGTTTACTTTTATTTTGAAATTTTGCTTCGGCATTCGCAAGACTTTGCTTCCCAGATTCTATAGAAAGAGAATCATTGGTTTGACTGTAAGTTTTGTAATATTGATAGGCCTTGTCCCATTGTTTTTGAGCGGCGTAACTTTCAGATAACTTTTTATTGATCTCTGCAAAAAAACGTTTGTCATAGATGTAAGCAAAGTTCAACGCTTTGTTAAGGATTTTAATCGCTTCGGCGTATTTTCCTTGTCCAACCAATACTTTTCCTTTGGCTGTATTGGCTTCCATCAGGATCTCTTCATCGTTAGATTTTTTGGCGAAAAGCAAGGCCTTATCAGCGTAGTCATCCGCGAGTTCCAATCTGTTTTTCTCAAGATAAAACTCAGACATATTCCGGTTTGCATAGCTTACATTAAGGAAAAGCATCTGGTTGTGCTGTCCGATTTCATATAATTCTAAATAGTATTTTTTCGCTAAATCGATATTCCCCAAATGGGTGTAAGCCTCGATATAAGTATTGTATAAAAAAGCAATTCCATCTGACCTATCTTTGAGATAAGGGCTAGCATAATTTGTATATTCTATCGCCTTTTCATATTGTTTCATATCATTATAAGCATCGGCAATTTGTAGATATGAGATGCCAATATTATTTCTGGTCTCTTTTTTCCTTTTATCCAGCAACAAATAATCAATAGCTTTCAGCTTATAATTAATGAAATTTTCAAACTCAGACCTATCCAGATAATATTCTCCGATACTCCCTAAAAGTGTGGCTTTTAAGTTCTTAGCTTTAACCGTGTCGACAATCTTTTTGACATAATTGATGAGTTCCTCTCCTTTCTTGTATTCTTTTATAGAGTAATACATATAATTGAGCCTCATCAATGCTAAAACTTCTTGCTCCAAATATTTATTTTGTGCAAGTTGCAGTGATTTTTCAAAGTAGACTGTTGCTTTTTCGTATTGGTTATTAGTATACTCGTAACCATAGCCTTTGTAGAAATAGAATTTTGACAAGTATTTTTTATTATTCACTGAAAGCGCAATTCCGATATCTGCTTCTTTGATTAATAAAGGATAATTTTCAGTTTCTGTTAATGAATTACAGTAAGCATCCCAGGCTTTGATCTTTTGATCATTGGTTTTATACTGCAAAAGATCCGGTTGTTTCTGTGAGAATAGAAACAATACCAAATTCAACATTATGAAAACCCATATTTTCCTCACCAATAAGACTTTATAATATCTTATTAAAGCTACAATTATTTTTTAATAAATGTCATTGGTCTATTAAAATTGTCGTTTATCTATTTCATCTTTTCATCAGTACATTCTCATTTTACCTTTGGAATAGAAAAATTCACTCTATGAAAAATAAAATATTAATTCGCTTTTTAATTCTGCTCATTGCACCGACTGGATTATTAAAAGCACAAAAAACAATTGCTTCGACAGGGATTACTGCTATTGGAAGCGGTGGCAGTTCATCCTATACCGTCGGACAGATAGATTACCGGCAAAAAGGATCTAATGCCGAGGTAATGGAGGGTGTTCAGCATGCTTATGAAATCATAACGTTAGCTGTAGAAGATTTGAACAACAAAGAGCGAAATATACTCTTATATCCCAATCCTGTGAAAGATCTTTTATGGATTGAATTCAGTGATAAAAATTATCAAAATTCAAATTATACCCTATTTGACTCACAAGGGAAACTGATCAAAAAAGGAAACCTGAATCAACAAAAATCTGAGCTGGATTTCTCATTGTTACCTTCTTCTGTTTATATCATCAGGGTTTTCCAGAACGATCAAACTATCAAAACATTTAAAGTCATCAAAAAATAATACTTATGAAAAAAATTGTATTAATTGCAGCCTTTGCCTTAGGAACTTACATGGTTTCTGCTCAGGCTCCGGAAAAAATGAGCTATCAGGCTATTATCAGAAATAATTCCGGACAACTTTTAACCAATCAAAATGTTGCCGTAAGAGTGAGTGTATTACAAGGTTCAGTAGGAGGAACAGCAGTTTACTCAGAAAGAATAACAGGAACGACTAACACTAATGGTCTTGTTAGTCTAGAAATAGGATCCGGAACAATTTTAAGCGGAACATTCAACACCATCAATTGGGGTGGAAATTCTTATTATCTCAAAACCGAAACCGATCCCGCCGGCGGAACCAATTATACTATTACAGGCACAAGTCAATTATTAAGCGTTCCTTATGCTTTATATGCAAAATCCTCCGGTGGCGGAGGCGGTCTGACATTGCCATATACGAACACTCTAACCAATGCTTCTGATCTTTTTACATTGGCTAACAATGGTGATGGTAGTTCTATTGTCGGGCAAAACTCTACCACAACATCCAGTATTTCCGCAATAAGAGGAGAAGTAACCAATACAGCTCCTGGTGGATTTTCTTCAGCAGTCAGAGGTATCAACAATGGAACCGGCGGATTAGGAATTGGAGTTTGGGGCTCACAGGCAGGTTCTGGTTGGGGCGTATATGGGGTTACACCAAGCGGGTTAGGAGTTTATGGTAATTCTTCAGCAGCAGGAACTGGAGTTTACGCCAATAGTAATTCCGGGACTGGTCTCACAGCAACCAGCGTGAACGGAAATCCTGCCAGCATTGCTGTTTTCAATAATGCTAACAACAACAATGCTTTGAATGCATCTACTGTTGGTAATGGAAATGTAATCAACGCCTCATCAACAGGCAACGGAACAGCAATACAATCCAGCAGTACTGGAGGTTCAGGAATTGATGCCGCTACTGCTGCACAAACTGCAGCGGGTGTCATTGGCCGCAATAATGGCGCGGGTGAAGCCGTTGTGGGTCTAACAAATAGTGATATTGCCGGCGCCGTTGTAGGACGGAATGACGGTGGAGGTTACGGTGTGCGAGGATTTGTTGCTACTAATACTTCTGGCAACGCAATTGGAGTTTACGGACAAGTTGGGATTAATGGTAGTACTGGTAGAGCGGGACGTTTTGAAAATACCAATACTTCTAATGATAAAAACACATTCGAAGTAGAGTCTAACAGTCTAGGAAACATTCCTGATAATACATTAGGAAATGTATCTTCTTTTCTTTCAAATAATACGAATAGTGTAAGTGCAGCTGTCAGAGGGGAAGTTAAAACCATTTTCGGAAACTTTGGTGCAGCCGGTATTTTTGGAGTATCTTCAGGAACTGGAGGATTTGGAGGATTGTTCTACGCGTCCAATACTAATGGAAATGGCAGAGCCCTCACTGCGATCACAGATGGAAACGGCGATGCTTTTCTAGCTAATGCAGGAAAAAATGGTGACGCTGTAGAAGCCAATGTTGATGGCACTGGGCGAGCTATTTATGGTTGGGTACCTTCTTTCAGTGGTGGAAAGGCGGCAGAATTTAAAAATTTCAATACATCCAATAATAATACAGTAGTTACATCAACTAATACAGGTAATGGTAATGCTGGAGACTTTATTGTAGATAATACGAATGGAACTTCTGCCGGAGTCATGGGTGTGGTTAATTCTAAATTTGCAAACTTTGGAACTGCTGGCGTATATGGTCGTGCAGACGGAACAGGAGCTACCGCAGGGTTATTTTATATTTCAAATACAACCAATCCAAGACCTGCATTAATTGCACTCACAGATGGAACCGGAGAAGGAATTATTGCCAATGCCAATGACGGAAATGCTGTTGAAGCTACCACTGATGGTTCAGGAACGGCAATTTATGGTTGGGTACCAAATTTTGGAACCGGAAAGGCAGGAAATTTTAGAAATTTTAATACATCTAACGGTAATCCTACTGTCACCATAATAAATGCAGGAACAGGAAGTGATCTCTTGGTCAATCATACCGGAGCTTCTGGGAATCTCGCCGTTTTCCAGACTTCGGGCTCAAATATGGCGCGTATCAATATGGCAGGAAGAGGTTTTTTCAACGGTGGAACACAAAATTCCGGGGCAGATGTTGCAGAAGCTTTTGATGTAGAGGGAAATATCTCTCAATATGAAGCTGGAGACATATTAGTAATTTCACAAGACTCCGACAGAACTGTCGAAAAGTCATCCCAACCATATTCTAATCTGGTGGCTGGTGTTTATGCTACAAAGCCGGGTGTCCTTTTAACTGAGGAAAGTGTCGACACCGATATTTCTGGAAAAGTTCCAATGGGTGTCATCGGAGTAATTCCTACAAAAGTTTGCTTAGAAGGAGGTACAATCAAAAGAGGAGATCTATTGGTAACCTCATCTATTGCAGGCGTTGCAATGAAAGCCGATCCGAAAAAATTACAAATCGGTCAGGTTTTGGGTAAAGCGCTTCAGGATTATGATTCGCAGTCTATCGGAAAAATCAAAGTATTAGTAAGTATTAAATAAAAATTAAGCAAAATGAAAACATTATACATCACAATTCTAATATTAGCAGGAAGCACATTAACTTTTGCACAGCAAAACAAGCAGGAGGAAAAGCAAGGCGATATACAGGAAACTTTAGGTAAATTTGCCCAGATGAATGAATCTCAAAAAGCAACGAAATCCGATTCTAATGGAAAATTAGCCTCTCAACAAGGGCTTGATCAAAAAAAACAAAATTCAAATTCTGTATCGAAAGCCACTCCCGGTAAACTGCTATCAAATACTGCCAGTACAGAAGAGATGCTTGCAAGTATACCAAACAGAAAAAAAATAATAACTAATATCTCAAAAGTAAGTAATAGCCAAGGTTTGCCAAACACAGCTACCCTGGAAGAATTCAAAAAAACAATTCCCAAAAACTAACTATATAATTGAAAGAGAAGACTTATCGAAATTTGGTAAGTCTTTTTTATTTATTTTAAAATTCATTCTGAATGTAGGAACAAAGTAATATTTTTGCAATCTAAATTGTTCCAGTGAAATTCCTCAACTATTACATCAACACTTTCAAAGGCCTTTCCAGAGAAGCATGGATGCTGTCCATTGTGATGCTCATCAACCGTTCCGGATCAATGGTATTGCCGTTTTTGGGTGTTTATATGACAGACCATTTGAAGTTTTCTTTGGAACATGCGGGAATCGTTTTAAGCTTTTATGGCATTGGTTCTGTTGCCGGATCGTGGTTGGGAGGATTTTTGACGGATAAATTCGGGGAATATTATATCCAGACCTGGAGCTTGTTTCTCAGTGCGCCTATATTCCTCATCATTCCTTTTTTTCCGAGTGTTGAGATGATGGCTGTCCTGATATTTCTTCAAAGTACAATCAGTGATACCTTCCGGCCGGCTAACTCTGTGGCGATTACCAAATACGCAAGACCTGAAAACCTTACGAAAGCTTTTTCATTGAACAGAATGGCGATCAATCTTGGATTCTCTATCGGCCCGGCTTTGGGCGGAATCCTTTCCGGGATATCCTATAATTTTCTTTTCGTTGTGAACTTCTGTGGAGCTATGATTGCAGGAATTATCTACGTTATCTTTTTCCGAAAGCGGAATAAAATCTTCCGGGAGAAAAAGAAATCTGAAACTGCTGAAGTCATTAAAGAAACAGGAAAATCCCCTTACAGGGATTATCCGTTTTTGGTTTACAGTTTTTTGTGTACTGTGTTTGCGATCTGTTTTTTCCAGTTTTTCAATACAATCCCGCTATTTTATAAAGATGTTGCCAAGCTGAGCCAGAGCACGATTGGGTTCATCCTGGGTTACAGCGGTTTCATCATCGTATTGCTGGAAATGCCTTTGGTAAGCATTGCTGAAAGGACAATGAAGATTCCGCAGATTCTGTTTGCCGGTGTTTTTCTGTCCGGATTATCTTACCTGATGATGGTATTCGGGAGTAATATCTCCTGGCTGATTGTGGCGATGACCGTTTTGTGTGTTGGAGAGATCTGGGCGCTTCCGTTTATGTCAACCGTTACGGCGCTGCGTTCGGAAGGTGGTAACAAGGGCGCCTATATGGGACTGAATGGGATTGCTTTTTCGTTTTCGTTTATCATTACACCGTTTTTGGGAACTTATGTGGTGAGCCGATTCGGATTTGACAGTTTGTGGTATGGTTCTTTTGCGGTTCTGGCTTTGTCAGCTATTCTTCTTTATATTGTTGTGAAGAAAATGCTTCCGAACAGATAATGATTGTTTAGTTTTTTTTCGTTTGGAATATCATTATTAGGTCACTCCTACAAAGCTGGGATTCTGTTGATTAGAGCGCTCCTACGGAGCTGATTCGAAGACTTTGTCAACTGTAGTTGTAAGAATATTGTTTGCAGTAACGAAAATATTGTCTACGGATGGAAGAATATTCAGTCGCAAGACAAGAATATACTTTTACATCATAATAATATTCAATCACATTGCAAAAATGTAACTTCACATCACGAGAATATCTCTTTACAATGCCAGAATATCCAGTTACAATGGAAGAATATATTATCACATCGTAAAAATATCCGGCAACATCGTGAGAATATTAAATTACGTCTTGACTTTTTAGATTTTATTTGATCGATGTGGCATTTGGTCGGATTGTGCACAGGCTGATGCGTTCTCCGTAATTAATTACTTCACAAATCAATAAAAAAACTATTTTTGTTCCACTCAAATCTGAACAATGAATCCGGGAACAGTTTTATTATTATTCGTTTTTGCCTATTTTATCGGGCTTTTGGTCATCTCTTATTTTACGAGTCGTAACTCCGACAACCAGTCTTTTTTTATCGGAAACAAGAAAAGCAAATGGTGGCTGGTGGCGTTTGGGATGATCGGGACGTCGCTTTCCGGCGTGACTTTTATTTCGGTTCCGGGAACGGTCGGGAAGTTTTTGGGAGGCGAAAATCCATACGGCGGCTTTGAATATTATATGATGGTGATCGGGTTTTTCATCGGCTACTTCATTGTTGCTGGCATTCTGCTCCCACTCTATTACCGGATGAATCTGACCTCGATCTATACCTATCTGGGGAAACGGTTCAATGTGGAGGCGCATAAAATCGGTTCTGTATTTTTCATTATTTCGAGAGCGATCGGAGCGACTGCGCGATTGTATCTGGTGGTGAATATTCTTCAGATTTTCTTACTTGAAAGTCTGGGCGTTCCGTTTTGGGTAACGGCTTTTGTACTGCTTCTGATGATTCTGCTTTACACGTTTGAAGGTGGTGTGAAGACGATTGTAATTACGGATACTTTGCAGACGTCATTTATGATTATCAGTCTTTTTGCGTGCATTGTTTATATCTTATCCAATCTTAACCTGTCTTTTGGAGAAGCTTTCACGATTCTGGAGCAGAAGCAGTACACGCATTTTATCAATACGGATATTAATTCCAAAACATTTTTCCTGAAAACGATTCTGGGCGGGATGTTCATCACGATTGCGATGACGGGTCTGGACCAGGAAATGATGCAGAAAAATATCTCTGTGGACAACCTGAAAAACTCGAAAAAGAATATGCTGACGTTTGCCGGAACGCTGCTTTTTGTGAATCTGGCGTTCCTGTTTTTAGGCGGTCTGCTTTATCTTTTTGCAATGCAGCACGGTGCAGATTACGGACAAATCTCGACGATGGTGGATGGAAAAGAAGTGGTTACGAATACTTTTGGATTCAAGGATTCTGCCGGTCAAATCAAAAATATAATGGGGGACGATCTATTTCCTGCGTTGTCTCTGAATCATTTTCCAATGGCACTTTCTGTGGTTTTCATTATTGGTTTGATTTCGGCGCTGTTTCCTTCTGCTGACGGGGCTTTGACAGCCGTTACGAGTTCTTATTGTGTGGACTTGCTAAACCTGAACGAAGACCAGCAAAAAACCGAGAAACAAAAGAAACGTTTGAGAATGAAAGTTCATTTGACTTTTACAGTGATTTTCTTTGTCTTGATAATGGTTTTCAAAGCGTTGAATGATAAGTCAATTGTTTACCTGATAATGGAAATAGCGGGTTATACTTATGGGCCGCTGTTGGGACTGTTTGCTTTCGGTATTTTGACGAAATATCAAATCACAAAGAAATATTCGATTTTGGCGGTGACGATTTTGGCGCCTGTAGTGACTTATCTGATCAATTATCTGGTAACGAATAACACGGATTACAGAATTGGTGTGGAGCTGATTATCCTGAATGGATTTTTGACGTTTGTTGGGTTATGGTTGGTGAGGTCTAATAGTAACATTGAGTTGATTTAAATTATGGCTTTTGGAAAAACAATAAAAATATTCTTAATTGATGGTGATCCCAATGGAACAATGTCCTGTGAATTATCAAATTGGACAGGTAAAGCGTACAAAATTCCCAGAATCAAAATAAAAGAATGTATTGATCGAAAGGATTTAATGTCTACAGGAATTTATCTGTTATTAGGCAAAAATGCAGATAATAAAGATCTGGTTTATATAGGTGAAGCAGAAAATGTTTTTACAAGATTAAATCAACATCTCTCAAGCAAGGATTTTTGGAATGAAGCAATCGTATTTACCAGTAAGGATGAAAACCTTAACAAGGCTCACATAAAATATTTGGAAAATAGATTACACGAAACTGCAACAAAAACTAAAAGATATATTTTAGAAAATGGCTGTATTCCTACTCAGTCTTCGATTTCTGAATCGGATCGAGCTGAAATGGAAGAATTTCTTAATTATATCTTTATTTTGGTTAACACATTGGGTCATAAAGTATTTGAAGACAAGCGTGAGCAATCTAGTTCGTCCACTGATAAGCAGTTATTATATATTTCAGCAACAAGAGGATGCGAAGCAATTGGAGAACAGACTTCGGAAGGATTTTTAGTTTTAAAAGGATCTAAAATGGCAGCTTCGCATACACCATCTTTATCTGGAACATTGAAAAATTTACGAGAGGAATTAGTAAGAAAAGGAATAATAATAGATAATGAATTTATGGAAGATTTCATATTTTCAAGTCCTTCTTACGCCGCCGCAGTGGTAATGGGCAGAAGTGCTAACGGATTAACAGAATGGAAAACTAGCGATGGAAGAATATTAAAAAGTATAGAAACTCTTTAATTATTAATTTTTAAAATACAAAGCCTAGTGAAAACCCACACAACCAATTACACCAACACCCTCATAGAAATCGCAGAAGATTCTCCGGTTTCTGCATCGGTGATTCCGGTTGTGAAAAATGATAAAAAGACGATTGCCAATTATCAATACGAAAAACTTTCCAAACATCCTTTGAAATATACTTCCGACGAATTGCTATTCGATATTTTTGTGGAAAGAAATGACATTTCGCCCTCAGAATTGGAGGAAGAAAAACAAAAGTTTTTCTCCAAAGGACAAGCTTGTTTGCGCACGTCGCCATTGGCCAAGAAAAATGGATTCGGTATTTTTCATAATGAGGATTCGAAAGTCAGGTTGATTCCTGCTGAGTCGGAGGAATATCAGCAACTGTTGAAAGATAATGCTGTGAAAAAGGTTAAGGCGATGAAGTCTAAAAGGTAATTTGTTTGGAGGGCTTCGAGAGCCTCGGCCTGACAATGCGTATTTTATTAGTTATTCATGACAAGCTCGGCCTGACATTGTATAAAGCCTTGATTCCGCTCAGCCTGGCATCGATTAAAGTTTAATATTAGAAGTGTCTTTTTTTAAAATTATCAAATGAATTACAATTTTGAAATCCATTCTAATGGCGAAATCTCGCAATTGTTCCTGAAAAATCAATGTTCAAATTTTCTTTCGGTTTCAGAGTTTATCAGAAATTTACCTTACCGAAGAAACCTCAACAAAGATAATCTTGCGACAGTTTTCATTGATGAATGTGGAACTTGCAGTACGAAACACGCCATTCTGAAAACGTTAGCAGAAGAAAATAATCAGACAGATTTTAAATTGATTCTCGGAATTTTCAAGATGAGCGGAAACAATACGCCTAAAATCAAATCGGAAGCGCATAATTATCTGAAATTCAAAAATCAGATTCTGGATTTCACAAAAAAGAATTCGTCAGAAAATGATTTTATTGACGATCTTATGGAGGAAATCGAAATCGAACCTCATCAAATCAACCAATTCAAAATCGAATTTCATAAAAATTATCTCAGTAACTGGCTTGCGAAAAATCCTCAAATCCAATATTCCCTGGAAGAATTATGGCAAGTCCGTGAACAATGTATTGAAGCCTTGAGTTAGATTCTATGAATCATCCGCAATGTATTAATCAATCTGCAAGGCACCATTATTGTTGCAGAAAAGCTTTATTATTGCTTTATGAAAAAGTTTTTCGCCCTCACATTCTTTATTATTTCAGTTCTTTTATTAAGTCAGGAAAAACGTCCGGTTCCGGATATTATGCTGACAAATTATCAATATCCTTATCCAGTTCAATTCCTTGATTTCAAAAGTCAAAATCAGGATTTGAAGATGGCGTATATGGACATCAAACCGGAAAAAGCCAATGGGAAAACGGTTATTCTGCTTCACGGCAAAAACTTCAATGGTGCTTATTGGAAAACAACGATTCAGGCATTGACCAAAGAAGGATTTCGGGTCGTTGTTCCTGACCAGATTGGATTCGGCAAATCGTCCAAACCGACGGAGTATCAATTCACTTTTCAGCAATTGGCTCAAAATACGAAAGCCGTTTTGGATGAATTGAAAATCGATAAAATCTATCTTCTCGGACATTCGATGGGCGGAATGCTGGCAACAAGATTTGCATTGATGTATCCTGAAATGGTGGAGAAATTAATCCTTGAAAACCCAATCGGTTTGGAAGATTGGAAATTGGTTGCGCCTTATACTTCTATCGATAAAAATTACGAAACCGAACTGAAAGCCGATTACGAATCCGCCAAAAAATATCAAAGTAATTTCTACTACGACAACCAATGGAAACCCGAATATGACGAATGGGTTTACCTTTTGACAGGCTGGACCAAATCACCGGATTATCCAAAAGTCGCTCTTGTGAATGCCAAAACTTCTGACATGATCTTCACGCAACCTGTGGTTTATGAATTTCAAAACCTGAATGTCCCAACTTTATTAATCATCGGAACAAGAGACCGAACAGCGATTGGAAAAGCCAATGTGAAAGATAAAAAAGTGGCTGACTCAATGGGAAGATACGACTTGTTAGGCAAAGCTACGCAACAGAAAATAAAAGGCTCCAAACTGGTGGAACTGGACAATGTAGGACATCTGCCACACATCGAGGTTTTTGACCGATTCATCCAACCTTTAAAAGAATTTTTAAAATAATGAGCGACATTTCTTTAAACTCCGAGTCTCAACTTTCCAAATTTCAGGTTCTCGGAATGGCTGTCGTTGCGGGGATTTGCGTTTCCAATATCTATTACGCACAGCCGATTCTGCATCAGATTGCAGAGACATTCAAAGTTTCCGAAAGTAAAATGGGCATTATGGTTGGTTTGGGACAGGTCGGTTATGGCGCAGGATTATTGACTTTGGTTCCGCTAGGCGATAAAGTTAATCGTAAAAAACTGATCCTGATTTTGCTGGCTATATTATTCTGTATTCTTGCAGGAATCGGAATTGTTTCCAATTATTATTTCATCTTTTTATTCAGTTTATTGCTTGGTTTGACTGCCGTTGCAGCGCAGGTTATTTTGCCAATGGCTGCCGAATTATCGGGCAATGAAAAAGGAAAAAATGTCGGGATTATTTTCACCGGAATTCTTGTCGGGATATTAATGGCAAGAGTTTTCAGCGGTTACATTGCCGAATGGAGCAATTGGAAAATGGTGTATTATATTTCGGCTGGATTCACAATTTTGTCATTAGCTTTCGTTTATTTCAAATTACCTAGTGTCAAACCAAACTTCAGTGATTCTTATTTTAAATTGATTTCATCCTCATTTTATCAGTTAAAAAGATTTCCACAACTGAGATTATTAGCGTTGATGGGTGGAATTGCATTTTCTATTTTTTGTTCATTCTGGACGACTTTGACATTTCTTTTAGTCGAAAAACCTTACCAATACAGTTCTGACACCATCGGACTTTTCGGAATGCTGGGAATTGCAGGCGCACTAGTTGCACCAATGATTGGAAAAGCGTCTGATAAAGGCGGTTCCGGCAAAACACAACTGATTGCAAGTATTATTTTGTTGGCGGGCTCAGTTATTATCTTTCTTTTTCCAAATTATTTGATATCAATTATTTTAGCTGTTATTTTTATCGATGTTGGTGTTCAATCCATTCAGGTGACAAACGTTGCATTGATTTACAGATTAGACCAAAAAGCGAATAGCCGAATCAACACCATTTATATGACTTCCTATTTTGCCGGCGGCGCTATCGGAACATTTATCGGTTTGAAGTGCTGGGAACTCGGCGGCTGGCATTATGTCGGGTTACAATTGGTCATCTTTAGTTTAATCGTATTTTTGATGAATATCTTCAAAACATTTAAATCAAAATCAAATCAATAATAAAGAATATTATGAAAATTACATTAACATTATTAACAGTATTGTTAGGCATCCAGACCGGAATAGCTCAGCAATTAAAATCCGTGCCTTATAAAGACGGAAACCAAAAACTGAATGGATTAGTAACTTCCAATACAGGAAAAAAACTTCCCGGAGTTTTGATTTTACCCGCCTGGAAAGGCATCGACAATGAAGCAAAAAATGCTGCAATCGAATTAGAAAAGCAAGGTTATATTGCGTTTGTGGCCGACATCTATGGCGAAGGAAACATTCCTTCTGACAACGCTGCAGCTGCAAAAATCGCAGGACAATACAAGCAGGATTACAAAGCTTATCAGCAAAGGATTTCTGTTGCTTTGGAAGAAATGAAAAAACAAGGTACAAATCCTGAAAGAATTGCGGTCATTGGTTATTGTTTTGGTGGAACCGGTGCTTTGGAAACTGCCAGAGCTGGGTTTCCAGTAGCTGGCGTTGTCTCTATCCACGGTGGATTGGCAAAAGCCAACGATCGAGTAAACGTCCCTATAAAAACCAAAGTTTTGGTAGAGAATCCTGCCGATGACGAAAGCGTAAAACCTGAAGATATGACCAATCTGATTGCTGAACTTAAAAACGGAAAAACGGATTTTCAAATCATCACCTACGCCAATTCAAAACACACATTCACCAGTCCGGAATCTGCGGATTATAATGAAGTAATGGCAAAACGCGCCTGGAATCACACTTTGACTTTTTTGAAAGAAATTTTGAAATAGAAATCAGATATTAGAAAGACAGCCTTTGAGCTGTCTTTTTTTATTTTTTGATCAATAAAGAAACAATGTCCTGAATTACTTTTTGCGAAACAAAATGCATAAAATCCAGCCGTTCCAAATGTGGCAGAAATAACTTAGAAGTTACTTCTTCATTTCCGATTCTAATCGTATAAAAAACCGTTCCGACATCTTTTCCATCTTCGCCTTTTGATGGGCCAGCAACGCCAGTTGTAGAAACTGCAATATTGGTTTTGAATAAATCCTGACAACCGATTGCCATTTCAGAAGCAACTTGTTCACTTACGACCGTGAATTCTTCAACCGTTTTGGGATTGACATTCAAAATGTCGATTTTCATTTGGGTGGCATAAGTCACAACACTTCCCAGAAAGTAATTAGAACTTCCGGAAACCGACGTTATCAAATGAGCTAATTCTCCGCCTGTGCAACTTTCCGCAATGGAAATTGTCAGTTGTTTATCCGCTAATAATTCGCCAAGGATTTTTTCGATTTTATCTTCCTGTGTAGCAATGATATTTTCTCCGATTAAAGGAAACAGCTTTGTGATTTCGTTTTCCAGTTCTGCATTCAGCAATTCCTGAGAAGTTCCGGAAGCTGTCAATCTCAATTTCACTCTTGTTCCAACTGGCAGGTAAGATAAGCTGATGTGTTTTGGTAAAGCAAATTCCCATTCTTCAATCGTTTCTGACAAAATACTTTCCGGGATATCAACCACAGAAACTATTCTGGTTACGATATGGTCAAGTGATAATTTTTCTTTCAGGAAAGGAATGATCTGGTCTTTAACCAAAGGTTTTACCTCGTAGGGAACACCCGGCAAACTGAAGCAATAAGTTCCATTTTTCTCCAAAACCATACAAGGTGCCGTTCCGAAATAGTTGAGAAAAATCTTTGCTTTGAACAAAACCATTGCCTGGTCTTTGTTATGTTCCAGAATCCAGAGCCGTTTTCTTTTTTCGAGGTAAACCCTTAGATGTTCATATATTTCGTCAGAGAAAATCATTTCATCTTCGAAGAAATTGGCGTAAGCTTTTTTGGTAATATCGTCTTTCGTTGGTCCCAATCCGCCGGTTGTAAAAACCACGTCAGCCATTTCAAAAGCCATTCCTAAAGTGGAAATAATCGCCTGCTCCTCGTCCGGAATTGTAAAAATAGAAAGCACTTTTATTCCAATTTCTTTGAGCTGCGTTGCAATAAAATTGGAGTTGGTATCAACGGTATTTCCCGATAGGATTTCGTCGCCGATAGTAATCAGAACTGCTGTTTTCATAGAGACAAATCTCGGAAATAATTCTATTACTTAAGTCAAAATAAAAAGTTTTTGTTAAACCACAAAAGTAACAAAAGCTTTTGTCAACCTTTACTTTCTTTTGTTTCTTTTGTGGTTAAGAATTAATTATCTTTGGTTAAAATTGGGAAATGAAATCGTCTTTCTGGAACAACTACAGCAACATTATTCTGCTTCTCATCGGGATTTTCATCGGGAGTCTTGTTGGGATTTTCGCTCCTGGCTTCGTGACTTATCTGAAACCTATTGGCGACATTTTCTTGAATTTGCTATTCGTAACGGTAATTCCATTGGTGTTTTTTGCGATTGTTTCAGCCATTTCCGGCATCGAACAACAAAATCAACTGGGCAAAATCATCGGAACAATGGCTTTGACTTTTTTAAGTTTCATTTTGATTTCGGCCACGTTTTGTATCATAATGGTCTATTTTTTTCCAACCGAAACTCCGAAAAACATCAGCGAAACTATATCAGAAAATCTCCAGAATAATGCCAATATCAATGACCAGATTGTAGGATTCTTCACTGTCAGTGAGTTTTATCATTTGTTCTCGAGACAGAATATGTTAGCATTGCTGGTATTTTCGTTTTTAGTAGGAATATCCATCAGAAAGTCGGGAGAAAAAGGAAAACTATTCCAAAACTTCATCCTTTCTGGCAACGAAGTAATGAAACAGCTTTTGTTATTGATAATGAAAGTCGCTCCAATTGGATTAGGTGCTTATTTCGCTTATCAAGTAGGAACCATCGGACCTCAGCTTTTCGGATTTTATGCCAAACCTTTAGGGTTATATTACATCGCCGGAACTATTTACTTCATCGTATTTTTTAGTCTTTATGCTTTTATTTGGAAATCAGGAAATGGCGTAAAAGCTTTTTGGAAAGAAAGTCTTTTACCAACTGCAACTGCTATCAGTACGTGTAGCAGTCTGGCGACAATGCCTGTTGCGATTGAGGCTGCCAAAAGAATGGGCGTTCCTGCTTCAATCGCCAACGTTGTAATTCCCATTGGAACTACGATTCATAAAAACGGTTCGTCGATTTCTTCGATTATCAAGATTTATGTTGCTTTCCAATTACTTGGCTGGAACTTCTTCGAACCAATGAATCTCATAATGGCTCTCGGAATCACAGTTTTCGTAAGCGCCGTCGCCGGCGGAATCCCAAATGGCGGCTATATTGGCGAGATGCTAATGATCTCGGTTTACAAAATCCCGCCCGATGTTGTCCCCGCAGTTATTATTATCGGAACTTTGGTAGACCCACCAGCAACTGTTCTCAACTCGGTTGGTAATATTCTTGCAAGTATGATTGTTTCCAAATTTGTTAAAACGGAAGTTGTTTAAATATTTTTAGGACCTTTATCCCACTGTCCACTATATCTTTTTTGTTTTCACAACATTTGTCAATCCGATAGAAATGAGAATCAGAAAACAAAAAAAGGATGCCGCTTCCATCGGGGCTAGTTGGCAATTCGTCGTTTATTCACTTCGCTTCACAGGCTCCAGATTTTCCAGTTCTTCCGGCGTAAACAATCGATAATGAACTTTGAAGGTTTTGCCCAAAGGCGTTTCCAAAGAAAATCCGCCAGGTCCCCATCCGTCCAGAACATCCAGAGTGAAATGAGAATATTTCCAATATTCGAAGAGGTCGCGATCTATCCAGAACTCGTGTCCATTGATGGTTCCAATCATGGCGTCATTCATTCTTGGGAAATAACCACCTTTCTCGAAACATTGCGGCTGTGTCCCTTCGCAACAGCCACCGGCCTGATAGAACATCAGCTCCCCGTGTTTTTTTTCCAGTTCCCAAATCACTTCCAAAGCTTTTTCGGTTACGGAAAGTCTTGCGATTTTATCTTTGGTTTCCATATTTTTTTTAAATTATTATTCTAAACGCAAAGGCGCAATTTTAATTTGTCTATTAAATTGTTTCAAGCCGCAAAAATCGAAGATTCATTATACCATTCGAATACTTTGCGACTTAAAAGCATCAATAAATTAACCATTTTGCGCCTCTGCGATTATAAAAATATTCCTTATTAAATTTAATTAAAAACCCGACAAACAAAATCTGCCGGGCTCAAAAACACAAATAACAATAAATTAATTTTGTCCAGCGATGTCCAGAACGATACGCCCGTCGATTTGTCCTGCCTTCATCTTGTCAAAAACATCATTGATATCTTCCAATTTTGCAGAAGTAACGGTAGCTTTTACCAAACCTTCGTTGGCAAAATCAAGCGCTTCCTGAAGATCTTTTCTGGTTCCAACAATAGAACCTCTCACCGTAATTCTCTTAAGAACGGTTTCGAAAATCGGGAGTTCAAAAGAGCCTGGCGGCAATCCATTGAGTGCAATAGTCCCTTTTCTTCTTAGAACATCTATCCCCTGCTTAAAAGCAATTGGAGAAACAGCGGTAATCAAGGCACCGTGCATCCCTCCGACTTCTTTGTGAAGATAAGTTCCAGGATCAGTTTCTTTTGCATTCACAACCAAGTCTGCGCCTAGTTTTTTCGCCAGTTCCAATTTATCATTTGCAACATCGATTGCTGCAACATGCATTCCCATTGCTTTTGCATACTGTACAGCAACGTGTCCTAATCCACCAATTCCGGAAATGGCAACCCATTCACCTGGTTTTGTTTCGGTTTCTTTAAGACCTTTATAGACAGTTACACCAGCGCAAAGAATAGGCGCGATTTCCAGAAAGTTCACATTATCTTTCAAATGTCCCACATATCTGGAATCTGCAATCACATATTCTGCAAATCCGCCATCTACGCTATAACCTCCGTTTTGCTGAGCTTCACACAATGTTTCCCAACCCGTGATACAGTAATCGCAGCATCCACAAGCCGAATACAACCAAGGAACGCCAACTGCATCGCCCTCTTTCACCATCGCTTCCGGACCGCAGGCTACCACAATACCTACACCCTCATGTCCAGGGATCAAGGGCATCTTTGGTTTTGCAGGCCAGTCACCGTCCACAGCGTGTAAGTCTGTATGGCAGACACCACAGGCCATTACTTTTACTAATACTTCATAACGTCCGGGCTCTCTTACCGGAACTTCCATAATTTTCAATGGCTGTCCGTAACCTTGTACAACGGCCGCTTTCATTGTTTTTGGAATCATAATTTACTTTTTAAATGGTTAATTATTGTTGTTTTTATTGTTATTTGATGTTCCAAATTTCTATTCAATGTGTCATTTGCGTGAGGGATTGTAAGGGTCTCGCCGCAGGCGAGAGTGCGGAGCGCAGCGGAGCACCGGATCCGCCAGAGGCGGAGGAGCCCTGGAAAGCCCGACCGCCGCCCTGGACTTAGCCAAGGCAAGCGGGCACGCCCTTAAAAAACACAACTATTTTTATAGTTTCTCGCTGATTAGGCAAATCAAGCTGATTTAATAACTTATAATATGATAATCTGTAAAATCAACGAGAAAAATAATTTTAATCGGTTAGAAGAATCCTAATTTGTTTTTGTTGTAGGATATCAACATATTTTTGGTTTGACGGTAGTGGTCGAGCATCATTTTGTGATTTTCTCTTCCAACGCCTGATTGCTTGTAACCTCCAAAAGGAGCGCCAGCAGGATAGGCGTGATACTGATTGACCCAAACTCTACCCGCTTGCACGTGACGAGGAATCTGATACAACTGATGCGCATCTCTAGTCCAAACGCCGGCTCCAAGACCATAAATAGTATCATTGGCAATCTCTAAAGCTTCCGCTTCATCTTTGAAAGTCGTGAACGCCAACACCGGGCCAAAAATCTCTTCCTGGAAGATTCTCATCCTGTTGTTGCCTTTGAAAATGGTTGGCTTGATGTAGTAACCGCCTTCCAATCCTTCGATGTGATTGGCTTCTCCACCAGTCAACACTTCTGCTCCTTCTTCTTTACCGAGTTTCAAATAACCTTCGATTTTATCTTTCTGGATTTTAGAAGCCTGCGCACCCATCATCACGGTTTTATCTAAAGGATTTCCGACTTTGATGGCTTCGGTTCTTTCGATTACTTTTGCGATGAAAGCATCTGCGATATCTTCCTGAACCAATAATCTTGACGGACAAGTACAAATCTCGCCTTGATTCAATGCAAAAAGAACTGCACCTTCGATGGCTTTATCCAAGAATTCGTCATCTGCATCCATCACTGAATTGAAGAAAATATTAGGCGATTTTCCTCCCAATTCCAACGTCACAGGAATGATATTTTCTGTTGCATATTGCATTACCAGACGTCCAGTTGCTGTAGAACCAGTGAAAGCGGCTTTGTTTACCTTTGGATTGGTTACCAAAGCTCTTCCTAATTCTGCGCCGAAACCATTCACGATGTTTACAACTCCTGCCGGAAGCAAATCTCCAATCAATTCCATCAAAACCATAATAGAAATTGGTGTACTTTCTGCTGGTTTCAGAACGACACAGTTACCTGCAGCCAAAGCCGGAGCTAACTTCCAAACAGCCATCAGGATTGGAAAATTCCAAGGGATGATTTGCGCAATGACGCCAAGCGGTTCGTGAACGATTAATGAAACGGTGTCCTTATCCAATTCATTATGTGAACCTTCTTCCGCTCTGATAACCGAAGCAAAATATCTGAAATGGTCAATCGCTAAAGGAATATCCGCAGCCAGAGTTTCTCTTACCGCTTTTCCATTATCGATCGTTTCGACTGTTGCGATGTATTCGAGATTTTCCTCGATCCTATCGGCGATTTTGTTTAGAATAATACTTCTTTCTGTTGGAGATGTGTCTTTCCAAGTTTTGAAAGCTTCTGTTGCGGCATTTACAGCATTTTCCAAATCTTCTTTGTTAGAATGGGCCGCCTGTGTAAATACTTTTCCATTAATGGGAGAAACGACATCAAAATATTGCCCGCTTGCGGATGCAACAAATTTTCCGTCAATGTAATTATCGTACTTTGTTTTAAACTCTGGCCAGGCTAAAGTAGTCGAATTTTGTTTTTCTACTGTTGTACTCATAATATCTGTTTTTTTAATTAATAATCAGTTAACGTTTGATTAAGACTAAGTTAACCTGATATTAAACAAACAGACTAGCACAATTCTCCAAAAAAATAGGATAATTCTCTATTTATAATTCTTTATAGTTTGTTATGAAAAATTTATATCAATCGTATTTTAAATTTTGTTATATTTGAAAGACAAGATGTTATAAAAATCTTGAGCAATGCATCCTAATCATTTTCATCTTAACAAACCTGATCTGACACAGGAACATCAACTGAGCACATTGGTAGAAAACCAGACCAAGTTCAGTTTAAATAATTGTGAATTCAGTATCTATGAGACACATCAAAGTGCATATGATGTAAAACTGCACTTTGAGCATTTGGCGTTTACAGGGATGTTGAGAGGAAAGAAATGGATGAAGCTTCAAGATAAGACCAGCTATTTTGAATATCTTCCCGGTGAAAGTGTTTTGGTTGCTCCTGGAGAAACCATGATTATTGATTTTCCGGACGCTGACAAAGATGTTTCACAATGTATTTCTTTGACCCTGAACCCGGAATTTGTGCAGGAATCGCTTGACTTATTGAACTTCAATTCAAAAAAAGTGGACGACGCTTCTCAATGGAATATTTCCCTGGATGAATTTTACCTGCTTAACAGCAAAGCTTTAGCTTCTGCAACCAATAATATTATGAGGATTGCAATGGATGACAATTCTTATAAAGATGTTATTGCAGATTTTGCTTTGAAGGAACTTTTGATCAGGCTGATGCAAACACAGGCAAGAAACCTGGTTGAGAAAAACACCCTGAAAAATAAATCGAGAATAGGTTTTGTTGCAGATTATATCAAGAAAAATCTGCATCAAAAATTATCCATCGATACCATTGCGAAAATGGCTTATGTGAGTAAATCTAACTTTTTCAAGATGTTTAAAGAAGAATTAGGACTCTCTCCAAACGAATATATCACCCAGGAGAGAATTAAGAAAGCAAAAGAATTGTTGATCCAGAATAATTCTGTAAGTGAAACCGCTTTTAGCACAGGTTTTTCTGACACCAACTACTTTATCCGGGTTTTTAAACAAATGGAAGGTGTTACTCCTAAAATCTTTCAGACCAAGAAGTTATTTTAAATTGAATATAATAGTTAGTTATAGATATTTTCAAAAAGAAGACGAGCAGATTGATATTTGCTCGTCTTCGATTTTTGATATTCTGCCTAAGGAATTTTTAGTTTTGATAGGAATAATATCTCGCACCTTTCAAAACCGGACTTTCTTTTTCAACTCTTGTCAATCCGAATCCTTTATAATTTGGATTAACAGAAGAATCTAATTGTTTGCGATGCAATTTTTCATAAGTTTCGAAATCAATTGCTAATCTGTTTTTCAGGCTTTCGAAAACATTCCATTTTTCTACAACAGATTTCCATTCAGGAGAAATTTTCCCTACAAAAACTTTTGATTTTGAGCCACTTCCGTAAGCCAGGAAGCCAATTTCTTTTTCTGTTAAATCTTCATTATCATTAAACGAAGTTTGTAGTGCAGACAACAGCGCCATAAAAATGGAAGCTGTGTACATATTACCAATTTCAGAAGAAGCCCTTTGAGATTTCTCAATTTTTTCATTGATGAAGTTGATATAATCTTCGGATTTTGCAATCGCTTTTTGCTTCTCGGCATCAGAAAAATCAAGATGATTTTCTAAACTATAAATCTCGGTAAAAACCCTTTTTCCGTGGAAAGCATAAGGCAAATGGAAAATCAGATACCTCCAATCTTCGTAAGGTCTCACTGTAAAAGTCTGCTCTTTATAATGTTGGTAAGCTTCACGGATTCTGTCCTGATAACATTGATTGGAATACTGACCATCAAAAACCGGCTCATCTGTAAAAACTTCGATCTTGTCCGGATAGTTTTCCGGAGCTGAATTCAATTCAGATTTAGAATGATGACGTCTCGGTTTGAAGAAGTCGAAAACGCTTTCCGTTGCAACCCCCCAATTATTATCAATCTCAATCAATCTCGGATTGGCAGAAACCAAAAGTGCCACTGCTCCTCCACCCTGCGTATATTCTCCGGACGACGCCAACTCATATTTTGCATAATCACTGGCGATGACAATTGCTTTTTTCAAAGGATTAGCTCTTACAAAATCCAAAGAATTATGAAGTGCATCAACTCCACCTACACAAGCAAAAGTCATATCAACAACATCACAGTTTTTGAAGCTTCTTTCTCCAAATTCGCCACTTAGCAATTCTTCCACCATCTGAACGGCGTAAGTTGCTGTTGGTTTTGCAGCATCCAAAGCACTTTCTGTTCCCAGATAAACTCTTGAGATTTCTTTCGGATTGATGTTATAATCTTTTATTAATTTAAGTAAAGCTTCTGCGGCAAAAGTTGCGGCATCCTCATGAACATCGGGTAAAGCCATTTTATGCAACCCCAAACCTTTTTCCAATTTTGCTGGTTCTATTCCTCTTTTCTCTGCAAGGTCCTTGATTTCTAAATATAAAGAAGGCACATAAAAACTGGCCGCATCCACACCAAATTTCGTCATCTTAAAAATTTTAAGACACGAATTTAGAGATTTTTTGGCGGAATTAAGTTGTATTTATGGCATAAAATTAAGAATTATTTTAAGTAATTTCTCATCAATAAAAAACCTCGCTGTTAAAAAAACAAACGAGGCTCTCTTCATATCAAAATCAAATTTCTAATTAAATGCAGCTTTCATCATGCTGTGATAAATCCAGACCGATATTTTCTGAATCTTCCGCAACTCTCAAAGGAATTATCATATCCGTTAATTTATATAAAATCAGAGATCCTAAAAATGTAAATGCGGAAACCAAAACCAGCGCCATCATATGATGTGCAAACACTTCAAATCCGCCATGAAGAAGACTTGCGTTTTCGCCTTGAGCTAGAATTGCTGTGAGAATCATTCCCATAATTCCGCCAACGCCGTGACAGGCGAAAACATCCAAAGTGTCATCTACTTTTTTCAGTTTTTTCCAATTGCACATCATATTGGAGACAATCGCTGAAATGAAACCTATGAAAATGGCGTGAGGAATTGTCACAAAACCAGCAGCAGGCGTAATGGCGACCAAACCAACAACCGCGCCGATACAAGCTCCTAGAGCAGACACTTTTCTTCCGTTCATCCTGTCAAAGAAGATCCAGGTCAGCATTGCTGTTGCAGAAGCAACCGTTGTTGTTCCAAATGCCATTGCCGCTGTTGCATTAGCTGATAAAGCTGAACCAGCATTGAAACCAAACCAACCAAACCAAAGCATTCCAGTTCCTAATATCACAAACGGAATATTAGAGGGTTCGTGGTGCGGATTTTTTCGTTTTCCAATCATCATAGCTCCGGCCAAAGCAGCGAATCCTGCACTCATGTGAACGACAGTTCCTCCCGCAAAATCTTTCACTCCGAAATATTTATTTAACAAGCCGTCCGGATGCCAAACCATGTGACAAAGCGGTGTATAGATAATCAAACTGAATAAAACCATAAACAGCAAGTAAGAAATAAATCTTACTCTCTCTGCAAATGAACCGGTTATCAAAGCCGGAGTAATCACCGCAAATTTCATTTGAAATAATGCGAACAAAATAAAAGGAATGGTTGAAGCCATCTGACTGTGGGGCAAAACACCAACATTGTTAAAAAACAGATATGAACCGGGATTCCCTATCAATCCATAATGCTCGCCATTAATCTTAATCCCAATTGAATCGCCAAACGACAAACTGAATCCAACAACAACCCAAAGAATACTAATCACACCGAGGGCAATAAAACTTTGCAACATCGTAGAAATGACATTCTTTTTCCCAACCATTCCGCCATAAAAGAAAGAAAGACCTGGTGTCATTAGCAAAACTAATCCGGAAGAAGCAAGGATCCAGGCTACATCAGAACCTACAATATTATCCTCTTTTAGAAAAGTCCCGGGTTTTGGCAAAGAAGTTTGTTCCGGCCAGAATAATGCCGCAATTGAAATGAGACTAATTATCACAAATGAAATCACCCAACGTTTTTCAATTTTCATATATTTTGAATTTAACCCTGCAAATATATGGGGTTAATTTCAAATAATCATAAAAATTCAAAATCAAACCCTTAATTTTTCATTAATAAAAACAAATACACTCACAGTTACTAATATCCTGAAAAATTAAAAACAACAAGGCATCAGTTTTGATATATTATCAATAAAAATAAATTATGAGACCAGATATTCCAAAACCTGACAGTGAGACCAACAAAGGTCCCATGATGGCAATTATCATTATTGTCGTTTTATTCCTTTTAGGATATTTTGCGTATATGATGTTTATTCCGCAACAAGTAGAACAGATGAACCAAACTGATAAAGTACAGCCAGTGGAACCAAAAGTAAAAGACTCCATATAGGAGTCTTTTTTTATTTTGTATATGAAGTAAATTCTTAGTGAATATGTTTCTCTGCGTGATAAGAGCTTCTTACCAAAGGTGAGCTTTCCACGTGACGGAATCCTAAATTTCTTGCAAAATCTCCATATTCATCAAATTCTTCCGGAGAGATAAATCTCTGAACAGGAAGATGTTTTTTAGTCGGCTGAAGATATTGACCTAATGTAATCACATCTACATTAGCATTTCTGATATCTTCGATCGTTTGGAACACTTCATCTTTTGTTTCACCTAAACCAAGCATCACACCGGTTTTTGTACGGTTTTGTCCTGCTTCTTTCAGATATCTTAAAACCTCCAAGCTACGTTCATATTTTGCCTGGATTCTCACCTCTCTTGTCAGACGTTTTACTGTTTCCATATTGTGGGAAATCACTTCCGGAGCAACTTCTACCAATCTATCGATGTGTTTTGTCACACCCTGGAAATCCGGAATCAGCGTTTCCATAGTTGTTCCGGGAGAAATACGGCGAACAGCATTCACTGTTTCTGCCCAAAGAATCGAACCCATATCTTTCAAATCATCTCTGTCAACCGAAGTCAAAACCGCATGTTTGATTTTCATTAATTTGATAGAACGTGCTACTTTTTCCGGTTCGTCCCAATTGACATCCATTGGTTTCCCGGTTTTCACGCCACAGAAACCACAACTTCTGGTACAGATATTTCCCAGAATCATAAATGTTGCCGTTCCTTCGCCCCAACATTCGCCCATATTCGGACAGCTTCCACTTTGGCAAATCGTGTTAAGTTTATATTTATCAACCAAATTTCTTAGCTCGCGATAATTCTTACCTGTTGGCAATTTTACACGAATCCATTTGGGTTTTTGAGTCACTGTTTCTTCCATTTTGATTTTTTGAAATTAAAAATCTGTTTCGTCTTCTTTTAATAATTCGGCCAGGATTTTCTTAGCTCTCATTATCCTTACTTTTGTGTTGGCTACGGAAAGATTGAGTTCTTCCGCTATTTCTTTGATGCTCTTTTCTTCAAAAAATCTCAGACGAATAATATCCTGATTTTTAGCATCCATTGTTTCTATGATTTTGATGATTTTCTGTTGGTCTTCTTCAGAAATCATCAGTTCTTCCGGCGATCTTGCAAATTCGTTCTTTACATTCTCCAATCCGTCACTTGCATCTTCATTCTCTCTGTTTTTTCTTCTCCAGAAATCAATGATTGTATTTTGAGCAATTGTCAGAATCCAGGTTTTGAATTGAAAATTAGGATCAAATAAATCCAGCTTGTTAAGAACTTTTGAAAAGACCGAAACCGTAATCTCATCAGCATCATTTTCATCCTTTACCCTATTCATCACAAAAGAAAAAACATCAACCCAAAACATATTGATGAGTTGTGTCTGAGCCTTTTGATCTTTATCCCTGGCTTTTATAATGAGAGCGAGTAACTGTTCTTCCTTCATTTTCAATGAACAAAGATAGCTATATATTATTAAAAATTATTAATATCGAGAGATTGAGAAATTCTATTATTTTGATTCCAACTCTTTTGAGATTTAGAGCGAATTTAAATAACAAATATCAAGATTGTAATCCTTATAAATTGAGTATTTTTACTGGCTTGATTTTGGATTAGAAAAATCAAAATAAATATTTAAAAATCAGACAAATAAATAATGAAATTTTATAAATATCAAGGAACAGGAAATGATTTTGTAATGATAGACAACCGTTTAGGAGAATGGGATGATCTTTCTATCGAAAACATACAAAAACTTTGCGACCGCAGATTTGGCATTGGTGCAGATGGATTAATTAAAATCAATTCCGCAGAAAGTGTTGATTTTGAAGTAGATTATTATAATTCTGACGGGTCCAAAAGTTTTTGTGGAAACGGGGCACGCTGCTCTGTTGCCTTTGCTCATTTTCTGGATATGATCGAGGATAAAACGACTTTCATTGCTATTGACGGAATCCACGAAGCGGAAATAAAAAACGGCACTGTAAAATTGAAAATGGGCGATGTCAACAACATTCATACGGATGGAAATGATTTTGTTCTGAATACAGGATCGCCACATTATGTTAAGTACGTAGAAATGTTAAATAATTATAATGTTTACAAAAACGGTAACGAAATCCGAAATTCTGAAACTTATAAGCAGGAAGGAATCAATGTTAACTTCGTAGAAAAATTGTCTGACAAAGAACTTTTTGTGAGAACCTATGAACGTGGTGTCGAGGATGAAACCTACAGTTGTGGAACCGGAGTTACGGCTGCAGCTTTAACTTTTATGAAAAATAATAATCAAACGTTTGTTGGAATTAAAGTAATGGGCGGCAACTTGAAAGTTTATGCCGAAAAAAATGGAGACGGATTCAAAAACATTTGGCTGGAAGGCCCTGCGGTTCAGGTTTTTAAAGGAAATATTAATTTGTAAAAGCCTGAGATTTCAAAACTATGAAAAAAATAATTCTTATCATATCTGTTGTATTTGTGGCAATCCTGGGTTTCTTTGGATTGAGATTTTACAATAAATATCTTGGAAATAATGTAGAAAAAGAAGGATTTGTTTTGATTCCGCATCATTCTTCTTATAAGCAAGTTCTGGATTCAATCTCTCCATTTATCAAGAATCAGGACAATTTTGCAAGTATTGCTGACGATAAAAACCTTAAAGACAATTACAAACCCGGCCGATACGAACTGAAATCCGGAATGAACAACCGCGAAATCACGAATATGATCATCGCCGGCAATCAGACTCCAAATTCTTTCAGAATCAAGGACTTTGACGATGTGTACCAAATGGTGGGAAGAGTTACTAAAAAAACAGAAATAGATTCTGCAAAGTTTGTCAAAAAACTAGATGAAATTGCTGTTAAGAAAGGCTATAAGAATGCTGAAGACCTTAAAAAATATTTCTTTAACAACACCTACGATTTTTTCTGGACGGTAACGCCAAAAGAATTCTTTGAGAAATTCGAATCAGATTACAAAGATTTTTGGACCGCCGAGAGAATCGAAAAAGAAAAACAATCCGGATTGACAAGAGATCAAATCTATGCTCTCGCATCGCTGGTCTATAAAGAAACAGGGGGCAAACCTGATGAGCAGAAAACAGTTGCCGGGCTTTATATCAACCGCTATAAAAAAGGAATGAAGCTCCAAAGTGACCCGACTGTGATCTACGCTGTGAACAAAGCTAACAACTTCACCCAGAAAATCAAACGGGTCTATTATAAATACCTGAAAGAGCCTTCCCCTTATAATACCTATGCAAACAAAGGCATTCCGCCGGGACCAATATGCATCGTAGATAAAAACTCCCTGAACGCTGTTTTAGATGCAGAAAAGAACAACTACATCTTTATGTGCGCAGACCCGGCAAGACCCGGTTATCATAAATTCACGGATAATGATGCGGAACACGCCAGAAATGCGAAAGCGTACCAAGACTGGCTGGACAGCAGACAAATAAAATAAAGAGCAAAAAGCGAAAATAAACAATAATGGAACGAACGGAAATTGTAAATGTAATTCAGAAAAAAATCTTTGGGCTGGCACTGACAGTCGGTGCTGCAAGCTTTATTATGGCACAGCAGAAGATGACTATTTCTGGAAATGTAAAAGACGCAAATGGTGGTGTTGGATATGCATCCATAACTTTTAAAAATCAACAAAATTCTAAATTGAGTGATGCTGCATTGGCAGATGCTGACGGAAACTATAAATTAGATTTGGCTCCAGGAAGCTATGACGTAAGCATTGAAGCGGTTGATTACAAAAAATTCACCCAAACCATCAGAGTTGAAAAAGCTGGAGCCATTGCGCCTTTCGTTATTGTTTCTGACGGAAAAGCCAACCTTAATAATACAACCGATATCCAAGGTGTAACAATCACTGCAACTTCCACAAAACCTTATAAGGTGGAGCTGGATAAAAAGACTTATGATGTAAAAAGTGATTTAACTGCAATTGGGGGAAATTTACAAGATGTCTTACAGAATGTACCTTCGGTTTCAGTAGATACGGATGGAACAGTATCTATGAGAGGAAGTTCCAACGTAAGGTTTTTGATCAACGGAAAGCCTTCAGCTCTTTTAGGAATTGATGATGGAGCCAACGCTTTGCAGGCTATACCTGCGGATCAGATAGACAGGATTGAAGTAATTACAAATCCATCTGCTAAATTTGATGCCTCAGGAACGGCCGGTATTCTTAATATTATCCTGAAAAAAACAACAAAACTTGGTTTTAACGGAAGTGTTATTGGAACTTTAGGATATCTTCCCCGTACCAACCTTAATACAAACTTAAGCTGGAAAAAAGGAAACTGGAGCTGGTTTCTAAACGGTGGCGGTGGTTATCAGGAGAACAAAAATACAAACAGATCAACAACGAATTACACATCCGGAGATTTATTTTCCTTTAATCAAAATAGTATCAATAAAACAAAATCCAATAATTACAATGCTAATTTGGGAACTGTTTATGATATTTCTCCAAACACGTCTATTAACTTGAGTGGAACTATTCGAACTTTTGAGAATGATAGTAATAATCCTATAGATTATATTAATTATAATAGAGATGGCATTGTAGATTTTACATCCCGAAATGCGATTGGCCGAAACACAAATACTGGAATGCAAGGAGACTTTGGCATTGATCATAAATTTGATGATAAAGGCCAAAATGTTTCGTTATCATTAAGTCTCCAAAGAAATCAGTCAAGTAATGATTCTAAAATCACTGCAACTGATAACGGTGTTTTCAGTTCTTTAACAAATTCCAAGACCAAAACTGAAAACAAGTCTATAATAGCAAAGTTAGATTATGAGCTACCAATTGGTGAGAATTCGTTATTCAATGCTGGTTACAGACTGGATCATAATAATAATGATTATGATTTCTTTACACAAAGACGGCTTAAGGATGAATCGGAACCTTCTGTATTGGGCAGATTTACAGGACTTGCAAATTATACTGAAACCTTCAATGCATTCTATCTTCAATTCAAAAGTAAAATAGGTGCGTTTTCCTACCAATTAGGATTAAGAGATGAACTTTCAAATATAAGCTTCAGCTATCCTTACAGGGACTTGCTACAACCAGACGTTGATACAGGTATCATTACTAATAAAAAGAAGAATTATAACAATCTTTTTCCAAGTATCTTCTTAAGCTATGATTTTGCAAAAAACAATCAGCTTTTATTAAACTATTCCAGAAGAATTGATAGGCCAAGATCATTTTTCCTTATTCCGATTTCATCTCCGAATGACGTTAGAAATGTTTTCCAAGGAAATCCGGATTTGAATCCATCCTACATCGATTCATTTGAATTAGGATACAATCTCTCAAAAAGTAAAGTTACAATTAACCCAACATTATATTATAGGAAAGAAAAAGACAATATTCAATTTGCTATTATACAAGATATAACAGATCCTGGAGCATTTACTCTAGGCCCTAATAATGTTGGAAGCGAAGACCGCTATGGTCTAGATTTCAATGGAACCTACGATCCGTTTTCATGGTGGAAGATTATGGGGAATATTGATTTATTTGGCTATAGAACGAGAGGTGACTTATATGTAAGTGGAGTTTTAGTCCAATCTTATGATGGAAATGGTTTCTCTTCAAGAGCCAGATTAGCAAATACATTTAAAATTGACAAGACATTTAGCATTCAGGTGCAGTCTAATTTCAGAGGTGGACAAAAGAACGCAAGTGTAGATCAAAAATCCATTTACTTCTTTAATCTTGGTGCAACAAAAACAATCTGGAAAGGAAATGGAACATTAGCATTCAATATCCAGGATATTTTCAATACCAGAGCCAGAGAAGCTACCAACTACGGTCCGAACTACACTCGAGACATGTATATGCAATGGAACCCGAGACAGTTTTCTCTATCTCTGACTTATCGTTTCAAACAAGGTGAAAAAGTTGAACAACCGAAGAAGAAGAAAGATATTAATGCCAATAGCAATGGAGGGGATGATATACCACCAATGTAATAATTTATCCCAATAAAATTTAAAAACCTGCAAAGTTATATGCAGGTTTTTTATATACTGAACTCTCCTTAGTTTGACTTTTTGATTTCTCATTTTAGTACTATTACCTATAACAAATTATTAAGTATACGTCTATAAAAAATCCGTCTCGCTTTTACAGTGAGACGGATTCTTTTAACAATTATAATTAAAGGTCTATTATTTCTTTTTGTCTTTCAGCTCTTCCTTATCTTTATCAGAAGGATTCCAAACTTTTACTTCAGCATTTTTATCGATTCCGGAAAGGATCTGGACATTAATACCATCACTGGCGCCTAATTTAACATAAGTTTTCTTGAAACTTCCGTTAGGCTGTTTTACTTCTACGAAAGATTTGTTACTCCCTTTTTCGTACTGAATCAATGACTCATCTAAAAGTAAAGCATTTTTCTGAGAGCTCAGCAAAATCTCACCATTAGCACTGAATCCCGCTCTGATGTATTCTCCGGTTTTGTTGAAAACATCACCTTCCACAGCAAATTTAATTGTACCGCTTTCCTCTTTTCCTTTTGGCGCAATCAACGTTACTTTACCTGGGAATTTTTTGTTCTGCAAAGCACCGATTACAACATTCATATCCATTCCTTGCTTCAGTTTTCCGGCTTGGGCTTCATCAATGTCACCTTTAAAAATCAAAGAATTAAGATCAGCAATAGAACAGATTGTAGTTCCGGCATTGAAGGAGTTAGCTTCAATCACCTGGCTTCCCACTTTCACAGGAATTTCCAAAACAGTTCCGGCGGCTTTTGCACGGATCTGAGTGGTTGCCATGCTTTGCAATTCCGGCGTAGCGCCTGTTCTCACGATCTGTAATTGTTTCTGAGCTGCATTGAGTTGTTGACTGGCTAATTTCTGCTGTTGCAATGTGGTTTCCAATTGTTGCTGAGCTGTGATATATTCCTGCTTAGAAATCACACCTTGCTTATACAATTTTGCCTGCATCTCATATTGCTTTTGTTGATTTTCAACATTAATTTTTGCATTTGATAGCTGAATCTGAGAATTATTGATTTGCATTGTCGCATTATTGACCTCGGTGATATTAGGTACAATTCTGATAGTTGCCAAGAGTTGTCCGGCTTCTACTTTATCGCCTTCTTTTACATTGATGGTCTGGATAATCCCGGCAATATTCGGTTTGATTTCAATCTCTTCGCGAGGCTCTATTTTTCCCGTTGCCATTACTTTATCATCCAGGTTCTGGATTGTTGGTTTTCTCGTTAGAAACACTTCATTCTCCTTAGAATTGGATTTGACAAGATACCCGATTCCGCCAACCACAGCCAGCACCAAAATCAATCCCAAAAATATGGAAATCGCTTTTTTGAATGTAAATTTTTTCTTTTTTTCCATTATGTAGAAATATAGTTTTTTTAATTATTAATATTTAATTGTTAATTATTAGTTTTACTCTGTTCTTAATGCTTCGATAGGTCTGATTTTCACCGCTCTTTGCGCCGGAATCAATCCGATAATCAATCCAAGGAAAATCATAATTCCCATTGCCGTGAATACATTGCTGTAATCAACCGTCGGATTATAAAATGGGAATGAATCGTTGTTCATCGTGGCAATATTCAGAATCATCAGCAAGAAAATTCCGGATAAAAATCCCAGTAATCCTGATGACAAAGTAATCACGACACTTTCCAGAAGAATCTGGTTTCGTACTTCCGCTGGTTTTGCGCCCAACGCTCTACGGATTCCGATTTCCTTAGTTCTTTCCTTTACTGTGATTAGGAGAATATTTGAGATGGCAATAACACCGGCCAAAATCGTTAACGTCCCGACAATAATTGTTAATAATTGCATCCCTGTAAGAAATCCCGTGAGCTTCTTAAATTCTTTAGCGAGATTAAAGCTTCCAAAGGCATTGGTATCTTCCGGCGAAACGTGATTGATCTTTTTCAACTCGTCTTTTACCTTGCTTTCTATGACGGAGACATCGGCATTAGGTTTTCCGACAATGGCCAGGAAACCAACTTTGTCGCCCTCATTATAAAGTCCTGAATATGTTGAAAACGGGATGTACGCTGAACGGTCATTCTCCATTCCGCCCCCTTTTCCCACACGGAAAACACCAACAACCGAGAAGAAAATCCCTTTGAGATTCACCGACTTTCCTATCGGGTTTTCATTTTTCTTGGCATCGAAAAGATTCTTATAAACCTCCTCTCCTATCACTATGACGTTTTTCTTGCCACTGATGTCAGCATCATTAATATATCTTCCGAACAATAATTTTTTCTTGGAAATCTGATTACCAACTGGAAAATCGCCGGTAATCATATACGTATTTTTCTTCCCGTTTCTGGAGATCTGGTCGCCCGGTGTTCCGAAGTTCCCTCGCACACTTTGCGGAGAGATGTAATCGATATCCGGGATTTTTTTCTGAAGGTAATCGATATCCTTGAGATGAAGGCTCATTGCTCTGCCTTTCGGAAATCCTTCATACGGAATATTGGTACTTTGTGACCAAAGAAAAATAGAATTGGTAGCAAAGCCGGAAAACAATTTGTTGAAGCCGTTCTCCATTCCTTTTGCCGCACCCAAAAGACTGACATACAAAAACATACCCCAGCCCACGCCTATCATCGTGAGGAAAGTCCTTAGCTTATTATTCCGAAGGGAATAATAAATCTCCTGCCAGGTATCTCTTTTGAAAAGTATATTCATCTTTAGTTGATAATTTTTATTATTCCGCTCTCAGAGCTTCAATAGGTTTTATTTTGGATGCTCTGTAAGCCGGAACAAATCCTGCAATGGTTCCTGAAAGAACAAGACAGAAAAACGCCGCTATAATAAGCCCCCAACCAACAGAAGGTTCTGTAATAAAATATTCTTCCAGCCGGTTACCGATGAGATTTAAAGCCAAGACTCCAAGTCCTACCCCTATTAATCCTGAAATTACCGTAATAACGATACTTTCCTGTAAAATCAAAGCGACTATTCCGGCAGGTTTTGCACCAATTGCCTTTCGTACACCAATTTCCTTGGTTCTTTCTTTGACGATATAAACCATTATATTACTGATACCGATGATTCCTGCCAATAAAGTTCCAAGTCCGATAAATCCTACAACAACAGTAATTACAAATACGAATGCAAAAGAATCTTTGGTATTGACCGCATTATTATTAACGAAAATTCCCTGCTGATCGTCCGGAGAAATCTGGTGTCTTTTTCTGATATTTTTTTCTATTTCTTTACCATATTCCACGGCTTGGTCTGGTGTCAGTTTTTGGTCATAAGACAGCATTATCGTGCTAATAGTGTCCGAACTTTTTTTCATCTGCTGAAGTGTGGAAAGCGGAACCGAAATATGTCTCTCATCCCAATCGCCACCAGGATCTTCAAAAACACCAACGACTTTGAACATTGTCCCGTTGATTTCCAGAGATTTTCCAATCGGGTTTCCGTCGCGTATCAAATCCCGCCAAACCATTCTGCCGATAGAAGCGACATTCTGCTTACGTTCGTTATCCATTTGATTGATGTAGCGTCCGTCTATCATTGTACGGTTCTCAAGGAACTTTTCGTCACCCAGAACACCATTGATCTGATAATTGCCACTTTCTTTTCCATATTTAACGGTAAGATTGGTGGTATATCTTGGCGAACCGTACTCCATTTTTTTACCACTTTGTTTTACAACAGCATCAAAATCATCATTATTAAATGAAATCTGCCTGTCAGATTGCAGCCCGGCATAAGGAATCGTTGTCTTTCCGGCAAAAACCATAATGAGATTGGTCGCATCTCTCATGAAAGCTTTCGAAAATGAATTGTTAAGCCCGTTTCCAATCCCGAACAATACAATGAATATGAATAATCCCAACGCCACCGTAAAACCGGAAAGCACCGTCCGCAATACATTACTGCGAATAGAACTGAATATCTCCTGCCAGCGGTCTAAGTCAAACATACTTTGGTTTTTGGTTGATGGTATATAGTTGTTATTTTTGTCAGGTCGAGGATCTCGAAGCCTTATAATACAATTTGATTGATGAATTCGTCGCTCTCTATTCTTCCGTCTTTCAGGACGACATTTCTTTTGGTTTGTGCCGCAACATCGGGTTCGTGCGTTACAACAACAATCGTTTTTCCTTCGTTGTTGATATCCTGAAGCAGCTTCATAATATCGTGAGTCGTCTTAGAATCCAAAGCTCCGGTTGGTTCATCTGCCAAAATCAGTTTCGGGTCTGTGATGAGCGCTCTTGCAATAGCAATTCTCTGTTTTTGTCCTCCGGAAAGTTCGCTGGGAAGATGTTCTGCCCATTGTCTGAGGCCTACTTTTTCCAGATATTCTTCCGCTTTTTTCGTTCTTTCTTTTCTGGAAACATTCTGATAGTATAAAGGGAGCGCTACATTTTCCAACGCCGTTTTATAATTAATCAAATTGAATGACTGGAAAATAAATCCAAGAAAACGACTTCTATATTCAGCAGCTTTTACTTCTGTCAAATGTTTAATAGGAAATCCATCTAATTCATAAATTCCAGAATCTGCCTCGTCCAGAATTCCAATAATGTTTAGCAACGTTGATTTTCCTGAACCGGAACTTCCCATAATAGATACAAACTCGCCCTGATTGATATTAAGATTAATACCTTTTAGCACGTGAAGCTTGCTTTTTCCCGTATCGTAAGATTTGTTGAGGTCTTCAATTTTCAGAATCGACATTGCCTGGATTTTACATTATAAGTAAATCCGAATATCAAATTGTTACAGCCAAATAAAAAATATTTTTGACTTTTAAATTCAATCGAAATTTAAAAAAATTTAATTGCAGTCGTAACATTTTTGTAATTCCGATGTCTTATTGGGTATAATTTTTCTTTTATGCTAAAAAAAGTTTTTTGTATCTCGCTTTTGTCTTTGGGCATTTTGGGGTTTTCTCAGAAAAAATGGACGATTCAGGAATGTGTGGATTATGCAATTAAAAATAATCTGCAAATCCAGGCGCAGGCTTACAACAAAGATGTACAGACAAAAAATCTGGAAATGGCGAAAAAGGAATATCTGCCTTCAGTTTCCGGAACGATTTCAAATACTGCAAGTTTTGGAAACTCGCAGTTTGTAAATACGAGTGTTAGGAATGACAACTTCAACAATAATGCAAATGTAGGCGCTAATATTTTGGTTTATAATAATGGAAGGCTTGAAAAAAATATCCGAAAAAATAGTTTTGATTTAGACGCTAGTTTACAGGATATCGAAACCATTAAAAATAATATTTCTCTTCAAATCGCTCAGCAATATCTGAATGTGATGTTGAACAGAGAAATCAAAAAAATCTCTGAAAGTGCAATGGAAAATGCACAAAGATTATACGACCGAGCTAAAATAACAACAGATGTTGGAACCACAGCTCAGACCGTTTTGGCAGAAGCGACGGCGTCTCTTGCAAGAGAAAAACAAAATGTGAAAACAGCCCAAATCAATGTGGATAAAGCATTGTTTGCAATGGCTCAGCTTCTTCAGCTTCCTAATTATAAAGATTTTGATGTCGTTGATATTCCAGTTCCCGATGAATTGACGCCACAAACCGAATCTGTCGAAGAGGTTTTGAATATCGCTTACACATCTCAACCAATCGTGAAAGCTGCGGAAATAAGAATAAAAGCTGCAGAAGCACAAACGGAAGTTATTAAAACTAATTTCTGGCCTACTATCTCTGCAACTGCCGGAATTGGATCCCTTTACAACAATCAGTTGTATACAAATAACCTAAATTTTGGAAATCCGACTGCGCCTTATGTAAAGGAACACAGTTTCTTTGAACAATACAAAGATAACTTCGGGCAGCAAATTGGTTTGTCGGCTAACATTCCTATTTTCAATAAAGGAATTACAAAACTTCAGGTTGAGCAAACTAAAATCAATGAAGTGATTGCTAAAAATAATCTCGAACAACAGAAATTCCAGTTGAAGCAGGATATCCAGCAGGCGCAGTTCAATGCTGATTCTAACTATGAAGTCTATCTGGCTGCGATAGAAGCTGAAAGAAGCACTAAACTCGCATTAGATTTTGCGGAGAAAAGTTACGCAGCCGGACGCTCTACAATCTATGATGTAACGATTGCCCGAAATAATTATGTAAACTCACAAGGTTCTGTCGCCCAGGCAAAATATAATTATCTGTTCAGCATCAAGGTTTTGGATTTTTATGCAGGACGTGGAATTAATCTTTAATTTTTTCTATCGCAAAGACGCAAGTATAACAACAATTATAATAAAAGTCGCAAAGATTCAACTTTGCGACTTTTTTGAGTTTTATAAATCAAAAAATTTGTGCCTTTTGATAAATACATCCTCAAATCTACAATTTTCCTTATCTTTGAGATATGCAGATTTTTGGAAAAGATTTACTCAGAGATATCAAAGTAGCGGAATTGTTGGGCGAAAATGCTCACAAGATTTATTCTCCGCCCTATCGTCCTGTTTTCAGTTACGAAGATATCCTGACCAAAAATCCGAAGTTTGCAGCCGTTAATATTCTACTCTATCTTAAGAATAACGAATGGCATTTCCCTCTGATTGTAAGAAGCGTGAATGAAAACGACAGACATAGCGGACAAATCTCTCTGCCTGGTGGAAAAAGAGAAAAAGAAGACCCGGACTTTGCTTACACTGCCAAACGTGAGACTTCCGAAGAATTGGGAATAGATGAACATTATGTAAGAATCATCCGAGAGATGTCTCCGATTTATATTCCGCCAAGTAATTTCTATGTTCATTCGTTTGTTTCTTATACCAAGAAAAATCCAGAATTCTTTTTACAGGAAACCGAAGCCGTTGAATTGATTGAATTCCCGATTTCATCTTTACTTAATCTTCCGGACCGGCCAAAAATAATGGCTTTACCCTCTACGAAAGGTTATGAAGTTCCTGTGATCGATTTCAATGGGTATATCATTTGGGGTGCTACTTCGATGATTTTGAGCGAGTTCAGCAACTTGTTAAAAAATGTTTAATTTTGCAGTAATTTCCGACCTTAGAAATTATAATCAAATATCAATGGCAAAAAAAAATATTTTTACCGATTCTTTTGGAAACATCTATATTCTGAAGAGGATAATCATTTTCATTCTGGGATTAGTTTCTTACAGAAGATTCAACGGTTTTAATAAACTGAAAATCTCAGGAACGGAAAACCTTACGGATTTGCCTGATACCAATGTTCTTTTCGTCTCCAACCACCAGACTTACTTTGCCGATGTTGCAGCGATGTACCACGCATTTTGTGCCGTAAATAATGGTTATCACAACACCATAAAAAATCCTGTTTATCTTCTGAATCCAAAAGTAGATTTCTATTATGTTGCAGCAGAAGAAACGATGAATAAAGGAATCCTTGCAAGGATATTTAAAATCGCCGGTGCAGTAACAGTAAAAAGAACCTGGAGAGCAGAAGGTCAGAATGTAAACAGGATGGTCGACCTTACCGAAGTTGAAAATATTATGAAAGCCCTGGATAATGGCTGGGTTATTACTTTTCCTCAAGGAACCACTTCGGCTTTTGCACAAGGCAGAAAAGGAACTGCAAAATTGATTAAAAATCAAAGGCCTGTTGTAATCCCGATTAAAATTAATGGATTCCGAAGAGCTTTTGACAAAAAAGGTTTGAAAATAAAAGTGACTGGTGTGAAGCCCACGATGGAATTCAAACCGGCTTTGGATATCGATTATGATAATGAATCGGCAACACAGATCCTGGACAAAATAATGCACGCTATCGAGCAAACTCCGGAACACAACCTTCTTCACGATTATGATGTCAAACAGAAAGAGATGAAATCTCAGTCTCAACAATAAAAAACGGCTACTGAGAAGTAGCCGTTTTTGTGTTTATTAATGAGACTGAAAAATTCTATCATCTATCAGTCCTATTATCTCTAAGTCTAAAATCTAAGCTTCAATACTTGGAACTTGTACGTTCTCGTTAGCATCTTTCTCATAATCGATTCCATCCAGTTCGAAGCCGAAAAGATTGAAAAATTCTTTTCTATAACCTTCTATATCACTGATTTCGGAAAGGTTTTCTGTGGTTGTTTCGTCCCATAATTTGGCAACCTCAGCCTGAACATCGTCTGCCATTTCCCAATCATCCACACGGATTCTTCCGGCTTCATCCAACGCCACTTCTCCATTTTCAGTATATAATCTGTCAGCAAATAATCTCTGCATTTGCTCAATGGTTCCTTCGTGCGTTCCTTTAGCTTTCATCACTTTGTAAAGTAAGGAAATGTACAATGGAACGACAGGAATTGCTGAACTGGACTGTGTTACCAAAGCTTTGTTCACAGAAACATAAGATTTTCCGTTCAAGTCTTTCAATAAATCATTCAAAACCGGAACGGTTGCCTCCAAATCATTTTTCGCCTGGCCGATGGTTCCGTTTCTATAGATTGGGAAAGTCAATTCAGGGCCGATGTAAGAATAAGCTACCGTTTTAACACCTTCTGCCAAAACACCTGCCGCTTTCAAATCTTCTATCCAGAATTTCCAGTCTTCGCCTCCCATAACAGCAATCGTGTTGGCAATATCTTCGTCATTTTCAACCGGGTTAATTGTAATATCAGAAACTACACCTGTATGAAAATCAACTGTTTTATTAGTAAATGGCTGGCCAATCGGTTTAAGGACTGACGCATAAGCTACACCGGTTTTTGGGTGTGTTCTTCTTGGGGAAGCCAAACTATAAACTACTAGATCCACCTGACCAAGGTCTTTTTTAATCAGCTCAATGGTTTCTTTTTTCACTTCGTCAGAGAATGCATCGCCGTTGATACTTTTGGCGTAAAGTCCGGCTGCGTGTGCTTCTTTCTCGAAAGCAGCAGAGTTATACCAACCCGCTGTTCCCATTTTGCCTTCAGATGCGGGTTTTTCGAAGAAAACACCAATTGTTGATGCGTCTGAACCGAAAGCAGCAGCAATTCTGGAAGATAAACCAAAACCTGTGGAAGCACCAATTACCAATACTTTTTTAGGCCCGTTTTTGATTTCGCCTTTCGACTTTACATATTCTATCTGGTTTTTTACAGCCTGATGCGCTCCGTCAGGATGTGCAGTCAAACAAATAAATCCTCTTGTTCTAGGTTGAATAATCATTGTTGAAATTATTTTTAGCATTGCAAATTAAAGAAATTTGAAGCAATTAATAAGAATTATGTGGAAAAAAGCGTATTTCGATTTTGAGTTTCCTTAGGTTTAATAATACTTTCCGAGTGTTGTTATTTTTTATTTTGCGCAATCGATTGCGCAATTCGTTATTTTGTTTAATTTTATCCGAAATCTTTCAATTATTATGAAAGATGCTTCGACTCCGTTCAGTGTGACAAACCTAATACTAACTGTAATAAGATAAACATTGTCAATCAGAGCAGAGTCGAAAACTTTAATTTGACATAGAATTGCTTGCAGCCCGACTTGAGCGGAAACCCTTTTTACGCAACGAAGTGGAATGAAAAGATTGACTTCGTCGAACCACTCCGTTAGGTTTGGGAGCCTTCGACAAGCTCAGGATAAACTCCAGGCGGATTAAGCTGCCCGAATAATTATTAATGGTGAATTATTAATGATAAATGATTTTCATTAGAAGTTTTTATCATCAATTTTTTAAATATAAATTTCAATATAAACAATGAGAAAACTACTAATAGGTTTTACGTTTTCTGTAGTATCGATGATGTCAGCACAGAAAAACGACATCAATTATTACATCGAAAAAGCGCCTTTCAAATTTGGAGAAATGGTTTTGCCGACAATTCCTCAAAAGGATTATAACTTCAAGGACTTTGGAGGTGTCGGCGACGGAAAAACATTGAACACAAAAGCTTTTGAAAAAGCGATTTTCACGATTGCTCAAAACGGTGGCGGAAGATTAGTTGTTCCTGCCGGAACCTGGTTAACAGGTCCAATCGAACTGAAAAGCAAAATCGATTTTCACGTGGAAGAAGGTGCGATTGTGCAATTCAGCAGCGATATCAAGCAATTCCCAATGCGAGAAACTTCGTCTGGGAAATTTGAAGTGACACCACCGATTTGGGGAAATAATCTGAAAGACGTTTCGTTTACAGGAAAAGGAATTTTCGATGGAGCCGGAGAAGCGTGGCGACCTGTGAAGAAATTCAAAACAACGGCAGGACAATGGCAGGAGTTGGTTGCAAAATCAGGAAGTGTTTTGAGTGACGACGGGAAAATATGGTATCCAAGCGAATCGGCAAAACGTGGGGAAGAACTGGCCAAAGTGATTACCAAAATGCCGAATGCAACGCTTGATATGTACCAGCAATTGCACCACTATCTGAGACCAATGATGTTCACACTGTCCAAAGTGACGAATCTTTTGATTGATGGACCAACTTTCCGTAATTCGCCGAAGTTTGTTATCAATCCGAAACAAATCACAAATCTTGTCATCAGAAACACCACGGTTTATAATCCGAAATGGGCACAAAACGGTGATGGAATCGACATCAGCGCCTCTAAAAATGTGATTATCTACAATACCAAAGTGAATGCCGGCGACGACGGCATCTGTATGAAATCCAGTGGAACACCTAAAAACGGTGAAGCACTTCTACAAAACGTCATCATCGCAGAATGTACTGTGAATGATGGTCACGGTGGTTTTGTCATTGGCAGTAATACAGACGGGGGAATGAAAAATATCTATGTCTCCAACTGTACTTTCGATGGAACCGACATCGGAATCCGTGTGAAAAGTAACTCCGGAAGAGGCGGTGATGTGAGCCAAATTTTCATCGATAATATTGAAATGAAAAATATTATTAAGGAAGCGGTTTTGTTTGATACATTCTATGCTGATGCGCCCGTGGGAAGTACAAAAGAGAGTGAAGCAGCACAACATACGGGCGAAAAAGTGCCTTATTTCCACGATTTTTATGTGAGTAATGTGAATTGTTCTTCGTCTGAAACTGCGTTTAGCTTTAATGGACTTCCTGAAAAACTGATTGAGAATCTTTATTTCAAAAATGTGAATATCACGAGTAAAAAAGGAATTGTTGGCAAGAACGCTCAGAATATTGTTTTTGAAAATGTAAAAATCAATAACTCGACTGATTCTAAAATCGATAGTGGTTTGAAAAAGGCGATTGTTGTGAAATAAATTATTTCTCGCTGATTTGACGAACTTTGCAGATTTATCAGCTTAATCTGTAAATCTGCGAGAGTAAAAAGATTCAACCCTTTCAGAGTTTGAAACTCTGAAAGGGTTTTATTTTAGTAATTATTCTATTTTAAAGTGATGGAAAAATCTTCGTTTAAGATTAGAATTCCTTCTTCCTGTTCACCTGTAAAGCCTTTCAGTTTGGAAGTTTTGCTTTTCAGAATCAAATCCTGAAGTTGTTTTTCTGATAATTTTTTTCCGAATATCTCGAATGGAACTTTGAAACCACAACCTTTATAATCGGAACAGCCAACGGCGGTTTTGCCTTTCATCAGATTGTTAGATTTACACTTTGAGCATTGTGTTTCTTCCCAAACAATCTCTGTTTTTGCTCTTGGCTTTTTTTCTTTTGGAGTTACTTTTTTCTCCTCGTGAAATGCGATAACTTTAGATTTCCCATTGACAACTTTATTCGTCAAATCCGTTACCATTTCTATCAATTCTTCTTTGAACTGATTGGCCTCGTACTCCCCTTTTTCGATTTTTCTCAGTTTCGATTCCCATTCTCCGGTGAGCTCCGGACTTTTAAGAAGCTCGTCTTCTATCGTGTCGATTAATTCGATTCCGGTTTGGGTGGCGATGAGATTTTTACGTTTCTTTTCGATATATTTTCTTTTGAAAAGTGTCTCGATGATGTTGGCTCGTGTTGACGGTCTTCCGATGCCGTTATTTTTCAGCATTTCACGCAATTCATCATCTTCAACCTGTTTCCCTGCCGTTTCCATTGCACGTAGTAAAGTTGCTTCTGTGTAAGGTTTTGGTGGCGAAGTTTTTCCCTGATGAATCAATGGCTCGTGGTCTCCTTTTTCTCCGGCAACAAACTCGGGAATCGTCTGTTCCTCGTCTTTATCTTTTTCGTCCTTTTCTTCTTTTTTGTCTTTGGCATAAATGATTCTCCAGCCCGGTTCCAAAATTTGTTTTCCCGAAGCTTTGAAAGGAATCGTTCCAACCTGACCTTCCACCAAAGTATTTGAAATTTTACATTCAGGATAAAAAACAGCAATGAATCGTCTCGCTACCAAATCATAAACCAGCTTCTCTTCACGGTTAAGATTGGATGAAGGTGGAATCTCTGTCGGAATAATGGCGTGGTGGTCGGTCACTTTCGTATCATCAAAAACTGCTTTTGTTTTCGGAATAGGCTGAGCCAGCAACGGCGCTGTAAACTCCGAATAAATAGTCATACTTCTTAAAATCCCGGCAATTTTCGGATAAAGATTTTCAGATAAATAAGTCGTATCAACCCTTGGGTAAGTTGTATATTTTTTCTCGTAAAGACTTTGGATGTAATTCAAAGTCTGTTCTGCTGAGAAACCGTATTTTTTATTCGCTTCAACCTGAAGCCCCGTCAAATCGAATAATCTCGGATTTTTTTCTTTTCCTTCTTTGATTTCAAAAGAGACAATCTCAAATTGATTCTGTTTGAGATATTCCAGGCCTCGTTCTGCTTTTTCCAACGATTTCAATCGGTCAATTGACGCACTGAAAAGCACATCCCGGTATTTGGTTTTGAGTTCCCAATATTCTTCCTGCGTAAAAGCGTCAATCTCTTTTTGACGCTGAACAAGCATCGCCAAAGTTGGTGTCTGAACGCGCCCAATCGATAAAACCCCCTTGTTTCCTCCAAATCTTTTCGTGAATAATCGTGTTGCATTGATTCCCAAAAGCCAATCGCCGATTGCCCTTGCATTGCCTGCCAAATAAAGATTTCTATAATCTTCGGCTGGTTTCAGATTTTCAAAACCCTCTTTGATGGCATCTTCTGTCAAAGATGAGATCCACAAGCGTTTCATTGGTTTGTCACATTTCGCTTTCTGCAAAACCCAACGCTGGATGAGTTCCCCCTCTTGACCGGCATCACCACAGTTAATGACCTCATCGCATTCCTGAACCAGTTTTTCTATAGTTTGAAATTGTTTCTCAACACCATTATTGGGAATTAATTTGATTCCGAAATTTTTGGGAATAATCGGTAAGAAAATCAAGTCCCAAGATTTGTAATGCTCAGCATAATCGTGGGGTTCTTTCAAAGTACAAAGATGACCGAAAGTCCAGGTAACGCAATAGCCGTTTCCCTCCATATAACCGCTTTTGGGAGTTGTAGCGCCCAAAACTTTGGCTATATCACGGGCAACGCTTGGTTTTTCGGCAATACAAAGTTTCATCTTAATTTTTATTGTTTTTAAAGTCAGATGGAACGTCTAGACGTTTCATTGATTTATGCTTGAGAAGGTTTGCAAAAATGCGATTTTTAAATTTAAAAAGCGAGGGATTTTGAACACAAAGTTCACAAAGATTTTATTTATTGATTGAAAACATATTAGGGTCACAAAGGCGATTCGCTTATATTAGAATTGGAATTAATTTTTATTTTTGAACGCAAAGTTCGCAAAGATTTTTTTCTCATTCCGAAAAAAACTAAAATGTAGAAATTGACTCCGTCGAACCGCTTTGTTAGGTTTCCTACGGAATGCCAAACATTATGTACTATGACTAATATTGTTTTATGTTGAATTTGCGCCCCGACTTGAGCGGAAATCCTTTTTACGCAACGTAGTGGAGTGAAAAGATTGGGAGCGGAAGGCGGATAAAGGCGCCCAAACCCAACGAATTGGTTCCACAAAGTCAAATAATTTTCAATAAAAAATCCCTCCAAAGTGTGAGTCTTCGGAAGGATTCATAAGAAAATAATAAATAAGAATTTTTTTATAAGCCAGCTTCAAAAACTTTGAGTAATTCTGTTTGCTGGACAACGTCGTTTTTACTGTTGATGAGATTATAATTTGCCTGAAGCCAGTTGTTTCTGACCACAAAAAAAGTGTAGGCATCCATTAATCCTTCTTTGTACTTTTCTTCGGATTTCTGGAATGATAATTTTTGGTTTTCGAAATTGGCTTCCAAAAGATTGTATTTTTCCTGGGCATTCAGGAATTGGGCTTTGATGGAATTGATGCTTTTTGTCAAATCATTAATCACAATATCTTTATCATAATTGGAATTGATGACATTCAGTTTGGCAATCTCGACATTGTTTTTAACCTGCAGTTTGTTGAAAATCGGAATATTGAGTCCGAAACTTAATTGCTGGTTTTTGTTGGTTTTGATTTGGTCTGAAAAATTGGACGGAGCTGGCTGTCCCAAGACTTTGTTATAAAAACTTGACCAGATGTAAGAGCCGTTCAAGGTTGGCAAATAGCCGGATTTTGCAACTTCTACGCTTTTCTGCTGGGCTTTGATTTCTGCGAGAGTCGTTTGATAAGCCGGATTTTTTTCCAGAAGATTTTGGATGAAATTAGCATCGTTAAAATTTGAACTTGCCAGATTTTCTTCGGCTATTGTAAAATCCAGCGTATCTTTTGTAATCGCCAAAGAATTTAATAAATTAATTTTAGAAAGGTCTCTCTGATTTTTCGCAGAAACCCACTGTTCCTGCATTGTTCCAAGGTTGGCTTTGATATCGTAAATATCACTTTTGGGACGATTGCCTATTTCCACTTCTTTCTCCGTGCGTTTAATTTGGTCTTCGATTCCGGAAAGTTGTGTTTCTAAAACCTCGAGCCAGCTTTTGCTGTTCTGATAAGTGAAAAACATCTGAATGACATTCAGTTTAACTTCATTCTGAGCCTGTTTCATTTTGAAGGTCGAACTTTCTCTGTTGATTTTGGACAAAGAAATATTGAGGTAATTTCGCCAGTTCAACAGTTCCCAATTAGCCTGTGCATAGAGATTATCCGTTTGCGTATTAATCGCTTCACGCTGGTTATTCTGCTGATTGATTCCGTTTCCGAAATTATAATTGTGATTGGCTCCAGCGTCCACAGACGGCAACAACATTCCTTTTGCGGCAGAAATCTGTCTTTCATTTTTCTGAATATTAACCACAGATTGTTTTACCAATGGATGATTGGCTGAAGCATAATCCAGACATTGTTGGAGTGTCCAACTCTGCTGAGCGGGAAGAAGATTGATTAGTAGTATGAAGAGTAATTTTTTCATAATAGTTTGTCGTTGACAATTTTAATTTTTTGGATATGGAATCGTTTTGTCCAATTCTATCGGATTATAATAATTTTTGATGCTCTCCTGAATGAATTTCCTTTTCTGGTCAAGCTGTTCCTGACTTGTGATTTTCTCTCCTCCAATAATCACCGTTCCGCCAGTTTTCAGATTATTTCTCATCTCGGCAACCGGGTCACTGTAATAATCGAGCTTTACTTTTTGGAATTGTTTCAAATTTACTTTCACAGGCTGATTCCCATAATGGGTTTCCAGAAAATTAGTGGTTACAAAAGTCTCGGGAAGATTGATGCTTTTTGACAATGTGTAATTGTAATCACCTTTATCATCCTGCAGTTCGAAAATCAATCCTGGCAAACCTCTGAATTTGTAAGGTCCTTCGTGAAAAGGAATGGCTGAACAAAACCAAGCAGTCCATTTTCTTCCACCGAAATCCGTGGTTGCTTTTTGTAATGAATATTCAGCACTTTTTTTGGTTTCTTTTTCGATTTTCCAATTCATTTCGTCTTTGGAATCAATGACAAAATAATCGAACATATTGTCGTGAAAAGCTCTGTTCTCGTTGGAGTTAGCTTTTCTCAGAATCAACTGGTCAGATTGTGTATTGGTCTGCCAATTTTCCCCGGTTTTCTTGCTGATAGAATCATTTTTTAGAAAATCGTAATCGTAAAATTTTGTATAATCTTTATCAATGTCCAAAACCATATTCATTTTCATTGGTTTATCCTTAAGTTTCATTTCCATTTCGTAAATGAATCTGTTGGTCTGTGCGAAAAATAGATTGATAATTAATGTAAATATTAAGATGATTATTTTTTCCATTTTATTCGTATTTCAAGTATTTAACAAGGTTGATTTTTGTTGCTCGGTAAGCTTTGAAACTCACTACTACAAATGTTAAGATTAATAATAAAAACAAACTCAAAACGTAAGGCCAAACCGGCATATCGATTCGGTAAGCGAAATCTTTCAGCCATTCATTCATTGCGTAATATCCGAAAGGCATACTTATTAAAACCGCTATCATACAAATCAATAGAAATCTTTTCGTTAGATCCCAAACAATCGTTCTTTCGTCTGCACCTAAAGTCTTTTTGATAGCAACGTCTTTCAGTTTTTGCTCTATTAATAATGATGATAAAGCGAATAATCCTAATAATGCAATCACCAGAACCACAATGTTCAAAGTGGTGAACAAGGTCTGCTGCTTCTGGAATTTCTCATATGTTTTAGCAAATTGTTTATCTACAAATTCAAAATCGTAAGGATAACCAGGTTCTGCTTTAGTTGTCCAGAATTCTTTGATTCGTTCAAGGGTTCCATTGATATCATTACCTGAGATTTTTATCTGGAGATTTCCCATATTATTTTTTGCCCAGTTTCTATCATAATTGAAAAATACCATTGGTTCAATCGGTTTATCCATTCCCGTCATATAGAAATCCTTGACAACACCAATGATTTTATAATTGTGACCTTTTTCTTCCCAACCTGTAATAAGCTCTTTTCCAAGCGCCTGATTCTGATTCCAGCCCATTTTCTTAATGAAAGTTTCATTGGCAATCGCTCCGGAAATCGTGTCAGAAGCAAAACGCAAATCCATATCTCGCCCGGCAGCAAATTTGATTTTGTAGAATTTGAAATAATTATAATCAATTCCACCTACGATAACATTTTCTACAGACTTCAGTGTATCTAATGCACTTCTTACAACGGAAGCATTCGAAAATCCCATACCTATGGAGTTGATAGAACCCGTGATGTCTTCAACGCCAGCTATTTTTGAGACTTCATTTTTCAGTCGGATATATTTTTTTGAATTATAATCATTCTGCCAATCGGTTTTTTTGAATTGAATATTAATGACCTGGTCACCTTTGAATCCCAAATCTTTATTCATCATATAATTAACCTGAGTATGAATAACCAAGGAACAAATAATGAAAAATGATGAGATGATCAACTGCAAAGTCAGAATAGAATTTCTTAGCCAAATACCGTGTCGGCTTCTGGCGAAATTGCCTTTCAAAGTGTTGATTGGTTTGAAATTAGCAAGGTAAAGTGCCGGAATCAAGCCTGAAATCAAGGAAAAAATGATCAATAATAATCCTGTATAGATAAATAGACTCGGGTCATCCAGTTTGATTTCTTTGTTTAGAAATTTGTTATAATTGGGAAGCAGGAGTTCAACCATCGCAAAAGCTACAATATAAGCTACAAAACAAATCATAAATGTTTCCAATAGGAACTGTAAAACCAGTTTCGATTTTGTACTTCCAACCACTTTTCTCACACCCACTTCTTTAGCTCTTTGAGAAGCCTGCGCCGTTTTCAAATTGATTAAATTAATTCCCGACAGCAACAAAATTAATGCAGATAAACTCAATAAAATTATAATTGATTTTTTATCACCTTTCTGCACACCTTCACTTTTGGCCTCCAATTTCATTTTGCTGATTGGTGTCAAATAAACTTTCGCACTATTTTTTTCATCATATTTCTCGCCCCATTTTTCTGACAAAATCCTTTCCTGAGCAGCCTGCTGGTCGGAAAGTTTTTTCTCCAAATTTTGAATATCAGTCCCTGGTTTAATTTTGAAATAACCTATATAACTGTAATTGGTCCATTGCGAATTATTCTGTTTTCCAATATCAGGATGTTTCATTATAAAACCAGGTTTGAAAACAGAATTTTCTGCAGGGTTTTTATAAACTGCCGTAATCACATATTCTTTATTCTGGGAATCATCAATTTTAACCGTTTTGCCAATACAATTCTGATACTCGTCTCCGAATAATGACTTTGCAGTTTCCACAGAAAGAGCCATTTTATTATCATCACTGATGGCATTTTTGAAACTTCCCGCAATTCTTTCGAATGGAAAAAAATCAAAATAAGAACCCGAAGCCCGGCAAGATGAAGTATAAGCTGAATTCTTCCCTGCAATAAGTCTTGTCTTGTAATGGCTCCAAGAATTGGCAATCGCATAATCTTCTATCTCAGAAAACTTCTCTTTGGAAACTGTCAATTCCGGATAACTGGAAGAAGGCATAATCCCAAAAGAAGCATTTCCATTTTCTATAAAATAGATCTTGTCCTTATTAGGATTATGCTGCTCATAGGACTTCTCATCCTGCCAATGGATAAATATCAATAAGAAAACACACAAGCCAACACTCAATCCCAAAATATTGATGATAGTGGAAAGCCCGTTTTTTCTGTAATTGATGAATGCTATTTTGAGCCAGTTTTTCAGCATAATCATGTTATTATTAGTTTACTTTTTTAACTGAATATTGAGGTTTAGATTTGATGCTCAAATCCAATACAATATCATAAAACCCATCTTCCTTAATAATGATATTGTACCCGTCGTAACACATACTTTTATCATCACTGTTGAGTCCCAAACTATTCGCCCAGTCATTGTTTGAACGAAATCTTAATTCCCCAGTCTTCAATTTATAGTTCTTGAGATAGTAAAAATCAGGATTGCTTTTTTGAGTTTCTAAAACAATATCTTTCCCTTCCCAACCACTTGGAGTTGCCGTTCCTATGATTCCCCATGAAAAAATATCTGCTATTTTTTTAGCTGTTTTTGTTCCCTGCGTATTAGTTATAGTAACCGATTCTATTTTTCCTGTATTGTCTGCATTGAATTTTAAATCAAAATTTTCGAAAAGTTTGTAATCGATTTTAGTAATTGGAGCCAAAGGCATTCTTGGAATCCCTCCTCCGTTTAAAACCACTGTCCCATTAATGGCATTGATATAATAGTTTTCCGAATTGAAAGAATAGATACCTTGCAATTTTTGCAGATCTTTCGCATCAATTCTGTTCTTGCTCATTGCAGTATAAGGTCTATTATAAATAATATCTGTGATATTATCCGCAGCTTTTGCTGATATCATCTCGGAATTGATCAATATAATAATTGTAATATCATTTTTCAAATCCTTAACAAATCTACACTTGTAACCCGGACCACCGCCGCCGTGCCCAACCTGAATGATATCAGAATTCGGAGTTTTGTAGATTTCCTGTGCAAGACCATAATGGTCATTAAGATATGGCGTGTACATTCTTTCCACCATTTGTTTGCTGATAATCTTACCACCATATAAAGCTTCGCTGAATTTGTATAAGTCTCCAACCGTAGAATAGATGGCTCCCGCTGCAAAAGGATGGTCTGTTTTGAAAAGTAACGCTCTGTTGGAATTCTTTCCATCAATAAACTCATATCCTACAGCCTTATTCTCACTTTTCAGTTGATTAAAGTGAAATCCGCTTGCTGTCATTTTCAAAGGTTTTAGTATAAATTCTTCAATGGCTTTGTCATACTCCAATCCCGTTACTTTTTTGATTATATATCCTAATAAATAATAGTTGGAATTGGAATAACCCCAATTTTTTCCAGGTGAGAAATCCAATTTTTTCGAAGTAATATATTTTAAAAATGTTTCTTCGTTTTTGGTATTTTCTGAGTCTTCTGCTTCTGGTATTCCCGATGTATGGGAAAGCATATTTTTTATAGTAATGCTATCTGCTTTTGGAAAATCCGAATAATATTTTGATAATTTATTATCCAAAGAAAGTTTTCCCTGTTCCACTAATTTTAGAATTACAGTTGCAGTAAACATTTTTGTAGTAGAAAAAATTTTGTATTGGCTGTTGTTTGTATTCTTTTCTCCGTTTTCCGCATTTCTGTAGCCATAGCTTTTCTCAAAGATGATTTTCCCTTTTTTTGCAACCAAGACAGAGCCGCTAAACTGATTTGCTTTTTCGTATGTTGAAAGTAATTCGTCTATTTCTTTAGTATTTTGAGAATAGCCAAGACCAATTCCGAACATTAAAAATACCGCTGTTAAAATATATTTCATAAAAGAAGATTCTAAAATTTTATTCATATTTCAGATATTTCACAAGATTCACCTTTGTCGCCTGATAAGCTTTGATACTTACCACTGCAAAAGTCAGTATCAATAAAGAAATCAAACTAAGGACGAATGGGAAAACCGGCATATCAATTCGGTAATCGAAATCCTTGAGCCATTCGTTCATCAGATAATAACTGATCGGAATACTTATTAGAACTGCAATGAACGTAATCCAAAGGAATTGCTTCGTCAACCCAAAAATTAAATTTCCGTCTGATGCGCCTAAAGTTTTTCTGATCGCAACATCTTTCAGCTTCTGCTCGATCATTAATGATGACAATGCGAATAAGCCTAATAAAGCAACCATCAAAACCATTGCATTCAGGATGGTGAAAAGTGTTTGTTGTTTCTGATATTTAACAAAACTTTCAGCGAATTTTTTATCGATAAAATAAGAATCAAAAGGATAGCCCGGCTCTACATTTTTCTGCCAATAAGACTTTATTCTTTTTACCGTTCCATCGATATCGTCCGGTTTTATTTTCAACTGAATGTTATAGACATTGTATCGTTTCCAGTCTGTTTCCCTGTAATGGAAAAATACAATGGGTTCAATAGCTCTTCGGGGATTCAGAATGTTGAAATCCTTTACAATTCCTACAATGTGGTAAGGTTTGTTATCGAAGCCCGGGCGAACTTCATTCTTAAATGCCTGATCATCCGTCCAACCGAATTTGTTCACAAAAGCTTCATTGACCAAGACATTGGCAATAGTATCAGAAGCAAGATCCGGATTGAGCCAACGTCCTTTTTTAAGCTTTACATCCATAAACTGGAGGTAATTATAATCCATAGATCCGTGCTGCGCAAAGATGCTTTTGTCCATATAATCCATATTAGAATTGCTGAATCTCCCGCTTCCCGGAACCGCTTCTCCGTAAGACACATCGGCAACACCTTCTATTTTTCTCATTTCATTTTTGATGCGCTCATATTTCAGCCAGGGCTTGTCGCTATTTTCACTGAAATTAATCAGGAAAACCTGCTTCCCGCTGAAGCCCAAGTCTTTATCCATCATATATTTCACCTGTTTGTTAACGATTAAACCACCAATGATAAAGAATGACGAAATGATTAATTGCAAAGTCAAAATCCCGTTTCGCAGCCAAATGCCGTGTTTACTTCTGGCGAAATTTCCTTTCAAAGTTTCAATAGCTTTGAAGTTGGCTAGATAAGTAGCAGGAATCAATCCCGAAATCAATGTAACCGCCAAAACCATCAAGAATGAATAGAAGTAAATATGCCAGTCATTCATCACGATTTCCTTGTTGTAAAACTTGTTGAAACTTGGTAAAAGAAGCTCTGTTAAAGCCAAAGACAAAAGATATGACGCCAAACAAATCACAAAAGTTTCCAACAAAAACTGAAGAACAAGATTGGATTTGGTACTTCCTATCGCTTTTCTGACGCCGATTTCTTTAGCACGTTGAGATGCCTGAGCAGTTTTCAGATTAATAAAATTAATGGCTGATAAAACAACAATCAAAACAGAAAGCGTAAACAGAATCATCATCGTTTTGAAATCTCCATTTCCAAACCAAGATGCTTTGGCGTGCAGTTTTATCTTGTCAATCGGCGTAAACAAACTTCCTGTAGGACCGTACAATTCCAGATATTTTTGCGGCGTAACCCCTGCACCTTGCGCACTGATTTTTGCTCTGTACAAAAAGATATTGTCGTAGAATTTCTGTTGTAAAGCTTCTACATCTGTTCCGGATTTCAGCAAAAAGAAACAGCCGTAATTGAAATTCCCCCATTGTTCTTTATCACCCTTCATCTGCTCATACGGCGAGAAGATAAAATCCGGTTTTATCTGGCTGTTCGCTTCCGGCAATTCATAGACTGCGGTTACAACAAAACTTTTATTATTGATTTTCACAGTTTCTCCTGCAACATTGGTTTTACCGAAGAGATTTTTGGCTGCTTTTGTGGAAAGTGCCATTGCTTTATCACCCTTCAGAGCATCTTTATAGCTTCCGGAGACCAATCTGAACGGGAAGAAATTGAAAAAACTTTCTGAAGCCGACATTCCTTCGCCCTGATAAACGGTTTTGACTTTCGTGGTCATTTTATAACCCATCCCCGAGCCATTGAACAAGACAAAATCCTTAACCTCCGGAATTACTTTTACAGCACGCTCTGCCATTGGAACAGAAATATTATTTCCGTAGGTATTTTCTGCTTTGTTGTGAGTTTGAAAAGCGTAGATATTTTCCTTTTTTGGATTCCATCTTTCGTAGGACTCTTCATCATTCCAATGCATCAGGATGAGCATAAATCCCGTCAGTCCAATCGTTAATCCAAACAAATTAATGATGGTGGAAAGCCAGTTTTTTTTGTAATTGATGAATGCTATTTTGAGCCAGTTGTTTAGCATAGTTTCGTTTTTAGGTTGGAAGATGGATGAGGGGAGATGGATGTTAATTATTATATGGAAAAACTTCCAGCATCTATCTTCTAGCTTCCATCTTTATTCGTATTTCAAATATTTAACTAAATTCACTTTCGTTGCCTGATAAGCTTTGATACTTACGACTGCAAACGTCAGGATCAACAATAAAATCAAACTCAGAATGAATGGTAAAACCGGCATATCGATTCGGTAGGCAAAATCTTTCAGCCATTCGTTCATCAGATAATAACTGATCGGAATACTTATTAAAACTGCAATTAACGTAATCCAAAGAAATTGCTTCGTCAAACCCAAAATTAAAGTTCCGTCTGATGCGCCCAGTGTTTTTCTAATCGCCACATCTTTCAGTTTCTGCTCAATCATTAATGAAGACAAAGCGAATAATCCTAATAAAGCTACCATCAAAACCATTGCGTTCAGGATGGTGAAAAGTGTCTGCTGTTTCTGATAAGTTTCAAAAGTTTTGGCAAATTGCTTATCAATAAAATAAGAATCAAACGGATAACCCGGTTCTACATTATTCTGCCAATAGGTTTTCAGTCTTTTAACAGTTCCGTCGATATCGTCTGATTTTAATTTTAATTGAATATTACTTACATTGTACCGTTTCCAGGAAGTTTCTCTGTAGTGAAAGAATATCATCGGCTCTACTTCGCTTTTCAAACTTCTGATGTTGAAATCTTTCACAATTCCTATAATGTGATAAGGTTTGTTATCGAATCCCGGTCTGACTTCCCTTTTCATTGCCTGCTCATTGGTCCATCCAAACTTTCTCAAAAATGCTTCATTAACCAATGCATTGTCAATTGTATCTGATGATAATTTCGGATTTAGAAAACGTCCTTTCAGAAGTTTAACATTCATAAACTGAAGATAATTGTGGTCTATAGAACCGTGTCGCGCCTGAATACTGGTATTCAGATAATCCATATTCGAACTGCTTTGATTGTTGCTTCCCGGAGGCGCTTCTGAAAAAGAAATACTTTCTACACCCGGTATTTTAGCCATTTCTGTTCTCAGTCTTTCATATTTCAACCAAGGTTTTCCGTTATTGAATTCATTGAAATTTATCTGAAAAATCTGATTTCCATTGAAACCTAAATCTTTGCTCATCATATGCTTTACCTGCTGGTTGACAATCAATCCACCGATGATAAAGAATGACGAAATGATTAATTGCAAAGTCAGGATTCCGTTTCTGAGCCAAACACCGTTTCTGCTTCTTGCAAAGTTTCCTTTCAGGGTTTCTATGGCTTTGAAATTGGATAAATATAAAGCAGGAATAAGACCGGAAATTACCGTAACCAAAACCACCATCACCAATGAATAGAAGTAAATATGCCAGTCGTTCATCACGATTTCCTTGTTATAAAACTTATTAAGACTCGGCAAAAGAATTTCTGTGAGCGCTAATGATAAAAGATAAGATGCAAAACAAATCAGGAAAGTTTCCATCAAAAACTGTAGAACCAGAGTGGATTTTGTACTTCCAATCGCTTGTCTAACCCCAATTTCTTTCGCACGTTGAGAAGCCTGCGCTGTTTTAAGGTTAATAAAATTAATGGCCGATAAAATCACAATCAGAACAGATAAAGTAAACAGAATCATTAACGATTTGAAGTCCGGTTTCCCGAACCAGGTAGATTCTGAATGCAGTTTTATTTTATCAAGCGGTGTTAGTAATGTATCTGTCGGTCCGTAAGTATCAATAAACTGCTGAGGTGTCATTCCGGAACCTTTGGAGTTTATTTTTGCCCGAAGCATAATAATATCCAGGAATTTTTTCTCAAAGCTTCTAGGATCAGCACCTTTTTTCAGTAAAAAAAAGCTGGCATAATTGAAATTTCCCCAAGCTTCTTTATCATTTTTGATTTGCTCAGCAGGTTTATAAACAAAATCAGGCTTCATCTGGCTGTTTCCGGCCGGTAGTTCATAGACTGCTGTAACAATATAATCTGTGGTGTTAATTTTTATCGTTTCGCCTGCGACATCCGTTTTTCCGAAAAGATTCTTTGCTACAACATTAGAAATAGCAATGTTGTTATCATTTTTGAGAACGTCTTTATAGCTCCCGGCAACTAATTTGAATGGGAACAAGTTGAAAAAATTCTCTGAGACCGACATCCCGCCTTTCTGATAAGCCGTCGTATGTTTGGTGGTCATTTTGTAGGCCATATCAGAACCATTCATCAAAACATAATCTTCGATTTCCGAGATTCGTTTCAATGCATTTTCTGCCAAAGGAATTGAGATAGCGCCTCCATAAACATTATCTTTTTTGTAATAAGTCTGGAAATAATAGATATCATCCTTTTTCGGATTCCACTTTTCAAAGGATTCTTCGTCATTCCAGTGCATCAGGATGAGCATAAATCCTGTCAAACCGATGGTTAAACCAAACAAATTAATGATGGTAGACAACCAGTTCTTTTTATAATTGATGAAGGCGATTTTGAGCCAATTTTTAAACATAGTTTAGCATTTTGATAAACCCTATAGATTTTAAAACCTATAAGGTTTAATTATAAAATAGTTGATTGAATGTTTTTATTCAGGTTTTGTCCAAAACAAATCAGGATTGTTTGTTTTATAAATAGTGAACTTAACATTGGTTTCGGTATAGGTCTCTTCCTTTTTCTGAGGTGCTTGTTCAATTCCATCTAAAGGCAGAAGCTCAACATACGTTATTTCTTGTCCACTTTTCCAAGTTTCCGTATCATATGCACTTTTTAAAGGAGTTTGTAATCTATATAGGTTTTTAGCCATATAGGTTTCCAAATAACCTTCTTTTGTCTGCAACTGCTCCCTGTTCCAATTGGCATCCGCATTTAAAACCAGTGTCTGACCTTTTATTAATCGTTCCCTTACCTCTTGAATCCCCAATAAATTACCTTTTTCGTCCATTACATAAGCATCAAAAGTCGGGTCAATCCAAATCCATTTATTAAGTTCTTTACTATAGACCATATTAATGACGTGACAGTCATCAAATTTTGTTTCTCTAGGCATACAAGTAATGTATCTTGATTGGATACCAAGAGAAAGATAGCATTCATTGAGTATGGTAGCTAGCATTCTGCAGTTGACGCCACGATTTTCCTTCTTACAAACTTTGATTAAGTCTATTGCATTCTTAAGGGTTGGATTATCGCTACTTCCGTCGTGTCTTATCAGATTATGGACCCAATGCATAAGATTGAAAATTTTGCTTAATTCATTTCCGTTGCCTGCAATAGAATCTAATTTCAGCTCTTTTCTGATTTTTATAAGATTCGGGTTATCCTGTGATTGATAATTAAATTTCGGAACAAAACGATTATCTGCATAATTGTATTTTTCTGCCTTTTTCAAAATTTCCAATCTTGAAGGCTGGTATTTAATCTGAGTCTTGCAGAATCTTTCCCATTCAGTAAAATCACAAAATCATATTTCCCAACCTTTGGATTAATTTTAAATGATATAGAATCTACATCAGTATAAAATGTAACTTTTTTTGCTGAAGTTGTGTACACATCCAGTTTTTCTTCAGGAACAATTCTCCACGCATTTTTTTGTAATTTATTATCATCTTTAATATCAACTTGTAAAGAATTCGCTTTGATAATTGGTAATTTTTTACTCTGTGCAAAAAAATTCTGTGATAGAAAAACTAGTATAATAATCTTCAAAAATTTTAATTTCATTTTTATTGTTCTTTTTCTATTAAGATTCTATTTTGATTAATTATTTTGACTTTTGCAAGCCTCTGATTATCCTTCGAAATTCTTAGCATCTGCTTTTTCGAAAACATCCTTTCTCTGGGAAGAATGTTCTTCGGAGAAAATTTCACCATCTTTCATATTCACGATTCTGGAAGCATAACCTGCATCGTAAGACGAGTGCGTTACCATTGCAATCGTAGAACCTTCTCTGTGAAGTTCTGCAAGGAGATTCATTACTTCATTTCCGTTGGAGCTGTCGAGGTTTCCGGTTGGCTCATCGGCCAAAATTAATTTTGGTCTAGTTACCAAAGCCCTTGCAACCGCTGCTCTTTGCTGTTGTCCGCCAGAAAGCTGCTGTGGATAATGTTTGGCCCTGTGAGCGATATTGATTTTCTCCATAATCTCTTCCACTCTTCTTTTTCTTTCTGAGGAGGAAACACCGTTGTAAATTAATGGTAATTCAATGTTTTCATAAACTGTCAGTTCATCAATCAGATTAAAATTCTGGAAAATGAAACCGATGTTTTTCTTTCTGATCTCCGATTTTTTCTTTTCAGAAGTCCCAATAGTTTCAACCGATTCAAATTGATATGAGCCTGAAGAAGCGCTGTCCAAAAGTCCAAGAATATTAAGAAAAGTAGATTTTCCACAACCGGAAGGTCCCATTATCGCAACGAATTCGCCTTCTTTGATTTGCAGGCTTACATTGTTAAGCGCATTGGTTTGAACATCTTCTGTTTTATAGACTTTTGAAAGGTTTTGAATGTTTATCATTGTAGTATATTTTTTTAAATTATGATTCCGAATTTTTTATTTTTAAAGTCAATGACTATTGTTTTATCGAGGAAAAAAACATTTCCCATTACTCCGTCGAGCCCCTGTTGTTCAAAGGAAAAGTAATCTTCGTCTGTAAACCAAAACTCTTTGGTACTGAATGACGATTTTCCGATGATCACATTTTTATTGGTTTCTATTGCTTTTACAACCAGAGGATTATTAAAATTTCTGATATTAAAGTTTTCAATAATTTTGGATGAATCAATTAAGTCTTGAAAATTCTTTTTATAAGAAACCATTGGAAAAATACTTGCGCCGGTATCATATTGAAAATGATACACTTTACCATCAATCTCTACCGGAAGAATCGGTTTGTTATTGATAATTTTGATGTCAACAAAATCAATTTTTTTAGTGGTTTTTAATTGTTCACTTACAATTATTTTTTGGTTAGGAAAATCAATAATCAGATATTTATTTTGAAACAAATCTGCTCCTACGACACCGCAAGCTTCCTCCTGTTCGAAGTTCAAAAGCCCGTTAAGTTTATAATTCTCAATTTTTAATTTTCCAACACTGAAATTCTGATGATCAACAGTGAAAACTTTGTGTCCAGCTGCTTCCATTGCTTCATCTACTTTCTTATTCTTAATAAACTCTGTTTTTTCAAAGCATTTATCATAGATTAAAGTCGTATTGGCGCCTAAATCAAATTGAAACCGATACGTTTTGTTTTCGATAGTGAAAGGCACGCTCATTGCGATTTTATCAACCAATTTCCCATTAATAGAATCTTTTTCCCATTTAAAATCAATACTTTGCCCTTTAACAAAAAGACCTATAATGACTGTGATTAAAAACAATAATCGATTTTGCATTTTAGTTTATTGATTGTTTAATTATTGTTTCCAGTTTTTCACCGTGTAATTCAGACTTGTATTTTTATCCAGTGACAAAGAAACATCTTTCCCTTCTTCGATTCCGTCGATTTTCCCTTCTGTTTCCCAGCTTCCTTTGGTTAATTTGAATTTCAAATCAGGGTAAGTTTTGAATGTAATTTGTCTGGTTGTTTCACCTGTTTTATTAAGTTTAATGACGTTAGGATTCCAATTCCCGATGCTTGACTGATTGCCTGTAATATAAACATCACCGCTGTTTTCGGGAACATTTACCGTTAAATTCACTTCGTATTTTACATTAGATAAACCCAATTTTGTTCTCACTTTTTCGACACTGGTTTCATCCAAAACATTTAGTAATTCAGGAACAAAATCTTTAAATGATTGATATTTTTTACGGTTGTTTTCATACACTTCCATTTTCTTTTCAAATTCAGGAATCAGAACAAAAGAATAGTCATTCATGTGTTGTTTTCTTAAGCTTTCAGCCAATTTCTGATTGCCATCAGCCAAGGCAATTCGGATTTCTCCAGTTCTTACGATATGCTCGGCAACGCAAGACGGCCAGTAAGAATAACCGTGCATCGCCATCTTATCAACAAGAGCCTCAGACATCAGATTACTGCTCTTGTTAATCCTGTCTTCATATGGGCCCAAATGCTGGTTGACAAACGAATGACCGAACTCGTGCGTGATTAAAAAGTTGAGCGTTTCCGGATGATTGAAACCAAATTCTTTATAATCCCTGATATTATTTTTCTTTTCCAGCGGAAGATAAGGACTGCTGATCATATTGGCAATCTGCCCTTTGTCAGACTTAATCATTGGGCCGTTGCCGTGCCAGAAGACCGGAATGTTAGGCATAATATCCAACGGATTAATCCAGAATCTGTACGCCAGAAACTTCTCACCATAATATTGCTCCATTTTAGCCATATAGCCAGCCGGAATATTTTTTCTGACCTCATTCTTTGCGCCTTCTAAAAAACGGTTTTGGTCTTTGAAGAATTTCCCCAGATTTCTTTCGATGTAAAACTCTCTCAACTGTTCGGCGAATTTTTCCACTGCTTCTTTCTTTGCACTATCATTTTCCTCAATCTGGTAAGCATAACCTTTTGCCGGAAAAATATTGTGCTTCAGTAAAACCTGATAAGTCAAATCCTGTTGCTGGCCGGCAACCTGCAGATAATCCTGCATCGCTTTGATGATTTTCGAATTATCATATTTTTCCATTTCCCTGTTCGCCAAATCAGCCAAAGGTAAATGACCGATGTCCGCTTTCCCGTCGATGTAGAAAAGTCTTCCCTGATGCTTCGCTACAAGATATTCAACAATGGAATATGTGGCAATATTTGGGTTGAATTCCACATCCACTTTTGATTGAGATTTCAGATTTGCCGCCAATAAAAACATCATCAAAGTCAAAATGCTTTTATTAATCATCTTTAAGGTCTTCATTTAATCTGAGTTTTCTAAGTTTATCGTTTATTATTTTAAATTGAATCGATTGTTCCTCCAGAACTTCTGCTTGCAGAAAATTTAATTCCTGACAATGTTTTATATCTGATTTTAGCTAATGAACTTGCAGAAGCGGTTAATTCTTTTGAAACACTCAAAGTTATCGATGATGTCGCACTTGCAGTTGCTTTTGCAGTTTGAATATTCATATTTTTGGCATCCACAGAACTTGCGCTATCCACATTGATTTTCGCATTATCTGCAGAACCGCTGATTTTTACTGAACTTGCAGAATTAGCATCAACATTCAGATTTTTCGTATTGATTTTTCCCGAAAATCCACCTGCACTATCGGTATTGATATTAACAACCGAAGCTTTAGAATCTGCAACAATTCTTCCGCTTCCATTGCTTTCAAAAGTTTGTTCAGCAGTTTCAAAAACACTTTTCACTTTTATAGAAGAGGCATTTCCGGCTTCTGCTTTTACAAGGTCTTTTGCGTAAACAACCACTTTTGTATCGGCATTCTGAAGCGAAACATTAGGTCTGTATTGGATGTAAAGCGTTTTATTTTTCACTTCGATTTTAAGTTCTGACAAATGCGTACTTGTCGCAACCGCTTTTTCTTCGTTTGATTTTACAATTTCCACTTCAATCGCCTGGGAAGTTTTCACAGCATTGAATGAACCCAAATTAAAAGTCTTTGTTTCTGATTTCTGAATCCCATTCGAAAAATCATTTCCTTTCAATCTCGTAGAGGTCAAAAAAAGACCGATAATCATTGTTATTAATAGTAATAATAGTTTTTGCATTGTTATATTTTTTTAGTTTTATTTAATAATCAGTCTCTGACTGTTATTTTTGAATATCTAATAATTCATATTTTTTCAATTCAGAATAATCCGAAGTAATGACAGACTCGCCTTGCTTCAGTCCGGAAACCACTTCATAATACAGAGGATTTTCTCTTCCGAGACTGATGTTTCGCTTTTCAGCTTTGTTATTTTTCACTACAAAAATCCATTTCCCGTTCGTGTCTTTGTAGAAATTCCCTTTCGGAATCATCATACTTTGCGTATCGGCAGATAATTTCAGTTTCACTCCGAAAGTCATCCCGATTTTCAGGGTTGAAATTTTTGCATCAATGAAATTCAGTTCCACGGAAAACTGCCCGTCTTTCACTTCCGGAAGAATCTTCGTGATGATAACTTCATATTCTTTTCCGTTGTTGTCAAGCGTTCCTTTGATTCCGTTGGTTAATTTATTAATATAATATTCATCCACTTTTGCGACCAGCTTGTAACCGCCCATCAAATCGATTTTCCCGATGCTTTCTCCACTTGTCAGATTTTGTCCGAGAGAAATATTGAATGACGACAACCTTCCCGAAGCCGGCGACATTATGAGGAAATTATTTTTGTTAGAGCGGAGAATATTCAAACTTTTTTCCATCTGATTAATGGAATTATTAATCGCCGCAAACTGGGCATTTCTCGAAACTTTCTCATTGGAAGCTCCTTTTTCAACAATTTGTTTTCTGTCTTTCTGATAATTCAGATTTTGCAAAGCAATATCATAATCGGTTTTCTTTCCGATTTCCGCATCGTACAATCTTTTCTGAAGATTAAAAGTCTGCAACGCCGTATTATAATCATTCTGAGACTGCAATAATTCTTTATCCTGACTGAATTCCTGATTCTTTAATTCTAAAAGCGAACTTCTCATCTGGCTGATCTGCTGCATAATTCCCGTTTCCTGATTCAGGTAATTGAATTCTGTATTGGGATTGTAAACTCTTGCAATAGGTTGTCCTTTTATCACCATTTGTCCGTCTTCCGCAAAAATTTCTTTTACCGCGCCACCTTCCAAAACATTCACCAGAGAAGAATTAAGAGATTGCGTCTGTGCAGTTACCATCAACATATCTTCGAATTTTCCATTCGTCACTTCATCAATCGTGATATCTTCTGACTTTACATTATACGTTTTTTTCTGATTCAAAAAATACCATCCGAAAACCGAAACCGCTAATGCAGATATGATGATAATTGAGACAAATTTTAGTTTAGATTTCTTTTTTACTATTTTCGTATCCATATTTAGATAACTGTTTTACTTACAGACAATTACACAATGCAGATGCCACAAATTTATAATCTTGTAACACTCTGTAAATGTGATTAAATATAATTTTATTAATTTTAAAACTGTTCATTATCGGACACTTTTTGTACGGAAACGGACATATTAATTATAAATGATGAATTATAAATGATAAATCATTTTATTTTAGGGAAAAATTGATAACTTAATTGTCGTTACACTGTCACGACAATCTATAGAAAATAGGAAATAGTGTCGCCACCGGCTACACAATTGACGTTATGTAGAAATTAAAATTGTCGTTACACTGGCACGAGAATTCGATTTTTTTAAACAAATATAATATTAATGCTTAAAAAAAATAATTAGCATTAATATCAATAGGAATGGGCTTTAGCCCATTTAAAAAGTGGACAAAACAAAAAGGCTTTAGCCAAAATTTAAATTTTAAATGCGAAAAAAAGAAGCTCATATTTTAATTGTGGATGATGACGAAGATATTTTGTTTTCGGCGAGAGTCTGGCTCAAGAAGTTTTTTACGGAAGTGAGCTGTCTCAGTCAGCCCAAGAATATTCTGAAATTTTTATCCGAACAGCAAGTGGATGCGGTTCTTCTGGATATGAATTTCCGGAAAGGTTTTGAAAACGGACAGGACGGATTGTACTGGATGCAGGAAATCAAAGCGCTGGAACCTCAGCTTCCTATTATTTTGATGACGGCTTACGGCGAAGTCGAATTAGCCGTTGAAGCCTTAAAAAATGGTGCTTCCGATTTTATTCTAAAACCCTGGAATAACGAAAAACTGTACGCTTCCGTAAATTTGGCTGTCGATATTTCCCGAAAAAATAAGAAGCTGAATCAATGGGAAAATGTCAGCATCAAAACCAATCAATATCAATTGGAAACCCAATCTCCGGCAATGCAGGAAGTGATGGATCAGATTTCGAGGGTTTCTGCAACTGACGCCAATGTTTTGCTTTTGGGAGAAAACGGAACCGGAAAATATGTTTTGGCAGAACACATTCACGAATTGTCGGAAAGGAAGAATCAGCCTTTTGTTCATATCGATTTGGGAAGTCTTTCGGAAAATCTTTTTGAATCGGAATTATTCGGTTATAAAAAAGGAGCGTTTACGGATGCACATCAGGATTATGCCGGAAAAATAGAAAATGCCGAAAATGGAACCGTTTTTCTTGATGAAATCGGAAATCTTCCGCTTCATCTCCAAACTAAATTGTTGAGTTTGATTCAAAACAGAAAACTTTCGAGAATCGGAGAAAGCAAAGAACGTTTGTTGGATGTGAGATTCATTTTTGCAACCAATGAAAACCTCAAAAAAGCCGTTGCTGAAAACCGTTTCCGAAAGGACTTGTATTACAGAATCAATACGGTTGAATTGAATATTCCGAGTCTGAGAGAACGGATTGAAGATATTTCAACTTTAGCTGATTATTTTTTAGAAAAATACAAACAAAAATATCATAAACCTGATTTGGTTTTAAATGAGAATTTAATTTCTGAATTAATCCATTACTCCTGGCCTGGAAACATCCGTGAGCTCGACCATTGCATCGAACGAAGCGTAATTCTTTCCAACGAGAAAAATCTTAAATTGCTGATGCCCCAAGATGAAGAATCAGAAAATACAATCGTGAATCTTAACATCGAAGAAATGGAAGAAATCCTGATTAAAAAAGCATTGAAAAAGCATCGGGGAAATATTTCTCTGGCGGCGGAAGATTTGGGATTGTCAAGAGCTGCGCTTTACAGAAGAATGGAGAAATTTGACTTGTAATATAATTAACCACAAAAGTCACAAAAGATAATTATTCCGTTAAAAATAGAAGTTCAAAAAAGAAAATGAATAACTTTTTGAACTTTTAAATAAATTGATCTACAAAAACTTTGTGCCTTTTGTGGTTAATAAAAAAATAAATGAAAAAACAACAAATATTCTGGATTATATTTATTCTATTGGCAATTGTCAGCGGAATTTTTGCTTTTGATTTTTATTCTCAAAATAAATGGATCAATTGCGTTTTGTTTTCATTGGTCGGTTTGGTCTGCATTATTTTGGCGCAGACCTCGGCTTTGTCTTACATCCAGAAAACGGAAAAACTGCTTTTGGCAATTCAGAAAAAGGATTTTTCATTGTTTCCAAAAACTGAGGAAAACGGCCTGGTTGATAATGCTGTGAAATTGTATTATCAAAGTAAAGAAGAGCATCTTTCGTTATCATCTTACCAACTATTATATGAGGAAATTTTGAATCAACTCGAAATAGGTTTGATGATTTTGTCAATGAAAAATGATGATTGGGAAGTTTTTTATGTGAATCCTATTTTTCTTGAAATTTTAGAAATCCCGAAGTATAATTCGTGGAATCTTTACGAAAATAAAGCGCCCGATTTCTACCAAATCATCAAACAAACGAATTACGAAAACTCTCAGGAATTTTTTGATATTTCGATTAATGAAAATACAAAACAATCGTTTTCATTAAGGACAAAAAAAGTTCAGAATGTAAAAAACCGCTTTTGCATCATCAGTTTAGAATCAGTTCAGAAAATTATTGAACAAAAAGAAAAATTAGCCTGGAATAACCTGATGAAAGTAATTTCTCACGAACTTCTGAATACTTTAACACCTGTTAACAGTCTGATTCAGAATCTTGAATACATTGCCAATCAGGAAATTATCGAAAAGGAAGACCAGCAGGATATGAAGGAAAGTCTGATGATTATCAATTCCAAATCAAAACAATTATTAAATTTTGTAGACGATTACCGTCAGGTTGCCGAACTTCCGAAACCGGTTTTCAAAACGATTTCTATATCTAATATTGTAGAATCTTCACTCAATTTTCTTAAGCCTGAATTTGAAAAAAAACATATCACCATTATTAATTCATTGGAAAATAATTTGATTTCTGCTGATGAAAAAATGATTGAAAGATGTTTAATTAATCTTTATCTCAATGCTATTTACGCTGTTTCCGATAATGTTGAAAGAACAATTAAAACCGAAATCAAAACTCACAACAAACGTATCATTCTAAGTGTAGAAGACAATGGAACCGGAATCCAAAAGGAAATCCAGGATAAGATTTTCCTTCCGTTTTTCACGACAAGAAGTAATGGTTCCGGAATTGGTTTAACGCTCAGCAAAAGCATTATCGAAGCCCATAAAGGCTACTTGAATTATAAACCTCTGGAACAGGGAAGCCGGTTTGAGATTTGGTTTGTGGAATAAAAGAAAAAAGACTTTAGATTCGAAAAAAATTATCGCAAAGGCACAAAAATTTATTAAATTCTAAGTTTAAAAGACGCAAAGATTTTATCTTCGATAAAATTCATATTGGAAACTTTGCGATAAATTCAAAATATAAATAATGAAGATAAAAAACAACGCTGGAGAAACGGTCGACTTCGAAATATCGAAATTGGAAAACTCACTTCGGAACTCCGGAGCGGACGAAAGCTCTGTAAAAAAAGTTCTGGAAACGGTTTTGCCAAAATGTTTCGAAGGCATCACAACCGGCGAACTGTACAGAATGGCTTTTGAGGAATTGAAGAAAATCTCAAATTCTGTCGCAGCAAGATACAGTCTGAAAAAAGCGTTGTTGGAGTTAGGACCTGCAGGATTCTATTTTGAACAATGGATTGCCAGAGTTTTTCAAAACATCGGCTACAAAACTGAAACCGGGCAATTGATAAAAGGCCATTCGGTGATACACGAAGCAGACGTTATCGCCAATAAAAACGACAAAACTTATTGGGTAGAATGTAAATTTCGAAATGCGGAAGACACGAAAATATCAGTAACAACGCCAATGTATGTTTTATCCCGAATAAAAGATATTTCTGATATCCAATACAATCTTTTCGGAACCAAAACCGAATTTACTGACGGCTGGCTGATTACCAATACTTATTTTACCAAAGATTCTGTGGCTTTTTCAGAATATTATGGATTGAGATTGTTATCCTGGGATTATCCGAAAGATAAGAACATCAAAAGTTTGGTGGACCAAAATGCTCTTTATCCAATCACTTGCCTGACGACTCTGGACGGAAAACAAAAGCAAAAACTATTGGAAAAGAAATGTGTTCTGGTAAAGGAATTATTCAGCAATCACAATTTGTTGAATGTTTTAGAACTTAATCAACAAAGAAAATCCGAAGTTCTAAAAGAAGTGAAAGATCTAATGACAACAAAAATATCGGAATAAAAAAAACCGCAGATTTTTTTGCGGTTTTTTATTTGGTTAGCATCTAGAAAAATAGTAGTAAAAGCTATTTAATGTAAAAAACAATATAAATATTGAAAGTTGTAATAACTGAAGTCTTGTTACATTCTTAACAAAATTGGATTTGTTAATCTTTCTTTCAACAATAATATTTAAAAGTGTTGTAATTATAAATACTAGTAAAAATAATTGACCATCAAATTTTATTGCTCTTAAAATCATTTCCCAAAAATAATCACATTCAACATCTGTGATTAGAAATAATACAGTAACAAAATATATTATAAATAAACTAGCTACAGAATTAATAAAAATCTTTATTATTTTCAAAAGTCTCAATTCTATCAGTCTATCATCTTCTAATCTGAAAACTATTTCCCTTTTTGCGGAGGATAATTAGCCATTATCTCAGCTACAACCTGCGGGATTTGTTTTTGTTTTGACTTTGGCGAATCTACAGAAATTCCGCTTCCGGCACCTTGCCAGACCAATTTTTGAGTTTTCGCATCGATGATATCAATCACAATGGTTCCGCTGTTGTAGTTGTTGGTCCAGGTATTCCCCATACCGAAACCGCCGCCCCAGCCCCAAGGTCTTCCCCAACCCCAGCCATAGTTCATACTTGTTGTTACATCCTGAACTTTTTTGTGAGACGCTTTGACGTTGATGATCAAATCAGGATTTTGTGCCGATGTCAATCCTTTTGCCTGAACTTGCTTGGACAATTCATTCAAAACTCTGTCTTTATCAAGATCGTTCAGTTTCAAATCATCTGTTCTTAGCAGATAAGTTTTGTAATTGGCGAAATTTGCTGTCGCCGAATAATCAGATTTAACTTGGAAAGGGCTGCAAGAAGTCAATCCCAAAGAAACTGCTGCCATTAATATGAAGAAATATTTTTTACTCATCGTTAATATATTTTTATTTTGGAATTCGTGAATCGTCGATTTCATAATATTAAGATTATTTAGGTTTTTTAATAAAAGTATCTGTCTTTTTATCATAGCCGTACGGGCAGTGTCTGCATCCGCTTTTACAGCAATAACCACGCTTCAGATGGAATTTTTCCGTAAAAACCTTATAACCCTGCTCGTTATAATAAAAGTCTTCATTCTCTTTGATGTCATTTAGTTTCATAAGTTAAAAAACTGTACCAAAATTTTTATCTTTGATTTATGATAGTCATCGTCTGTCAAAGATTACTCAAAAATATGAAAATTTCGGGGATAACTTTATTTCCGTTTATTTTTGTTCAGAGAAAGGAAGACAGCAAAAATAAGATTCTCATTAATCACGAAACCATTCATATTCGCCAGCAATTGGAATTGTTAATCGTTCCGTTTTACATCTGGTATCTCTCCGAATATTACCTGAAATATCTGAAATACAGAAACCCGCAACTTGCATACCGCAACATCAGTTTCGAAAGAGAAGCTTACGCCAATGACCAAAATCTGGATTATTTGAAAAAAAGAAAATTCTGGAGCTTCATTAATTATTTATAAGTCCAATATGAGACACTATTAGAAAAAGTAATTCCGGAGTTGATTTTTTCTCCAATATTACATTTTCCAGAAAAAAATTTCTCAGAATATAAAATAATCTAAATTTGCAGAATTATTTTCAAGACAACACAAATATGTCGCAAGATAGCAGCGGTCATTTTGACCTCAAAAAACTTTCGTGGATTGGAGTTTTAGTTTCGTTAGGAATTGTTTTCGGAGACATCGGAACATCGCCTCTTTATGTGATGAAAGCCATCATCAATGCTGGAAAAGCAGGCGGAATTATCTCCGAAGAATATATAGAAGGTGCATTGTCCTGCATCATTTGGACACTGACTTTACAAACCACTATCAAATATGTTATTATTGCTCTGAGGGCTGATAACAAAGGTGAGGGTGGAATCTTGTCCCTCTATTCTTTAGTCAAACGGTTCAAGAAAAAATGGTTGTACATCATTGCAATTATCGGAGCTGCGGCTCTTGTTGCAGATAGTATTATCACGCCCTCGTTGACGGTAATGTCAGCCATAGAAGGTCTTGAATTGGTAATGCATAAACCACCGGTTGTTCCAATTACACTGACTATTTTGGTGATTATTTTTGTCGTTCAGCAATTCGGCACCAGTTTCATTGGTAAATTTTTTGGGCCTGTTATGGTTCTTTGGTTTCTGGTTTTGGGCGGATTCGGTCTTGTTCATTTAGTTGAACATCCAATGATTATAAAAGCTTTTAACCCCTATTACGCCATAAAATTAATTTATAATTCTCCTAGCGCAATTGTTATTCTTGGAGCCGTTTTCCTTTGTACAACAGGAGCAGAAGCATTATATTCTGATCTTGGTCACTGCGGAATCAAGAACATCAGAGTGAGCTGGATTTTCGTGAAAGCAATGTTGATCCTGAATTATCTTGGACAAGGCGCTTGGTTGTTAAGCAATTATCACGAAGTATTCCGTGGCAAAAATCCATTTTTCGGTATTATGCCGGAATGGTTTATTATTCCAGGGGTGGTTATCGCAACAGCTGCTGCAATTATTGCGAGCCAGGCTGTAATTACAGGTGCATTTACAATGTTTTCAGAAGCTATGTCGCTCAATTTCTGGCCTAATCAGGAAATCGAATATCCTTCCGGAATCAAGGGACAGATGTATATCCCGAAAATCAATTGGGGAATTCTGCTTTTGTGTTTTGTGGTTGTGATGTATTTTAAAGAATCCGGAAGAATGGAAGCAGCCTATGGGCTTTCCATTACCGTGACAATGCTGATGACAACTATTCTTTTGGTTTTCTGGTTTTTGAAAACGAGAACAAACAAACTCTGGATCGCACTTTTCGCATTGATTTATATTGTGATAGAAGGTGGTTTTTTCAGTGCCAATATCATCAAGTTTTTCGAAGGCGGCTGGATGTCCGTCCTACTGGCCGGTTTCATAGGCATCTGTATGTATGCCTGGTATAATGGGAGAATTATCAAGACGACTTTCATTAAGTTTGTAAAACTTCAGAAATATATCTCTACAATAAAAGATATGAAACTGGATGAGACAATTCCGAAATATGCGACCAATTTGGCATTCTTCAGTCGTGCAAAACGGGATGATGAAGTAGAATCGAAAATCATCTATTCCATTATCAGAGCGCAACCTAAAAGAGCCGACCATTACTTTATTTTAAACATTGTTAATCAGGAAGATCCATATAGTTTCAAATATCATGTGGAAGAAATTCTGCCCGGAACAATTTATAAAATCAGTTTCTTGTTAGGATTCAAAAGAGACCGAAGAATTAATGATTATTTTCAGCAGATTTTGGCTGAAATGATGGAAGATGGAACAATTCCTGCAAGAAGCTCGCACCCTTCCTTAAGAGCACATAATATCCCGCCGGATCTGAAATTCGTCATTATTGATAATGTTTACATCAATGATTTTCTTCTCACCATCAAGGATAAAATCATTCTTAACATTTATAATTTTGTAAAGAAGCTGGGAAGTAATGATTTCACCGCCTATGGTGTTGCAAGTCATAATGTTGTAGTAGAGTCTGCTCCACTTCTAGACCAGAAAATCAAAATCGAGAGAATCGAAAAAGTCGAAAACAAGCATTACGAATAATCCCGAAAATTTCTTTAATTTTGTACTATGGATACGAAACAAAAAGATCTGAATATTGCAACCATAAAAGACGTCCTTAGACAGTATCTTATGGATAAAGGTTTCCGTAATACGCCGGAGAGATATACAATTCTTGAGGAGATTTACAATATGGAGCACCACTTCAACGTGGATGACCTTTACCTGCTAATGATGCAGAAAAAGTATCATGTAAGCAAAGCAACGATTTACAATACAATTGAAATTTTCCTGGATGCCGGATTGATCAGAAAGCATCAGTTCGGTGAAAAAACACTGAGCACATCGTCTTACGAAAAGTCTTATTTTGACAAGCAGCACGACCATTTGGTCATCTATAAAGAAAATTCTGATAAAGAGATCGAGGAAATCATAGAGTTCTGCGACCCAAGAATTCAAGGGATCAAAGATTCTATTGAGAAAGCATTTGGCGTAAGTATTGATACGCACTCCTTATACTTCTACGGACACAAGAAGTCTGAAAATTAATGAAGAAATCCTTTTTTGTTGTTCTAGTTCTGATTTTTGTTAGAATATTTTCCCAGGTTACACCACCAATCCAAAATCAAGGTCTGGTAAAAGACCCTTTTTTTAGCAATTCAAATCCTGGTTCTAACACTGATGCTTCCAAAAAAGTAAAACATATCCATTCTGATACTGCCGGTGTAAGCCCTGACAAATATGATGGAAATATGGTTTTCTCAGGAAATGTTCAGTTTGAACATCAAGGCTCTGTTCTTACAGCCGACGAAGTTGTTTTTTACCAAAAAGAAAATTTTCTCAAAGCGATTGGAAATGTTGTTTTAACAACACCGGACGGAAATAGAATCACTGCCGAAGAAATGGAATACGATGGCAACACACAACGTGGAATCGCCAGAAGAAATGTAGTCCTTACCGACCCGAAGCAAACCATAAAAACAGAAACACTTTATTACGATAAAATCCCAAATACAGCCTATTTCAACACCGGCGGAACGATTTACAGTAATGACGGAAGTGTAATGTACACCAAGACGGCGACATACTATCTCAACACCAAAATGATTGATTTCGTTGGCCGTTCCAATATCGAAACAGATAAATATACCATTGTCAGCGACAATATTAAGCAAAATCAAAATACAGGAGTTTCAGATTTTTTTGGGCCGACCACCATCAGAAACAAAGAAAACCCTAGAAATTATGTTTATACAGAACAGGGAACTTATAATTCCAAAACAGGAGAATCTTTCCTTAACAAAAACTCCAGAATTCATTATAATGACAAAATTCTGACAGGAGACAAATTATACTTCAACAGGAATACAGGCTTTGGAAAAGGGAACGGCAACGTGACCTTGGATGATCCAAAACAAAACCGCTACATCAAAGGTGGTTACGGTGAAATCTACGAAAAGAAAGATTCGGCTATGATTACCGACAAACCTTACGCTGTCAAAATTCTTAGCAAAGATTCGGTATATATGTCGGCAGAGAAATTTCTGACATTTCAAAGGCCAGATTCTGCCAACGCTTTGAAAAAGAAAAGCTTTCTGAGAGCCTTCAGAAAAGTACGGATTTTCAAAACCAATATGCAGGGCCGCGCAGACTCATTGAGCTTCAACGAGACCGATGGCGAAATGCATCTAATGCGCAAACCAATTCTCTGGATGGGTGCAAAACAGGTTACCGGCGACGAAATCCGGGTTTACAGCAATCCTGAAAAAGAAATCACCGATTCCATCCGTGTTCTTGGAAACGCTTTTGCCATCAGCAAAGCCGACTCATTGAATTTGAAAGATGAATTCAATCAAATCAAAAGCAAGAATATGATTGTCTATCTCAAAGATAACGCCATAGACATTGCAAAAGCAGTTGGCAACGCACAGGCCATAACTTATGCAGATGACACCAACGAGAAAACAAAAGAAGTGACCAGAATTGGAGTCGCATTGTCCACTTGCGGTGAAATTGTGGCCCATTTCATAGAACGAAAACTGGAACAGGTCGATTGTAATATCGGTGCCAATTCGGACATTTATCCAATGAGTAAAATCTCCAAAGATGAACGTTTCTTCAAGGATTTTAACTGGAATACCAAAGACAGGCTGCAGAAATGGGGCGATATTTTTCTAGACACGCCGAACTATCCGGAAATTGTTTATCAATCCGACAATTCTCTTTTTGAACGCGCCGAAGCAGAACGTAAAAAACTCGAGGAAAAAAACAAGCCAAAAACACCGGTTCGGGTTAAGAAGTAAGAATATCTGTCTCATTGAGTAGAGTAAAAATGTGGCGCCTTTATCCGCCTTCCACTCCCGCTTTTTTCTGTCATTGCGAACAAAGTGAAGCAATCTGTAGAACTTTTCACAATCGCAATGACAAAAAAAAGAGCTCCGTTCAAGTCGGGACGCGCTTCACAAAGTTGAAAATTTTGTCTTTTCATAGCATCAAAACTCAAAATTCCCGAACTTTGCAAAAGTCAAGAAGTTCAAAAATCCCCGAAAGTACGACTTACGAATCTAACTTCTAAAATCTAACATCTATCCTACCAATGAAACAAAATTTCTTCAAATATCAAGCTCAAACAACACCTTATGCAGCAGGTTTCGAAGTGGAAAAAGCGGAAGGCAGCTACATCTATGGAAAAGACGGACGCGCCTATTTGGATTTTGTAGCCGGCGTTTCTGCCAATACACTTGGACATTCTCATCCAAAAGTGGTTAACGCCATCAAAAAACAAGCGGATAAATACTTGCACGTCATGGTTTACGGCGAATATGCTCAGGAAAAACCGGTAGAACTTTGCAGGCTTTTGGCAGAAGCCACACCTGAACCTTTGGAAGTCACTTACCTTGTGAACTCTGGCGCAGAAGCCATTGACGGAAGTTTGAAATTAGCTAAACGTTACACTGGAAGAGAGGAAATCATTGCCTTCAAAGATGCCTATCACGGGAACACACACGGTGCGCTTTCTGTTGCAGGGAATGAAGTTCACAAAAGAGAATTCCGTCCTTTGTTGCCAATGGTTAATTTTATCGAGTTTAATAATGAAAATGATTTTAATAAAATCACGGAGAAAACGGCTTGCGTCATTGTAGAAACCATTCAGGGAGCGGCTGGATTTATTACTCCGAAAGACAATTATTTCATCAATCTCAAAAAACGCTGCGAAGAAGTTGGTGCTTTGTTGATTTTGGATGAGATTCAGCCTGGATTTGGAAGAACAGGAAAGTTGTTTGCATTCGAGCATTATGGCATTGTTCCTGACATTTTGGTAATGGGAAAAGGAATGGGCGGCGGTGTTCCGGTTGGCGCTTTTATGAGTTCGAAAGAAATTATGACAAGCCTTTCACATTCTCCTAAATTGGGACATATCACGACATTCGGAGGAAATCCTTTGATTGCTGCGGCTTCTCACGCTACTCTGAAAGAAGTTTTGGAAAGCGGACTGATGAATGAGACAGATAAGAAGGAAAAACTCTTCCGGGAATTATTGGTTCATCCGAAAATCAAAAACGTCAACGGGAAAGGACTGATGTTAGCTGTGAATCTCGGTTCTCCGGAATATACTTTGAAAGTCGCTTCAAAATGTATGGAAAAAGGTCTGATTGTTTTCTGGCAACTATACAGAAATGAATATCTGAGAATTTCACCTCCTTTGACAATCTCTGAAGACGAAATTCGAAAAGGCTGCGAAATTATTCTGGAAGCTTTGGATGAAGTGGGATAGATTTTAAATTAACATCCAATTGTCATCCCGTAGGAATCTCGACAGCGACGTTTAGATTCCTACGGAATGACAATATTGAGTTTTTAGAAAAAATCTTGATTTAACGACGAATCTGCAGCCCGACCTGAGTGGAGCTCTTTTTTTGTTATTGCGAAGATTGAAAGTTCTATGGATGGCTTCACTTCGTTCACAATGTCACAATGACAGAAAAAAGCGGGAACGGAGGGCGGAAATAGCTGCCATAATAAAAATAAAAATTGCTATTCGACGCAGTCAAAAGCTGCCCAAATCTTTAGGTTGGATGATGTCAAATAATTATAAAAATTAGTGTTCATCAACGGTACAAAATCAGCTAATAAAAATCATACTTATTTTCTATAAAAAATTTGAATTTCCATAGACATTTTGATTTGGAAATAAGAAATTAATTTATATATTGCGCCACAATTAGAATTAGTATATGGCGAAAACGAAAGTGCAGTATGAATACAATATGCATTGTCTCTCGGAGATTTTGTATGAGTATCTGGCAAGTGCAGAAGGATTATCAGAATGGTTTGCAGACGACGTTGTAGAACGTGGAGATGATTTCTATTTCAGCTGGGGCGGTGGCCCTGCTGAGAAGGCGACGCTGATCCGTTACAAGCCGGAAAGTTTTGTGCGTTTCCGTTGGGAAGAGGATGAAGGGACGAAATATTTCTTCGAGCTTTCTATCGTCATTGATGAAATAACGGATGACCTTTCGCTTAACATCACTGACTTTTGTGAGCCTGGCGATGAAGAAGAAAACAAACTCTATTGGGAAAACCTGATAGAGAACTTACAGATAAAATTAGGCGCCGCTTAAAAATAAATGGATGAACGATTTTATCGTTCATTATTTTTTTATACTACAATGCAAAAATTAGTTTATACTGAAGAAAATCTTCAAGTTATCAACCGTTCTTTTCTTTATGGTGATTCGGTTTGGGTATCGTTCTTTGTAAGAAACGGAAATCTCATAATGGCCGAGGAATCTTATTTTTTTCTGATGGCATCGATGCGGAAAATGAGACTGAATATTCCGCTGACATACACCTTAGAATTTTTTCAGGAACTGTTTCAGAGAGAAGTTTTGAGTAAGGGTATTGAGAATGGAATTATCCAACTGATGGCTTACAGAAAGCAGGAAGACAAACCGCTTCCGAAATCTGAAACCGCTTTCTATTTTGAAGTGGAAGAATCGGGAGACATTCTTTATATACAAGGTAATATTGAACTGGATCTCATTAAGGAAATCAATGTTAATGCGAATCTTTTGAGTAACATCCGTGTTCATTCTGCCGAGAATATCTATGCTGAAATTTATGCCAAAGAAAATGATTTGGATGACGTTATTCTTCTGAATCCGAACAAGAAAATTGCCAGAAGTATCTTCGGAAATCTTTTGTTTTTCCAGAATAATGTGATTAAAATTCCGAAACAAACGGAAGGTGCTTATATTTCACCATTAATGGAAAACTTTGTCACTTTTGTTCACAAAAATAAACTGGCAGAAATTGAAGAAGCAGAAATCATCGCCTTCGAATCTCAAAAAGCTGAAGAAATCCTGAGAATCTCCGATGAAAAAGGCATTCACACAGTTTCAAAAATTAGAAATAAAACTTTTGAGAACACGAGATTTTCAGAAATGATTACCCAATGGAAAAATAGTTTTAATTAATTTTTTTACATAATTTTATAATTATTTAAAAATTAGTTCTACATTTGTCCCAACAAAAAAGCAAGAAATGTCTATACAACTTATGCATCATCATCACCATTCTCACGTTCAGGCGGGAAGGTAATGGTATGTCATAACTTCAAAATAATATTAACCGTCTGAGTAATCAGGCGGTTTTTTGTTTTCCAATTTTCCTTGTTGTTTACTCAGACCTTATCTATAAAATCAAAAATGAGTAAACTAAAATTAGCCATACAAAAAAATGGAAGACTGAGCGAAAAGTCTCTGAAACTGCTGGAAGAATGTGGCATCAAAATCTCCAACGGAACCAGAAAACTAAAGGCTGTTTCCACTAATTTTCCATTAGAAATCTTATTTCTTCGTGATGATGATATTCCGCAATATGTAGAGCAAGGTGTTGCTGATATCGGAATTATCGGTCTGAATGAAGTTTTGGAACAAAAGAAAATTATTGAAATTGTTCAAAAGCTTGGATTTGCCCAATGCAGATTGTCTCTGGCAATTCCGAAAGAAGAAAATTATAACGGAATCCCATATTTCGAAAATAAAAAAGTAGCAACTTCTTATCCAGAGATTCTTTCAAACTATTTCCAAGAAAATAACATCAATGCACAAATCGAAAAGATTGGTGGAAGTGTAGAAATCGCACCTGGAATCGGACTTTCCGACGGAATTTTTGACATCATCAGTACCGGTTCTACTCTACTGACTAATGGTTTGAAAGAAGTTGAAACTGTTCTGGAAAGTGAGGCCGTTTTGATTTCCAATGAGAATCTATCTAATGAAAATCTGGAGATTTTAAATAAACTTTTGTTCAGAATCAATGCTGTAAAAGAAGCTTCCGAAAGCAAGTATATTCTTTTAAATGCTCCTAATCAGAATCTTGAAAAAATTATCAATCTTTTACCCGGAATGAAATCGCCAACTATTCTTCCTTTAGCCGAAAGTGGTTGGTCATCCATTCATTCAGTCATCAAAGAAGATCAATTTTGGGAAGTGATTGAGAATCTGAAAAATGAAGGCGCACAGGGAATTTTAGTTTTAGAAATTGAAAAAATGATATTATGATTAGGCAATATAAATACCCACCAGTTTACGAATGGAAATCACTTTGCGAAAGACCTTTGCAAAATCAGGAAAATCTTTCTGAGCAGGTAAAATCCGTTTTTGATAAAGTAAAAATCAATGGTGATAAAGCTCTGAAATTCTACACAGAAAAATTTGATAAAGTTTCTCTTGAAGATTTAAAAGTCTCTGAATCAGAAATCATTGAAGCAGAGCAATCAGTTTCTGATGAACTAAAATCAGCCATCAAAATTGCTTCCGAGAATATCAGAAAATTTCACAATTCCCAACAGGAAGAGAAAAAAATCATCGAGACAACCAAAGGTGCTTTTTGCTGGCGAGAAAGTCGCGTAATTGAAAGTATTGGGATTTATATTCCAGGAGGAACTGCGCCTTTATTCTCCACTGTTTTGATGTTAGGAATTCCAGCAAATATTGCAGGCTGTAAAAACATTGCGCTTTGTTCGCCACCTGATAAAAATGGAAAAATCAATCCTACAATTTTGTTCACCGCAAACTTAATTGGAATTAAAAACATTTTCAAAGTTGGAGGAAGTCAAGCAATTGCAGGTTTGACTTTTGGAACAGAAACGATTCCGAAAGTTGATAAAATCTTCGGACCAGGCAATCAATATGTGACTTCGGCCAAACAGCTGGCTCTGAATTATAATCTTGCCATCGACATTCCTGCTGGTCCAAGTGAGGTTTTGGTCATTGCAGATGAAAGTTCTGTTCCGGATTTTGTTGCTGCGGATTTGCTTTCACAAGCCGAACACGGAACAGATTCTCAAGTGATTTTATTAAGTAATTCTGAGAAAATTATTAATGAAATTAATATTGAAATTAAGAAACAACTAAAGGATTTACCAAGAAAAGAAATCGCAGAAATTGCTTTACAAAACAGCAAATCTATTTTGTTGAATTCTATTGATGAAGCCATTCAATTTTCAAATATTTATGCGCCGGAACATTTGATTTTAGCTGTCGAAAACGCAGAAAATTTCACTGATAAAATCAAGAACGCAGGCTCAGTATTTCTTGGAAATTACAGTCCGGAAAGTGCAGGTGATTATGCTTCCGGAACCAACCACACCTTGCCAACCAACGGTTTTGCTAAAAATTACAGCGGTGTTTCTCTGGACAGTTTTGTGAAGAAAATCACATTTCAGAATATCACAAAAAAAGGAATTCAAAACATTGGAAAAACCATTGAGTTAATGGCGGAAGCCGAAGAGTTGATGGCTCATAAAAATGCCGTTTCGGTAAGATTAAAATATTTAGAAAATGAAAGTTGATATTCAAAAATTAATCAGAAAAAATATCCTGAATCTTGAACCATACTCTTCAGCAAGAGACGAATTCAAAGGTGAAAACGGTATTTTTCTGGATGCGAACGAAAATCCTTTCGGAGAACTGAACCGTTATCCTGACCCTTATCAGAGCAAAGTAAAACAGAAATTAAGTGAAATAAATCAAATCTCAACTGAAAATATTTTCTTAGGAAACGGAAGCGATGAAGTGATTGATTTGGCTTTCCGGATATTTTGTGAACCGAAAAAAGATAAGGTTTTGACTTTTTCGCCAACTTATGGGATGTATAAGGTTTCTGCAAATATTAATGATGTGGAATTGATCAATCTTGATTTAAATGATGATTTTCAAATCAATTTAGAAACTTTAAAGCCATATTTAAAAGATGAAAATCTGAAAATTATCTTCATTTGTTCGCCTAATAATCCAACTGGAAATTCGATTAAAAATATTAAATATATTCTTGAAAATTTTAACGGAATTGTTTTCATTGACGAAGCTTATAGCGATTTCAGTCCAGAAGAAAGTTTCAGGAATCAAATCAAAAATTATCCGAATCTTATCGTGAGCCAAACGTTCAGTAAAGCTTGGGCAATGGCTTCTGTACGGGTTGGGATTGCTTACGCTTCCAAAGAAATTATCAAATTTTATAATAATGTGAAACCGCCTTACAATATCAGTCAGCTCAATCAGGATACGATTCTAAACACACTTAGTAATAAAAAAATTAATCAGGTTTCAGAAAATATCAAAATCATTCAGAAAGAGAAAAAGAATCTAATTGAAAGTCTAAAAAAAATCAATTTGGTAAAAAAAACATTTCATTCCGACGCCAATTTTATTTTGATTGAAGTAGAAAATGCAGATTCAGTTTATAAGGAATTAGTTAATAAAAATGTGATTATCAGAAACCGAAATTCTGTAATTAAAAACTGTTTGAGAATTACTATCGGTTCTCCTGAAGAAAATGAAAAATTGATACAAGCTCTTCAAAATATTAATAACTAAAAACAGACACTTCGACTCCGCTCAGTGTGACATTGCTTATCAAACGCTGTCAGGCTGGGGCACAGTTTATCCTGAGCTTGTCGAAGGGAAGCCTTAGTAAAAATAAAAAGTCCATAAAAAAATGAAAAAATTGCTATTTATAGACCGTGACGGAACTTTGGTTTTAGAACCGGAAGATTATCAGGTTGATTCTTTTCAGAAACTGAAATTCTATCCGCAAGTCTTCACTTATTTATCAAAAATTGCGAAAGAATTGGATTATGAATTGGTAATGGTTACGAATCAGGACGGTTTGGGAACAAAGTCACATCCGGAAGAAAACTTCTGGCCAGTTCAAAATTTCATTATCGAAACCTTTGAAAGTGAAGGTATTAAATTCGAAGATATTTTCATAGATAAAACATTCGCCAAAGATAATGCGCCAACCAGAAAACCGAATATAGGTCTATTGACGAGATATTTTGATAAGGATAGTTACGATTTGGAAAATTCATTCATGATTGGCGACAGAATTACGGACGTGAAATTGGCAAAAAATCTCGGCTCAAAAGCGATTTTCATTAATAATGACGAAAGTCTTGGAGCTGACGAGATTTTAGAAAATGATGATTTGGAAAATGTTATTGCTCTAAAAACGACTTCGTGGAAAGCTATTTATGAATTTCTGAAACTCAAAAACAGAACTTCGGAAATTATCAGAAATACCAACGAAACTAAAATCAAAATCAAGCTAAACCTTGACGGAACAGGAAAATCCAGCATCGATACTGGAATTGCTTTCTTCGACCATATGCTGGATCAGATTGCAAAACACGGACAAATGGATTTGAAAATCAAGGTTGAAGGCGATTTGGATGTTGATGAACATCACACAATTGAGGACACAGGAATTGCACTTGGCGAAGCATTTAATCAGGCTTTAGGAAACAAATTGGGAATCGAACGTTACGCTTTTGTTTTGCCGATGGACGATTGTCTAGCACAAGTTGTATTGGATTTTGGCGGTCGAAACTGGATGGTTTGGGATGCAGAGTTTAAGCGTGAAATGATTGGAAAAATGCCTACCGAAATGTTCTTCCATTTCTTCAAATCTTTTTCAGATTCGGCGAAAGCGAATCTCAATATCAAAGCCGAAGGCGATAATGAACATCACAAAATTGAATCGATTTTCAAGGCTTTTGCAAAGTGTTTAAAATCAGCAGTAAAACGTGATTCGGACAAAATGATTCTTCCATCCACAAAAGGAACGTTATGAAAACAGTCATCATAGATTATAAAGCAGGAAATGTGCAAAGTCTTCTGTTTGCGATAGAAAGATTAGGATTTTCAGCAAAATTAACCAGCAATCCAGACGAGATTTCCAAAGCTGACAAAGTGATATTTCCAGGTGTTGGAGAAGCGTCTTTTGCAATGAATTCTCTGAAAAAAACTGGCCTGGATTTACTGATTCCTGAATTAAAACAACCACTTTTGGGAATCTGTCTTGGGATGCAATTGCTCTGTAAATATTCGGAGGAAAGCGGCACCAAAACTTTAGGAATTTTTGATGTATCGGTGAAGAAATTCCCTGATTCTGTGTTGGTTCCGCAGATTGGCTGGAATCAGATTTATGATTTGAAATCGGATTTGTTCAAAAATGTTCCTGAGCAAAGTTATATGTATCTCGTTCACAGTTATTATGCTGAAAAAAATGAAAATACAATTGCCACAACCGATTATTACGAAACTTACAGCACAGCTTTGCAAAAAGACAATTTTTTCGGCGTCCAGTTTCATCCAGAAAAAAGTGGCGTTTTCGGAAGTAAAATATTAGAAAATTTTTTGAAATTATGATTGTTTTAAAACCACAAAAGGAACAAAAGCAACTACTGAAAATTATACCTTACAAAAGAAACCGATTTTTTTAAGATTTTGAATATCTAACAAATATGAAAAAAATCTTTTGTGACTTTTGTGGTTTGAACTTTTTAATCATTAAAAATCAAAATAGAAAATGAGAATAATCCCAGCAATTGACATCATCAACGGAGAATGCGTTCGGCTTTCCAAAGGCGATTACAACAAGAAAACAATTTACAGCAAAAACGTTTTGGATGTCGCCAAAAACTTTGAAGACAACGGAATCCGTTTTCTGCATCTCGTCGATTTGGACGGCGCAAGGCAAAACCAAATCATCAATTATAAAACATTAGAAAAAATCTCAGCCAAAACCAATTTAATCATCGATTTCGGAGGTGGCGTAAAGTCTGAAAAAGATGTCAGAATTGCTTTTGAAAACGGAGCAAAACAAGTGACTTTGGGAAGTGTTGCCGTCAAAAAACCAGAATTATTTTTAGACAGTTTGGAAAAATATGGTTCAGAAAAAATCATTTTGGGGGCCGACGCCAAAAATGAAAAAATTGCAGTCTCTGGTTGGATAGAAGAAAGTGAAATTAATATTTGTGATTTCATAAAAGAAAAAATCAAATCTGGAATCCGATATGTGATTTCGACAGATATCAATAAAGACGGAATGTTGGAAGGTCCATCTTTCGGATTATATGAAAAAATAATTGTCGAAAATCCTGATATCAAATTAATTGCTTCTGGTGGAATTACTTCTACTAACGATTTAGTTCAATTAAAATCTTTGAGCTGCGAAGGCGCGATTATCGGCAAAGCGTTGTATGAAAACCGGATTACACTTAGCAATTTAAAACCTTTTCTCTAATGTTAGCAAAAAGAATAATCCCTTGTCTCGATATCAAAAACGGACAAACAGTAAAAGGCGTCAACTTTCTGGATTTAAAAGAAGTTGGAAATCCTGTGGAAATGGCAATCAAATATTCTGACCAAGGTGCAGACGAGTTGGTTTTCCTTGATATTTCTGCAACCGAAGAACGTCGGAAAACCTTGATTCCGCTCGTTCGTGAGATTGCCAAATGCATCAATATTCCATTTACTGTTGGCGGTGGAATCAATGTTTTGGAAAACGTGGAAGAGGTTTTGAAAAACGGAGCGGACAAAATCACCATTAATTCGGCTGCGATTTCGAATCCGAATCTGATAACCGAAGTCGCTAAACGCTTTGGTTCGCAATGTATGGTTGTCGCGATTGACACCAAATTTGTGAAAAGGCAGAATAAAGTCTTCAGCAATGGCGGAAAAATCGAAACTGAAAAAGAGTTATTTTCCTGGGCAAAAGAAGTGGAAAATCTTGGGGCTGGCGAAATTCTCCTAACATCGATGAATACAGACGGAACAAAATCCGGATTTGCGATAAAAATCACCAAACAACTTTCGGAACTGGTCAATATTCCTGTAATTGCTTCGGGAGGAGCTGGAACAATGCAGCATTTTGAAGATGTTTTCACACAAACTAAAGCAACAGGAGCTTTGGCAGCCAGTATTTTTCACTTCAATGAAATCGAAATTCCGGAACTTAAAAATTACCTTAAATCTAAAAATCTACCGATAAGATGACCATACGATTTGATAAAAACACAGGCTTAGTTCCCGTGATTATTCAGGATTACCTTAATCTCAAAGTCCTGATGCTTGGTTATATGAATCAAGAAGCCTTAACTAAAACTTTAGAGGAAAAAAAAGTTACGTTTTTTTCTCGTTCTAAAAATAGACTTTGGACAAAAGGCGAAACGTCAGGTAACTTTTTGGAATTGATTGATTTGAAATTAGACTGTGACAACGATACGATTCTCATCAAAGCAAAAGCTCTCGGACCGACATGTCACAAAGGAACGACAACTTGTTTTGCAGAAGAAAATGACAAAGGTTTTTTATACGAATTGCAAAAAAAGATTTCTGAAAAGATCGACATTAATGATGAAAGTTCTTATACCAATGAACTTTACAGAAAAGGCATCAACAAAGTGGCTCAAAAAGTTGGAGAAGAGGCGGTGGAATTGGTTATCGAAGCGAAAGATAACAATAACGAATTATTTTTAAATGAAGCTTCAGATTTGATTTATCATTATTTGATTTTGTTGAAAGCCAAAGGTTTCACGATTGAAGATGTTGAGAAAATTCTGAAATCGAGGAGTAAATAAAAAAATCCAGCAAAAGCTGGATTTTTATGGAGCCAATCTTGAAATTTTCCATTCAAAATCTTTTGTTAAAGAATACAAAATCCTGTCGTGAAGACGATTTGGCCGGCCTTGCCAAAATTCGATTTCATAGGGTTTTGCAATGTAACCGCCCCAGTTTTCAGGTCTTGGAATTTCTTTGTTTTCGAATTCGGTTTCTAAACTTTTCAACTTGCTTTCTAAAAATTCTCGATTTGGGATTTCCTGACTTTGTGGCGAAACAACAGCGCCTAACTGACTTCCTTTTGGACGAGAATGAAAATAGCCGTCACTTAGATTTTCAGCAATTCTTTCAACATTGGCTTTGATGATAATTTGTCTTTCCAGGCTTGGCCAGAAAAAATGAAGACAAGCTTTGTGGTTTTTCTCAAGCGATTTTCCTTTTCGACTGTCGTAATTGGTGTAAAAAACAAAGCCTTCCCAATTATATGACTTGAGCAAAACCATTCTGACTCTAGGGCAACCGTCATCTTCGACTGTGGAAATAGCCATTGCATTGGCTTCGGAAACATGTGGATTTTCTTCAGCCTCCAGAAACCAATTTCGGAATTGCTCGATGGGGTTTTCTCTGACTTCGCTTTCGATAAGCTGGGATTTGTCGTAGACTTGTCTTTTATCGTGTAGATTTTCGTTGTTCATTTTATGATTGAGATGTTTTATAATGTTAAAGCCTTTGAACGCAAAGTTCGCAAAGTTTTTTAAAAACTACTAATTGTTTTTAAGAGTCACAAAGACGCTTCGCTCATCAAAGGAAATTATATGTTGAATTTATGACAACTCTTCCTTTGTGCGAAGCGCGCCCCGACCTGAGTGGAGCTCTTTTTGTTTTTCTAAAAAACAAAAAAAGCGGGAACGGAGGGCGGATAAAGGCGCCCCAATCCAAAAGATTCGACGAAGTTAAATTATTAGAATCTGAATCAATTTAACTTAAATTTTCATTGAATTCTTTTTCAAAAAAATATTTTTTTATAGCTTTGATAGATGAATTACTCTTACAAAGGTAAAATTTTAATATCAACTCCCGATGCTTCCGGCGACATATTTTCCCGCTCGGTAGTGCTTATTATTGATCATAATGAGAATGGTGCTTTTGGCTTGATTCTGAATAAAAAAAATCAGAATATGAGTTCGCGTCTTTTGAGCATTTTTGGTTTTCCGGTGGAGCTTTATGAAGGTGGACCTGTGGAAAATGACAAGGTTTTCTTCATTCTTAAAGGTGAAAAAATCACGGAGCAATATTCTGAAATCAATGATGAATTTTACATTACTGAAGATATTGATTCTGTAGTCTCATCGATTGTTGAGGGTTCTGTAACTATTAATGACATCAAGGTTTTTTCCGGATATTCGGGTTGGTCTCCTTTACAGCTGGAAAGTGAAATCCAACGAAAAATGTGGACGATTGTGGATGTTTATAATCTGGATTATACGCTTCCGAATGACCAGAATCTCTGGAAAAAAATCATGCAGAATCTCGGTGGCGAATTTCTTCTCTGGGCAAATGCGCCTGAAGATGTGAGTTTGAACTGATGAGTTTTACACAAAGACACAAGGAATAATTTTCTTTTAGAATGTTTTACTGCACTAGGGAAACGGAAAATATTCGATTTTTTTTGCCTTTATGATTACTTTTTTATTTATATCGGGATCTGTTCTTCAAAAATAACTGTTCCGGCTTCTGTGTAATAAGTGCATGTTTTTGCATCAATATCAACAATCCATTTGTAAACACCGCTATCTGCACAATCTTTACAAAATTGGAAAAAGTCGGTTCCGCCTTGTTGATGATTTCGTAAGTCAGCTAAAAATTTTTCTGCATTCGGGATTCCGTAAATCAATAATGGTGCATATTGTTGTGGTGCGGAAACTTTGTAATCGTCGTTTCCTAAATAATTAGTAGAACCGTCTTCTACGAAAGTTTCCAAACTTTTAACGCCTAATTCTCTAATCGTTTTTGCGAATTGTGGGAATCCTTTTCCGCTTTCTACGTTGGAATGCGCATCTTGAATCTGTTGTAATGTAAACATCATTGTAAGTTTTTCTGTGTTTTTATTTTCTTAGTTAATTCTCTGACTTCTTTTTTTAATAAGTGAAAAGCCGGCTGAGCCATACTCACGTGGTCGAATCCGTCTTCCTCCAATAATTTGGTTGAAGGATGTTTTACGAGATTCAACATTCTTGCCAAATAAGCATTTTCTTCATACCGTCCGAACAATTCTAATTCTCTGTCACCGGTAATTAAAACAATTGGTGGCGCATCCTTTCTGACGTGGAACAAAGGCGCATATTGGTCAATTGTCGGTTGTAATTCTGGGATTCCTTGTTCTTTTCTGATTTGAAAATGCGTGATTGCCTGTCCACTAAATGGAATAAGTCCTGCAATCTGGTCTGCATCAATTTTATATTTTTGAAGATATTTTTTATCCAGCGTAATCATCATTGCCAGATAACCTCCCGCCGAATGTCCGGACTGGAAAATCAGATTTTTATTCCCACCGTATTTTTCAATATTCTCAAAAACCCAGGCCGTTGCTGCAGCGGCATCTTCTATGTAAGCCGGCGCCTTCACTTTTGGAGCTAAACGATATTCGACACTTACAACGGCAATATTTTCATCTAATAATTCTTTTGGCAATTCATTATTGCCGCCAGTTAAACCTCCGCCGTGAAACCAAATCACAGTCGGGAAATTTTTGACATTGATTGGATAATAGAATTTCAGTTTGCATTGGGAACTGATGTAAGCATCGGCATTACTGATTTTTTCTGGGTAATAAGAAATATTGCTTTCAGTTTTATATTCTGTCTGAGCAAAACTGAATGCGAAGACTAAGATTACAATAAGACTGATTGGTTTTCTGAACATAATTTTACTTTTATTTAAACGCAAAGTCTGCAAGGATTTTTTTGTTCAATTCAATTTTTTAAAGTTACACAAAGTCGTAAAACTCATTAAAGAAAAACGATGTAATTTTATATTTCATAAAAATTTGACTTCCACATTCCCGGATTGATGATAGAAAAATCCGTCGCTGTCATATTCTATATTGGTAAGGCCTTCCAAAACATCATAAACCATTTTTTGCAAAACGCCATCGCCTATTCCGTGGATAATCAACAGATTTTTAATATGATTTTTTCTACAGAAATCAATCGTTTCCAATAATTTTTCTCTCTGAATTATCAATCTCTCAAAAGCATCATAATCTGCAGGGTTTTTGACCAAAAAATTAAAGTGAAGGTCTAATTTCAACGGCGCTTTATTATGCTTTTTCGAAATGATTTTTGGACTTTCTTTTTTCCTGATAATTGGAGAGTTCTCGTATAATTCGGAATCAATGATTGTTAATTTATCCTTAGAAAAATTATACGTAAAACCGTGTTCATCTTCAATTTTCACTTGATTAGCAATAATCTTTATAACTGTTCCTCTAAGATTTTCATCAATCACTGAAACTAAATCTCCAATTTTCATTTTGTAATTAATAATATTTTTAACGCAAAGTCCGCAAAGTTCTTTTTTAAAGACCAAATGCTTTTAAGGCCGCAAAGGCGTTTCACTCAGCAAAAATAAAAACCCTAATTCTCTTTAATTCTAAAACTATCAAACCCGACTTCCGAGTTCTATGATTTCCAAATCTTTGATTTCATCCTTATGGATTGTGAAACGCATCATCGTTCTCACTTTATGCCATCCGGATTTTCCGCAAGCGCCAGGATTAAGATGAAGAAGATTATTCTTTTTATCAAACATCGCTTTCAGAATATGGGAATGTCCGGAAATAAATAATTTCGGTTTTCTTTCTGCGATCTCTTTCTTGGCCAAAGGTGAATATCGCTCAGGATAACCACCAATGTGAATCATCAAAACATCAACTTCTTCACATTTGAAACTCAAAACTTCAGGGAAAATTGTCCTGATTTTTGCTTCGTCAATATTACCGTAAACACCTCGGATTGGTTTTATTTTTTCTAATTCTTCAATCACAGCCATATTGCCAAAATCTCCGCAATGCCAAACTTCATAGGCATCTTTCGCATAATCAATAATCCTGTCATCAATGTAGGAATGGGTGTCTGATAAAAGAAGAATACGTTTCATTTTAAATTAGATTCAATTACAAAAGTACAAACTGATTTTTCATTAATTCTGAAATGTCAAGCCATATTTTAAAACATACCAGATTGTTATTGCGCCAGCAACACCTATCAATCCCAATAAAATCAATAGCCAAAACGCCCAAGTTTTCACTCCTTTTTTATACATTATTACAAAAACCAACTGCAAGATGAAAAATAAAAATAATAGAACAGCCAAATTTATAACCATCTGTTCTTGTGATATTTTCTTGCTAAAAAGAAAAACGGATACGAAAACTAAACTGACAACCATCATTTTTATAAATTCTGACGGCTGAGAGAGTCTATTTTTTTTGACTGGTCTCATTTTTAATGATTTTAGAATTACGAAATTACGAATTAACATTTTCTTTATAATTAAAAAAAAATCAGGAAATTTACAGCCGACATGAGATATTTTATAGAGTTTTCTTACAACGGTTCTGCATATTTTGGTTATCAGATTCAGCCCAAACAGATTTCTGTTCAGGAGGAATTGGAAAAGGCGTTGTCCACCATTCTTCGCGAACCCATCAAAACAACCGGAGCAGGAAGAACCGACACTGGTGTCCACGCAAAGAAAATGTTTGCCCATTTTGAAACCGAACAAACCCTTGATGAAAACTTAGTTCATAAACTCAATTCTTTTCTGTCAGAAAATATCGCCGTTAAAAGGATTTTTGAAGTTCCTGCGGATTTGCACGCAAGATTTGATGCGACTTACAGAACTTATGAATATTACATTTCATTAGAAAAAAATCCATTTTCCAAGGATTCTTCATGGCAATATTGGCGTCAAAAACCTTTGAACATCGATCTAATGAACGAAGCATGCAAAATCCTTTTTGAATATGATGATTTTACGAGCTTCGCCAAACTACACGCCGATAACAAAACCAACATTTGCAAAATCTATAAAGCCGAATGGGAACAGCTTGGAAATCAATTGAAATTCACGATTTCTGCTGACCGATTCCTACGTAATATGGTAAGAGCGATTGTCGGAACAATGGTTGAAGTGGGAAGTGGAAAAATTACGCCAAATGATTTGCGAAGAATTATTGAAGACAAATTCCGGAATTCTGCCGGTGTTTCCGCTCCTGCGCAAGGACTTTTTTTGGTAGATGTTGGGTATGAGTTTTAGTATTTGAGAGTCGGAGCGTTTGAGAGTTTTTTATTGAGAAGTGAAATTATTTTTATAAATTTAACTGATTGATTTAAAACAAATAACTTCTTAAAACCGTAAATTGATGACCGAAATAGACAAGCTTGCATTCGCATTAAATCAATTTGCCGGACTTTCGGAAGATGATTTCAAAATGTCTTCGGATTTTTGGTTGGTGAAGAATTATAAAAAAGGTGAATTCTATAATCTTCGCGGAACGGTTTGCACTTATTTCGGATTTATTGTTGACGGCGTTTTCCGCTCTTACACGATTGACGAAAAAGCGGGTGAAGAGAAAAATGTTTTTCTCTATTCTGCGAACGGATTTGTGGTTTCTTTCAAGAGTTTTATCAATCAGATTCCTTGTGATTATTTTACACAGGCGATGACGGATGCTTCTATTATTTATATTCGTTATACGGATTTGCTTTCGTTGTATCAGAAATCGCATCAATGGGAAAAGTTTGGACGATTGTTGGCTCAGGAAGCTTTCAATGTGACAATGACAAGAATCGAAGGTTTTCTCTTGAAATCTCCTGAGGAACGTTATCTCGACCTTATTAAGCAACATCCTGATATTTTCAATAATGTTCCTTTATATCATATTTCATCTTACTTGGGGATTCAAGGGCCGTCTCTTAGCCGGATTCGGAAAAGACTTTCTGGGAAATAAATTCTGAATTTTATTGAAACGTTGAATCTTACGCAGCCCGACTTGAGCGGAAATCCTTTTTACGCAACGTAGTGGAGTGAAAAGATTGACTTCGTCGAACCACTTCGTTAGGTTTGGGAGCCCTTCCACAAGCTCAGGATAAACTACAGGCGGATTAAGCTGCCCAAATAAATATCACATAATGAAACTCTCGCAGATTTTTCCGATTGAGCAGATAATTAATTACTTCATAAATATTTATTTATTAAAATGATACGATTTTAACTTGGGTTAAAGTTTTACACGTTCAATCTTCTGAACTTTGTCTCATAATTTAAACATTAAAATATTATGAAAACAAAAACTATCGTATTGATTCACGGATTATTCGTCAACAATACCAGCTGGAAAGAATGGAAAACTTATTTCGAAAACCAAGGTTACACTGTTCACACACCTTCAAATCCGGGACACGAAGGAAATCCTATCGAATTGAAAAGAAACATTCCTTCCGAACTAAGAACCGTAAGCTTTGAACAGACCTTGAACAATCTCGTGAAATTCATTGACACGCTTCCTGAGAAACCGATTGTTGTAGGACATTCTTTCGGTGGATTATTGGTTCAAAAACTGATTGAACTTGATAAAGCTGTTGCCGGAGTTAGCATAGACGGCGCACCACCAAAAAATGTAATGGCGCCTTTTTCAACGATAAAAATCGTTTGGCCGGTTTTCAATTTTTTCAAAGGAAACAGCCCGTATCTTGGAACAAAAGATTGGTATCATCGTGCATTTTTTAATAATTATTCCCGAGAAGAAAGTGACAAATTGTACGAAACTGTTGCTGCTCCGGAAAGCAGAAGACTGGCGAGAGACCCGCTTTTGAAATCGATTGGCAATGTTGATTTTAAGAAAGCTCACAATCCGTTATTATTCATCGGAGGTGCAAATGACGCTATTTTTCCGGCAGACTTCACTGCGAAAATTGCCAATTCTTATAAAGATAAAAACAGTGTTTTGGATCTGAAAATCTTTGAAAGGAGAAGTCATTTTATCTGTGGAGAAAGAGGCTGGGAAGAAGTTGCCGGCTACGTTTTGAACTGGATTGAGAAACAATAAATCTTATTCGTTTTGTCTATTAATAAATTTGGTTAATGGTCAGCGTTTCAATTTTTAAAGTCTTATTTTTGCAAAGATTTTTTTCGATACTGAAAAAAACTCCGGAATTCTAAGAATAAAAATGAAACACCTCTTTACCAAATTTACTTTTAATGATAGTTTTATGATTAAAGGTGTTCCATCTGACCTTAGAAAAATTAATAGAAACAGATGAAACAACAAAATACCTGGGACATTGTAAAACGATTATTTTTAATCGGGATGAAATTTAGGTCGTGGTTTATTTTCACACTGATTATTTCAATTTTTCTCGCCATTGTTTCCACTTACAGACCGATTCTTACCAAAAATGTAGTCGATATAGACATTGTTAAGCTGAAGGATAAAGCCCAGCTGATGAAGCACATTTATCTGCTGATCGGATTGGTAATTGCGGAAACGGTTCTTAACTTTTTCCTGGTTTATTTTTCGAATTTCATTTCGCAGAATGTTATTCGTGACATCAGGGAAAGGTTGTATCACAAACTGATTTATTTCAGAACTGCGTTCTTCGACAAAACCGCAATAGGAAATCTTGTAACAAGGGCTGTTGGCGATGTTGAAACGATTGCTACGGTTTACACAGACGGATTTTTGATGGTTTTTGGTGATATCCTAAGAATTGTGATGGTTCTGTTTGCCATGTTCCAGGTGGACACACATCTTAGTATGATTTCTTTGGCGATTCTGCCTTTGATGGTTATCATTACGAGAGCTTTCCAAAAACGATTGAAAGTAGCTTTTGGCTCAGAAAGAAGCTGGACCGCGACTCAAAATAGCTTTGTTCAAGAGCGTTTGGCAGGAATGCCTTTGATCCAAGTTTTTAACAGAGAAGAAGCCGAGTTTTCAAAATTTGACAAAATCAATATTGAGCTGAAAAAAGCTTTGTTGAGAACAGTTTTTATCTTCTCTTTATTTTTTCCAGTTGTTGAACTGATTTCGTCACTTTTTATTGGATTCATCTTATTTTATGGTGGTTTTATCAAATCTACACCCGGAGTCATTATTGCTTTTATTCAGTTCATCAATATGCTGATTCGTCCTTTGAGACAGATTGCGGATAGATTTAATAATATCCAGAGAGGAATCGTTGGTGCAGAAAGAGTTCTTGGCGTAATGGATGAGGACCAGGCGATGCCGAACAACGGAACAGTTGCTAAAGATCATTTTGATGGAAAGATCGAATTCCAAAATGTTCATTTTGCTTACGATGAAAAACAAGAAGTACTGAAAGGTATTGATTTCAGAGTGAATCCGGGCGAAACTGTTGCCATCGTTGGAGCAACCGGAGCTGGAAAATCGACGATTATCAGTTTGATTACCAGATTGTATGACATCAATTCCGGGAAAATAATGCTGGATGATGTGGACATCCGAGATTACGAATTATACAATTTGAGAAGTCATATTGGTGTTGTGCTTCAGGATGTTTTCCTTTTCCACGGCAGTATTTTTGAAAACCTGACTTTGGGTGATGAGGATATTACACTCGAAAATATCAAAAAAGCGGCGAAAGAAATTGAGGTTGATGAGTTCATCGAAAGATTACCAAATGGTTATGATTATGTGGTTAGCGAAAGAGGTTCTTCTATTTCCTTAGGACAAAGACAATTGTTATCATTCCTGAGAGCTTATCTGTCTGACCCTAAAATCCTGATTCTTGATGAAGCCACTTCATCTATCGACCACGAAAGTGAGAAACTCATCCAGAGAGCAACTGAAAAAATCACGAAAAACAGAACCTCAATCATCATAGCGCACAGACTTTCCACCATCGAAAAAGCTGACAAAATCATCGTAATGGACCACGGACTGATTGTGGAAGAAGGAACGCATCAGGAACTTCTGGCTAAGAATGGTTATTATTCAGTGCTTTATAAGGCTCAGGTTGTGAGCGAGGATGGAGAGAAGACGATTTAATTAATTTCAAATTTGATTAAGAATAAATTTGTAAATTTGATTAAAACCTATTGAAAATGAATATCGAAACGAGAAAAATAGAATTTGTTCAGGCTTTTCTGAATCTTCAAAGTGAGGAATTGATTTCTCAATTCGAAAAACTCCTAAAAAAAGCCAAACAATCTGAAAAAGAGTTGAAGCCTTTTACAATTGAAGAATTAAATTCTCGCATAAACTTTTCATTAGAGGATTCTAAAAACGAGGAGGTAACAGAATCAAACGAACTGCTTTCTGAAATCAAACATTGGTAATGAAAATATTTTGGACAGCATTCGCTAAAAGAGAATTAAGGAATATTTTCGATTACTACAAAATAAAAGCAAGTCCTAAAATTGCAAAAAAAACTGGTTACTGAAATTGTTGAGAAAACTAATGTTTTAGATTTTCAAAACAAAATAGGACAAAAAGAAGAACTATTGTCTGGCAGAAAAGAAAATTTCAGATATTTGGTTTCCAATAATTATAAAATAATCTATTGGCTTAATAAAGAAAAGAATCGTATTGAAATCGTTGACATTTTTGACACTCGTCAAAATCCGCTGAAAATTGAACGGGAAAAATAATTGCTAATCTCTGATAATCTTATACCTGAAACTTATCAATCCCGAAGCCGCTATCAGACAAACTATGATGATGATTTTGAGATTTTTAATCCATAAACAAAGGTCCCTGCCAGTTAAGAGAGAAATGCAATCTTTCGGATTTCCAGTTTCATATTTCAGACTGATTTCAGTATTAAAAATACCAATTACAGAGACCGCAATAACCAAAATCAGCATAGTGATAATGGCTTGATAAACCGATTTCTTCATCATTTTTTGTTTTTAGTTTTTTTAGCGTTTTAAATTTTAAGGACATTCCAAGCATTTTCAATATTGTTATTTCTTAAATGATTTTGGGCTAATAAATGTACTTCTTTTTCCGAAGAAAAATTCCCTTGTGGTAAAATTTCTACATTGGCAAGCATTCCCAAATCGTTGCCTGTAAAAATATCACTTTGTCTGAGCTCATCGGGAAGCTGGTCGTAACCGATTCCTTTTGTAACTAAGGGTTTAGGAACTTCGAAGATATTATTTTCGTTATTTCTGGAATAGAAATTACTTCCCAATCTTGCTACCAAATCCAATTGTTTTTGGTCGAGATTTCCAGCTTCATCAAGATATTTTTCGTTGATATGAATCTTGACAATCTCTGCAATCACAAGATTTCCTGAACCGCCAAGATTCCCAAGTGATTTAATTTCTAAAACCTTACACTCGAAATTAACTGGCGATTCTGCAATCAAAGGTGGCTTTACGATGTCAGCAGGTTTCATTGTTAATCCGGATTTGATAAACTCATTTACGCCATCTTCATATTCCGTACTGGCCAAAGAAACCTGCTGAACCATATCGAAATTGACGTTTCCAATAACCAATTCCGGCACTTCTTCCATATTTTCCAAAGTATGTTTTGTGGTATTGTCACGCACTCTTCTGGAAGGAGAAATGATAACAACAGGCGGAACCGTGCTGAACATATTAAAAAAACTGAAAGGCGAAAGATTGATTTCTCCTTTGCTGTTAATTGTACTTGCCAAGGCAATCGGTCGTGGCGCAATCGCGGTTTGCATTACTTGTTGCAACTGAACTGCTGAGATATCGGAAGGAATGATAGTTTTCATTATTTAATCGTTAAAAAGTTTTTAAACACTAGGAACGCAAGGCTTTCACAAAGTCCACAAGAAAAAAACATTGTGAACTTTGTGAAATCTTTGTGTCTATTGTGGTAAAACAGCCGGCAAAATCTTTCCAGAAACTTCCCCAAATCCAACCCGGATTCCGTCTTTTTCTGACCAGGCTTTCATTGTGATGGTATCGCCGTCTTCTATGAATTTTCTCTCGATTCCGTTTTTGAGTTGCAATGGTTTTGTTCCTCTCCAGGTTAGTTCCAGCATAGAACCATAGGATTTTTCATCTTCTCCGGAAATAGTTCCACTGGCATAAACATCACCAACTTCAACATTACAGCCATTCACAGTGTGATGCGCCAACTGCTGACACATATTCCAATACATAAATTTGTAATTGCTTTCAGAAATCAAGTTTTCTTCAGAATTTTCTGGCTTAAGATAAACCTGAAGATTGATGTCATAATTTTTATCACCTTCGAATTTCAGATAACCCAAAACTTCCGGCTCTTGTTTTGGAGACTGTGTTTTGAATGGTTGCAAAGCTTCCAAAGTCACAATCCAGGGCGAAATGGATGAACCAAAATTTTTTCCCAAAAATGGTCCAAGAGGAACATATTCCCAACTCTGAATATCTCTTGCGGACCAATCGTTGAAAATCATCATCCCGAAAATCGCATCTTCCGCCTCAGAAACAGAAATCCTCTCTCCCAAATCTGTATTTTTATTCACGACAAAAGCCATTTCTAATTCAAAATCCAATTGTCTGGATGCGCTGAAAATCGGTTTGTCCGAATCAAATGGCTTGATTTGCCCGCAAGGTCTTGTGATATCGATTCCTGATAAAACAATCGACGAAGCACGACCGTGATAACCAACCGGCAAATGTTTCCAGTTTGGTAACAACGCATTGGCCGGGTCACGGAACATCATCCCGACATTGGTGGCGTGCTGAATACTACTATAAAAATCAGTATAATTCGGGATGTGTAAAGGCATCATCATTTGAATCTCATCCAGATTGTAAAAACATTCCTCCAAAGCTCTTTCGTCTTTCGACAACAAAGAATCTTCTAACAACAATTGCTGAATTCTCTCACGAACTTTATTCGTAATTGGTTTTCCTAATTCTATAAACTCGTTGATTGTGTAACCTTCGAATACATTTTCTTCAAAGCCTTTGATATCTTCAAAATAACCAAGGTCAAATAAGGTTGCCAAATCGATAACAATATCGCCAATTCTTGTGGCACAAGCAATAAATTCTTTGTTGAAAACACAAACTCCAAACGGAATATTATAAATTGAAAAATCGGAATCTGATGAATAATTGATGAAGGATTTCATTTTTTGAATTTAGAATTAGATTAAAAAATTAAAGCATTAAAAATAATGCTTTAATTGTAAAAATATAAGAAAATAATTTGGGTTTAAAGGTTTCCGCGTTTTTCCTGCTCCCTTTCCAAAGCTTCGAAAAGTGCTTTGAAATTCCCAGCTCCGAAACTCTGAGCGCCGTGTCTCTCGATGATTTCGTAAAACAACGTTGGTCTGTCTTCCACAGGTTTTGTGAAAATCTGAAGTAGGTAACCTTCTTCATCGCAATCCACAAGAATTCCAAGACTCTGAAGTTTTCTGATATCTTCATCAATATCTCCTACTCTTTCAGGGATCATCTCGTAATACGCTTCCGGCGGCGGAGAAAGGAATTCCACACCTCTATTTTTAAGTTCTGTAACAGTTTTCACAATATCCTTTGTAGCAACTGCAATATGCTGAACGCCTTCACCTTCGTAAAAATCCAGGTATTCTTCTACCTGCGACTTTCTCTGACCTTCGGCCGGCTCATTGATTGGAAATTTGGCATAACCATTGCCATTAGACATTACTTTTGACATCAATGCAGAATATTCTGTATTGATTTGTTTATCATCAAATGAAAGAATATTCACGAATCCCATTACTTTCTCGTACCATTCAACCGTGGGAATCATTCTGTCCCAACCGACATTTCCTACACAATGGTCAACATACAACAACCCAACATCGGAAGGGTTATAATCGCTTTCCCACTTTTCGTAACCAGGCATAAAAGCGCCCGTGTAATTTTTGCGTTCTATAAACATATGAACGGTTTCGCCGTAAGTGTAAATACCCGACATCCTCACCTCTCCGAATTCATCCGTAATTGTCTTGGGTTCCAAATATGGTTTTCCGCCACGTTTTGTTGTTTCTTCAAAAGCTTTGTAAGCATCATCCACCCAAAGTGCCAGAATCTTAACGCCGTCACCGTGTTTTCTCTGATGTTCACAAATCGGAGAATCTGATTTAAGACCCGAAGTTAAAACCAATCTGATTTTTCCTTGCTGCAAAACATAAGAAGCTCTGTCTCTGACGCCAGTTTCAGGACCAGCATAAGCAACAGACTGAAATCCAAACGCTGTTTTGTAAAAATGAGCTGCTTGCTTGGCATTTCCTACATAAAACTCTATAAAATCGGTACCGTTGATAGGGAGAAAATTCTCTGCTTGTGCGATTTTCTCTGCAAAAGTGAGTGTTGACATTTTACTTTTTTACTTATTAATCTCGGTTACCAAGATAAGAATTTTTCGAAAATAAACTAACATTTGTTAGTTTTATTATATTTTTGAATATATGTCAAAAAAAAACACAGCATGTATAATAATATATCAAAGAAGACTACAATAAGTAAAATGAAATCGATTGCATTATGCCATATTATGAAATAATCCATGTTTTATATTACACAATGAATAATAATTAAAAAAACTTAACCTTTGTTAATTATTCCAATACAAACAATAAAAAAATAATAAAAAAAACGTAATATGTATTTTTAAGTACATTTAAGTTCGTGTATATATCAATTAGATTTCTACTTTTGTTTAAGAATTATGAAGATTCTAAGAACATAAGTGTAAGAATGAAGTCATGAAGCTGTCCGCCTTATGGCTTTTTTTGTATCACCTGATTAAGTAATCCGGAATTAGGATTATAATTATCCCAGATTTTCCAGGTATTATCTATTTTTTTGATAAAATAGATTTGTGTATCCAATTCGTTAACAATATATTCTTCATCAGAATTTTCCACTACAAAAACCAGATTCCAGAATTCCTGCGTTTTTACAACTACCATTTCTTTTTCTTCAGAAATAACATCAATATCAAAAATCTCGAAATTCGAACGGTTGTTATTAGTGAAAAGCTTCAGTTTTTTTTCACAAAGCTGTGAGCTGTAGTTTTTTATTCTTTCTATAAAAGGGGACTCCTTAAAAACATGATCATCAAAAATATCTATACTTAGTTTTGGAAAAATTTTAAAAAACTCAAAATTCGCTTGACAATATTTGTAAACGATATCCTTGGTAAACTCTGTTCCAACCCCGGATTCGATATAGCTGTTAACCCCTTTTACACTTTTTACAAAAGAATTAAGATCTTTGAAACCCAGAAAAATGCAGATCTTGTCAAGCGTTTTGAGAAAGCGTAAATCATTATGTGTTTTATAATCATAATCACTTTCAAAAAAACGCTGTAGAGTAATATGAGAAATGCTTGTCCCTAATTCAAATTTCCTCTCATTCTGAAGTTCTTCTTTTTTAGAAAGCTCATCCTTAATAATCTCGGACAAAATAATAAAATGGCTTCTTTTCCAAGGGTTCGAATTTCCCAATATAGAATTCTGGACAATCGGATGCTGACGGATCTTTTCTTTAATTAAATTGTAAATTGACTTCAAATCATCATTTTTTCAAGCTCAATCAAATATACAATAAATGGACAAAACCGGTTTCAAAAACCGTCAAAAAGTGTTTAAAACCTCAATATTAATAAGTTAGTTTGAAATTTATTATTTGAAACGATCATATGCAGCTTTATCTAGCATCTCCCTATCGTCCGGATGAGAAATCTCAATCAGAGCCTTTGCCCTTTGACGCAGGTTTTTACCATACAAATAAGCTGTACCGAATTCTGTTACCACATAATGAATATGGCCTCTGGTTGTAACAACACCTGCGCCTTGTTTAAGAAAAGGAACAATTCTCGGAACGCCTTTTTTGGTTCTGGAAGAGATTGCCATAATTGGTTTTCCACCTTCGCTCAAGGCAGCACCACGCATAAAATCCATTTGTCCACCGATACCGCTGAACTGATAAGTTCCGATAGAATCTGCACAAACCTGGCCAGTCAAATCAATTTCAATAGCTGAATTAATGGCATGCATTTTTTTATTTTTCATAATATTAATAGGAAAATTAACGTGCTGAACATCCATAAAAGCAATCGATGGATTATCATCTACAAAATCATACAGTTTTCTCGTTCCGAAGCAGAAACTGGTGATCGTTCTGTTGGTATGTGTTCCTTTGTATTTATTATTAACGATATCATTTTTAATCAAATCAATAACACCGTCACTTAGCATTTCCGTATGAACACCAAGATCTTTGTGATTTCCCAAGCATTTCAAAACCGCATCAGGAATGGTTCCGATTCCCATCTGCAACGTCGCTTTGTCATCTATTAATTCCGCAACGTTTTTTCCGATCAGCATTTCCTCAGCACCTACTTTTGCACCATAATCAATGGTTAAAAGATCTTCTTCGCTCCAAACCATTTTCTCGATTCTATTGATATGAATCATTCCATCGCCATGTGTTCTCGGCATTTTTGGATTAACGATAGCAATAATGGATTTGGCCGTATCAATAGCACTTCTTGCTACATCCACAGACGTTCCCAATGTACAATAGCCGTGATTATCCGGTGGAGAAACCGTTATCAAAGCCACATCAATCGGCAGAATTCCGTTTTTGAAAAGAATCGGAATTTCGCTAAGGAAAATCGGCACAAAATCACCGTGATCAGAGTTTACCGCTTCTCGCACAGGCGTTGATGTAAATAAGGAATTGATATAAAAATTATCCTTATAATCATGTTTAGCGATCTCTACATTCCCTTGTTGTGTGATGGAAACCATTTCTACATTTTTCAACCGGGAAGACTGTTTAGCTAATTCATCATACAAAAGATTAGGTGTGCAAGCACTACCATGTCCGAATATCCTGTCACCACTTTTAATAATTGAAACCGCTTCTTCTGCACTAACGTAATTGATCATAACGAGTTAATTTTTTACAAATTTACTTTCTAAAGATAAGCAAAAAAATGAGCGTTGTCAGTTTGGTAAAAAGTCATATAAATTAGAGTGTGGAAACCAATCGATCTGTAAACCAATCGTTTACTAATAAGTCAACAGCCTTTTTGAAAAATAATTGAAAATAAATTTTCAAAATTCAAATAAAATTTATTTACTTTGTAATTCAAAGTTCTTTACGATTGTTTAATTTAATATTTTGAGCTATGATTACAAAAAGTCAAAGAAACAATATTCTATTTTTGATTCCGGTTGCGTTGTTAAGCATTCCATTGGTTGCGATGCAGTTTACTAAAGAAGTCAATTGGTCGTTTTCCGATTTTGCTATTGGAGGTTTTATACTTTTCGGAACAGCATTCATCATTAAGTTAATTTTGGAGAAGTTCAAAACAACCAAAAGCCGATTGATATTGATTATGATAACATTAGCAGTTCTTTTTTTGGTTTGGATAGAATTGGCAGTTGGCATTTTCGGAAGTCCGTTTGCCGGAAGCTAAAAAGAAATACAATTAAAAAAGCTAACATCTCTGTTAGCTTTTATTTTTTTATTCCAACCAACTTGTTTTGTAAGTCGGGTCTTCTACTTTTATGGCTTCCTCTGTCAGTTTCAAAGGTCTGAACGGGTCCACCATCACCGCATATTCATCCGTGAATTTTTTACCGATGCTTCTTTCCATCGCACCGGGATGCGGGCCGTGAACAATTCCGCCTGGATGTAGCGAAAAATCCATCAGATCCACGTGATTCCGGCTCATAAAATCGCCTTCCGTATAAAACAAAACCTCATCGGAATCAATATTGGAATGATTGTAAGGCGCAGGAATAGCCTGTGGGTGATAATCATACATCCGCGCACAGAACGAGCAAACCACAAAGTTGTGCGCTTCAAAATTCTGATGAACTGGAGGCGGCTGATGAATTCTACCCGTGATTGGTTCGAAGTTTTTGATATTAAATTTATAAGGATAAAAATAACCGTCCCAGCCAACAACATCAAATGGATGTGTGGCATAGACGAAATCGGTAATTTGATTTTCTTTTTTGACTTTGATGAGAAAATCGCCTTTCTCATTTTTTGGTTCCGCAAAAGTCGGCGGAATAATATCTCTCTCGCAAAACGGCGAATGTTCCAGCAATTGCCCAAACTCGTTCCGGTAACGTTTTGGCGTATAAATAGGTGAATGCGCTTCTATAAAAAAGAAAACATTGTTTTCGGATACCAATTCCAGCTGATAAATAGTTCCTCTCGGAATGATGAGATAATCGCCGACCGAAAACTCAATATTACCGAGCATTGTTTTCAAAACACCTTTTCCTTCGTGGACAAAAAGCAGTTCGTCGCATTCAGCATTTTTATAGAAATAGTTTGCCGATTTTCTCGGTTTTGCCAAGCCCATTTTGAGGTCGTTGTTTAACATCAGGACTTTCCGGCTTTCCAAAAAATCATCCTCAGCGGTCACTTTTGCCCCTTTTATCATTCTTGGTGTTACGTTTTTTTCCACCGCAATTTTTGGTGTAACATCTTTTACATTGCCAATCGATTTGATTTGAGTGGGCCTATGTGTATGATAAAGCAACGATGCAATCCCGTGAAAACCTTCTGTTCCAAAGAGTTGTTCATAATAGAACTGGTCATCTTCGGATTTGAAAATCGTGTGTCTTTTTTGAGGAACTTTCCCCAGCTGAACGTATCTCATTTTATTAGATTTGGCTTTTCTCAAATGTAATATTTTTTTGAGAATTGATAAGGTTAATATTTTGAACACAAATGATACAAATTTATAATTATTGAAAAGATTTTAAAGGCTGGCAAAGACGCTTCACTCAGCAAAAATGAATGGTAAAACATAATGCTGTTCTGTCTGGATGTTAAAAACTCTAGCCCTGATGGTAGCGGCATCCTTTTTTGTCATTGCGATTGTACAATGTTGAACAGATTGCTTCACTATGTTCGCAATGACAAAAAAGATATAGCGGACAGCAGGTTCCCGGCTTCTGAAAATTCCGGCTTTAAAAAGAATTATGAAATCGTTAAGACTCATTTTTAATAGAAAATGTTATCTTTGAGAATATTAAAATTAATACAGATGAATGATTCATTAATGGTTTCTCAGTTGTCAGAAATCGAAAGAGCAGAATTTTACAGGAAAACATATATGCACGTTGCAGTCGCTATTTTGGCGTTTGGAGCGGTGGAATATCTATTATTGAAAACCGTACCGCTGGAAACTATCCTAACTATGATTTCCGGAAAATACATCTGGCTTTTGGTCATCGGTGTATTTTGGTTAGCGTCAATGCTGGCAACTAAATTATCGTTTTCAGTTTCAAGAAATACACAGTATATGGGATTGGGATTATATGTTCTGATAGAAGCCGTGATCTTTCTGCCGATGTTGGGAATCGCAAGTTTGTATGCACCACAAGTCATCACTCAGGCCGCACTGGTAACGCTTTTTATGTTTGCAGGGTTGACTGCAACCGTTTTTTTCACCAACAAAGATTTTTCTTTTCTTAGAAACATCATTGTTATCGGCGGATTTGTAGCTTTGGGTGTCATTGTCGCAGGTGCAGTTTTTGGTTTTAATCTGGGACTTTGGTTTTCTTTGGCGATGGTGGGATTGGCAAGTGCAAGCATTCTTTACGAAACATATAACATCAAAAATATCTACAATAAGGAGCAATATGTCGGCGCAGCTTTGCAGATGTTTGCTTCGATTATGCTTTTGTTCTGGTACATCCTGAGAATCTTTTTGAGCAGAAGAGATTAGTATAGTAATCTTCGAGAGCCTCAGACTGCATTTTATAAATTCAGACAGATATAAATAATTAACTCACCAAAATTTGGTGAGTTTTTTTATGCAGAAATTTTAATCTTAAAACAAAATTTTAATTTTAAAATAAATTTGTTAGCTTTGTCTAACATTTTTATTTTAATGAGATTAATCCTGTTTTCTTTTGTCGTTTTATCAAATTTTATTTTTGCTCAGACAGATTCTATCAAAATTGATTCTGTGAAAGTTAATGTTGTTGATTCTATTAAAAGATCTAATGAAATTGATGAAGTCACAATCACCCAATTTTCTGTAAAGAAATTGAACAGTCCGATCTCGACAGATGTTTATTCGCAACAGTTTTTCAGGAAAAATCCGACGCCCAGTATTTTTGAATCTATAGCAATGGTGAACGGCGTAAAACCGCAGCTGAACTGTTCGGTTTGTAACACCGGCGATATTCATATCAATGGTTTGGAAGGGGCTTATACAATGATTTTAATTGATGGAATGCCGATTGTAAGTTCATTGTCCACAGTCTATGGATTGAGCGGAATCCCGAATAGTCTGATCGACAGAATTGAGATTACGAAAGGACCGGCATCCTCTATTTTTGGTTCGGAAGCGATGGGTGGTGTGATTAACATTATTACAAAAAATGCCTTGCAAGCACCGAATTTTTCAGCGGATATGATGACCGGAAATCAAGGAGAAATCAATTTAGACATTGCGAAAAAAGTGATTGACAACAAAAATTTTTCGAGTTTATTGAGCTTAAATTATTTTTATTTTGGGAACAGGATTGACCAGAATAAAGACAATTTTACCGACACCGCTTTGCAACACAGAATCTCCTTCTTCAACAAATGGAATTTCAAAAGAAAGGAAAGTCGATTGGCGAGTTTTGCTTTGAGGTATTTTTATGAGGACAGATTTGGCGGAGAAATGCAGTGGAAAAAGAAAAACCGAGGTACGGACAATGTTTACGGTGAAAGCATTTATACTAATCGGTTTGAACTGTTTGGGATTTATCAACTCCCGATGAAAGAAAAATTCCTGCTTCAATATTCCTATAATTATCACGATCAAAATTCTTTCTACGGTAACACGCCGTATATGGCGACTCAAAAAGTGTTGTTTCTGCAACTGAATTGGGAAAAGCAATTGGGAAAACATAACCTGAAATCAGGAATCAGTTATAAATCAAATTTCTACGATGACAATACACCTGGAACAGCCAATTTATCAGGAGAAAATCAACCAATGAAATCACCGATTGCTGGAATTTATGTAGAAGATGAGTGGGAAATCAATGACAAAAACACTTTACTGATCGGTTATCGTTATGATTATCATAAGATTCACAAATCTGTGCATTCGCCGAGATTGGCTTGGAAATTTGAACCCAACCCTTTTCAAACTTTGAGACTGACATTCGGGACCGGATTCCGTGTTGTAAATCTTTTTACAGAAGACCACGCAGCGCTCACTGGTTCAAGGGAAGTTGTCATCAAAGAAGATCTGAAACCGGAGAAATCTCTGAACACGAATCTTAGTTATTTGATGAAAATTCCGGTAAACAATTATTTTATCAATGTTGATTTGAATGGATTTTATTCTTATTTCAATAATAAGATCATTGGTGATTTTGATTCGGAGCCGGACAAAATCATTTACAACAATTTATCTGGTCACGCCATTTCCAGAGGAATTTCGGCTGATGTGAGCACTAATTGGACTTTACCATTCCAAATGATGCTTGGTGTAACTTATATGGATGTCTATTCTGTGAACGACAAAGAAAAAACACAACAATTGCACGCTCCGAAATGGAGCGGAACTTATAATTTGACTTATCAATTTGAAAATCAATTTTCGCTGGATTTAACCGGGCAATTGTACGGACCAATGCGCTTACCGACGGTTCCCAATGATTTCCGGCCGGAATATTCACCTTGGTTTACGCTGATGAATATCCAGCTGAGTCAGAAATTTGAAAATGGTTTTGAAATCTATGGTGGAATCAGAAACCTGTTGAATTTCGTTCCAAAAAATCCGATTTTGAGACCGTTTGATCCGTTTGATAAAAATGTAGATGATGTAATAAATAATCCTTATGGTTACACTTTTGATACGACATACGGCTATGCGCCAATGCAGGGAATCCGAAGTTTTATTGGTATTCGGTATCAAATCAGATAGTTAATAAACCACAAAGACACAAAGGAATCACAAAGTTTTGTGTTCGTTGTGATTCCTTTGTGACTTAGTGTTAAGAAAATAAAAGATGAAACTATTAACTTCTCTACTATTAATGACTTTTGGAATTCTTCATTCTCAGGAATTGAAAACTTATTCATTCCAAAATTTACCTGAGAAATTAGAGAAATCGACTTTGATTTATATGAAAACAAGTTGGTGTTCGATTTGTAAAATCCAGATGCACCAGATTGAAAAAGATCCCGAATTGAAAAATCAAATGAATGAAAAAGTTTATTTTATCATCTTCGACACAGAAAAATCGAAAGAGAAAATTGAATTCTTTGGCAAAACTTACCAGTATATCTCGAATGGAAATGCAGGTATCCACGAATTAGCATTAGAATTGGCAAGAAACAAAAAACCGGTTTATCCAACCTGGATTTTGATTAATTCTGCAGGAAAGGTGTTGTTTTATCAGGAAGGATTGATTGATAATAAGTCGCTGAAAACTATGATAAGAAAAGCCTTTTGATTGATACAAAAGGCTTTGAGTATTTTTAAAGATTAACGCCACCGGAAACTTCAATTCTTTGTGCGTTAATCCATTTCGCATCATCGGTACAAAGAAAAGCGACAACACCGCCAATATCAGACGGGAGTCCAACTCTGCCAAGCGCTGTTGTTCCGGCAATATGCTGATTGATCTGGACATTATCTCTTACAACGCCACCTCCGAAATCGGTTTCAATAGCGCCCGGAGCAACAACATTGACGTTGATTCCGCGCTTTCCAAATTCCTGAGCTTCATATCTTGTCAAAACTTCGACAGCGCCTTTTAACGCACCATAAACGCCGTAACCTAACATTGAAAACCTTGCTAATCCGGAAGAAATATTGACAATTCCACCACCGTCATTCATTAGTTCCAGAGATTTTTGAGTCAGGAAAAAAGGGGCTTTGAATTGGATATTAACCAAAGCATCAAAATCAGTTTCATTCATTTCCGCAATTGGTGCATTGATCCCGATTCCTGCATTGTTTACTAGATAATCAAATCTCTCAACACCGAATTTATCTTTTAAAGCTGTTTTGAGTTGAGAGAAAAAAGAATCAAAATTTTTGGAATCAGAGACATCCAGCTGGAGCGCTAACGCTTTTTGACCAGATTTTTCGATTTCAGAAACTACAGCTTCCGCTGCTTCTTTTTTGCTGTTATAAGTGATAACAACATCCAAGCCTTTTTCTGCAATCCGGAAAGCCATTTCCTTTCCAAGTCCACGACTTCCGCCAGTAATCAGTGCAATTTTGTTTTGTGACATAATGTTAAATTTTATACCACAAAGTTAGAATTAAACCGTTAAAAAAAATGGTGACTGTTTCAGTTTAAATGGTGACAGTTTCAGATTTTTCCAGATGCGCTTCACGGTATTGTTTCGGCGTCATTCCTGCAAATCGCTTGAAAAACTTAGTAAAGTTGGAAGGATCGTAAGTGAGCATTTTGGCAATTTCTGCAATGCTGATTTTGTTGTCTTCGAGATGTTGCTTGGCGATATCAAGAATTTTATCTTCAACAAAAGAACACGGCGAATTACCCGTGACTAATTTTATGGTATTACTAAGATGTCGCGGATGGATATGCATCAACTCTGCAACATCTCGTATTTCATAGATATTTTCGGAATTTCCGGATAAAACATCAGCCAGATTCTGGTCAACAATTTTCAGAAAATCATTGGTGATTTCTTTTTGTCTGGCTAATATTTTTTTAGGAAGTGTTGTCATTATTATTTTGTCAAATCCAAGCCACCGAAATTACCCGAACTCATCATCAGAAAAGCGCCTTTTGATTTATCCAACGTTTCCCAATATTTATGCAAATCTTCTGCATTGGTAAAGACTTTCAGGTTTTCATTTTTAAATTTTTCTTTGATCAGTTCAGGAGAAATCGGATCCATTCTTTTGATTTTTAACGCATCTTCCGAATAGAAAACGACTGCATTATCCAATCCATCCAAAGCGTGATCATATTGTTCCAGAAAAACCGGGTTAAGGCTTGAGTAAGTGTGCAATTCTAAAAAACCGAATGTTTCAGTTTTTGAAAACTGTTCTGCAAAAGCAGCAACTGTCGCCTTCACTTTACTTGGTGCATGGGCAAAATCTTTATAAAGCAAACCGCCATCTTGTCTCTCTACTTTTTCCAATCTTTTGGAAGCGCCTTTGAAGCTCATAATAGCTTCATAAAATTCTTCTTCCATTATGCCCAACTGAGAACAGATAAATCTTGCGCCTTCCATATTCAGCAGATTGTGCTTACCGAAAACGGATAACGGAATGTCACCCATATCTGTTTTAAGGTTTACAATGCCGTTGACGATTTCATAATCAGGTGTTTTGTAAGGGATTTTCCGGAAGTAATTTTCGGCAGATTCAACAACTTTTACAACTTCAGCATCTTCTTCGTTATAAACGAGAACGCCGCCTGGTGTGATACTCGCCACAAACTTTCTAAATTGTTCCACATAGTCATCAAATGTTTTAAACACATTGATATGGTCCCAGGCAATTCCTGAAATCAAAGCAATATTGGGCTGGTATAATAAAAATTTGGAACGCAGATCGATTGGGGAAGACAGATACTCGTCGCCTTCCAGGATCATAAAATCATTATCCTCTGTAATTTTAACCATACAATCGAAGCCTTCCAATTGCGCACCAACCATATAATCGATGTCTTTCTGATGAAAATTCAGAACATGAAGAATCATTGATGTAATGGTCGTTTTGCCGTGCGAACCACCAATCACAACTCTGGTCTTTTCTTTGGATTGTTCGTAAAGAAACTCCGGATAAGAATAGATCTTCAGTCCCAATTCTTTTGCTTTTGCCAATTCCGGATTATCAGCGTGGGCGTGCATCCCGAGAATCACGGCGTCAATATCCGAAGTCAGTTTTTCCGGAAACCAGCCCATTTCTTCGGGAAGAATTCCTTTCTTTTCCAGTCGGGATCTAGAAGGTTCAAAAATAGCATCATCGGAACCAGTGACCTGATATCCTTTATCTTTGAGTGCAATAGCGAGATTATGCATCGCAGAACCGCCAATCGCAATAAAATGGGTTTTCAATTCTAAACAATTTTACACAAAAGTAAGGAGTTTTCTTTGAAAGATGTTAGAAATTAGAAATGAGAAGTGAGATTTTCCTTCATTATTAATAAAATAAAAAAACCTGACTTATAAAAATCAGGTTTCAAGAATATTTATGATAGAGTGGTTTGGATCTTGGGAGATTTATGCTCTATTTTGAGCTCTTCACCAGTTAATGTAAAATAGATATTCTGAAGCTGATGAAGATAATTACACTTGATATAATTGCCGAAGAATAAAAATCCTTCCAAAATTTTGTTTGAATCCAAATCAAAATCATAACGGCAACAATTTGGCAAATCGAATCTGATTCTGCTATTGGAGCGATAAGCTTCTTTGAATCCCAATTTTGAAAACCAATCAACCGTGAGTGCAATCGGTTTTAACTTTCTATAATCAATCGCAGTATCTTCATCAATTTTGACCAAGACACTCTCGTTATTATTTTCGACACCCATAATCGGGACAATCGAATCCCCGTACATCAGCAAATTATTAAGTCTAAGTTCTGTGGCTTCCATTTCAAAAAAGTATTAGTGATTATAAATTCAGTGTCCCTAGCTATAAACAAAAGCTTTGCCAAGATGATAGAAACTTGATAATTAATTTCAATTATTATTGAAGAGTTGATTTTTTGAAATCGCACTTACCGCTCTAAGATGTCTCCGTCTTTTCTTCGCCCATTCTGCGTCGGTATGTTATTATCAATTACTTAAGTTTTTTTATTTTAACAACTATGAAAAAAGAAGAACTCCGGTGGTATGCTCTTTGAAGTGGACCTAACCACAAAATCAATTCTTATGAAAAATACAGAACAACCAGTGTCCATTAGTCAGAAAACGGTTGTCATTACCGGCGCATCCAGTGGCGTAGGATTGGCGGCTGCCGAAGCTTTTGCAAAAGAAGGCTGCAATCTTGTACTGGCCGCCAGAGGAAAAGAAGCCCTGGACGAAACTGTAGCAATCTGTGAGGCGCTTGGTGCATCTGCCATCGCAGTTCCAACCAACGTTTCGGAGTTCAAAGAAGTTGAACATCTGGCAGAGAAAGCGTTGGAGGTTAATGGGAGTATTGACTTCTGGATCAATAATGCGGGAGTAATGGCAACCGGAAAATTCGAAGAAACACCGATTGAAGTCATTGATCAGGTTATCAAAACCAATCTTTTGGGATATATGCATGGCGCAAGAACCGTTCTTCCTATATTTAAAAAACAAAAACATGGTGTTCTCATTAATAATATCTCGATTGGTGGCTGGATGCCGGCTCCTTATGGAACAGCTTACTCCGCTTCAAAATATGGCATCCGTGGCATGGTAGAATGTCTGCAGGGCGAAGTTTCTGATGAGCCGGATATCCACATTGTAGGGTTGTATCCAAGTATCCAGCGTTCTACAGGTAATATGCACTCCGCAAAATATTCTGGTCTAGACTTTAAGATTCCGCCCACTGCATCGGATCCTAAAAAATTAGCCGCAGCAATGGTTGAAATGGCAAAAAATCCCCGAAAAAGCAAGTTTACAGACTGGTCGTCTCTCCTTATGAGAACTGCTTATGGGCTTTTCCCAAAAACCGTTATCAATTCTACTTCCTCTGCTTTGAGATTGCTGATGAAAGAAGATAACAATACAGATACGGACGGTAATGTTCTGACACAATCCAAGAACCCGATGCGGATCTACGGCGAAACAATTCTGCCGGTCCCATCCAAAAAAACAAAGAAAATAATGTTGGCAGGATTGCTTGGAGCCGCAGCTCTGGTCATCATTTCAATGTCAGGAAAGAAAAAGTAAACCTACATTAGATTCTTATATCGAAGGTGAAACATTAGCATTCACCTTTTTAATTGGTCATTGATTATTTATTTTGAATTCATTCAAAATTTCTTCTAAATTCGAATGATAAATTAGCCGGATGTTATTTCAGACTATGAATAAAAATAATGACTGATGAAAATCCTGATTATTGAAGACGAAACCGAATTGGCGAAAAGTGTTGCAGAATACCTTTCGGAGGAGAACTATTTGTGCGAATTTGCTTTTACATTTTATGAAGCTATGTACAAGATAGAAACCTTTCAGTATGATTGCATTATTCTCGACATCATGCTTCCTGACGGTAATGGCCTGAAGATCCTGGAAGAGCTGAAAAAGCAAAACAAGCAAGACGGCGTTATCATTGTTTCAGCAAAAAACGCTCTGGAAGATAAGATAAAAGGCCTACAATTGGGTGCAGATGATTACCTTACTAAGCCATTTCATTTGTCTGAACTGATGGCGCGTATCTACTCTATCATCCGCAGAAAACAATTTAATAATTCTAATATCATCAGTCAGAATGAATTACAAATAGATCTTTTAGCTAAAACAGTTTCAGTTAATAATGAAATAATTGCGCTGACAAAAAAAGAGTTCGACCTGCTGATCTACTTTATCGGGAACAAGAACAAAGTCATTTCAAAAAGCACATTAGCAGAACATCTTTCCGGTGATTTCGCAGATATGCTGGATAACCACGACTTTGTTTATGCACACGTGAAGAATTTAAAGAAAAAACTGAATGATGCCGGCTGTGACAGGTATTTAAAAACTGTTTATGGAACGGGGTATAAATGGGAGAATTCATAACTTATAATTAGTGAAACCGCTTTTAAATAAAACAACCAAACCATTCATTATTTATGTCCTGATCATTCTGGTCATAAGTGTTCCCATCTATTATCTTGTTGTTGATGCCATTTGGAAACACGAATTAGATGAGCATAACGAAATTGTCGCTAAAAAAACGGCTTTTCAAATCAATAGTCTGAAATTATCCGATCAAAAATTACTAGAAACCATAAAGCTTTGGAACGAAGTCCAACCCACCACAAACATCCAAAATGTAGAAAAAAATGATAATTTCAAAGACAGCATTTTCATTATAGAGAAACCTCACGACTTTCTTCATTTTGAAGAGATTGACAGATTCCGATGTTTGTCAAAGATTATATATCTCAACAAAAAACCATATCGTTTCAATATCGAGACCAATATCGAAGAGTCGCAGGAAACCATATTTTTCATATCGCTGACGACAGTTATTCTTTTCATTCTGATTGTCGGCGGATTATTAATTCTCAACAGCAGGCTTTCAAAATCGGTCTGGAAACCTTTTCGTGAGACTTTGGATAAATTAAAAACTTTCAGCCTGAACAATGAGACAAAAATTGAATTTTCGCCGACCGATGTTGCTGAGTTTGATGAGCTGAACCAGTCGCTAGGTAAGCTAATAGAACATAATATTTCGGTCTATAAGACCCAGAAAGAGTTTACAGAGAATGCTTCGCACGAACTGCAAACACCTTTAGCAATTTTAAAAAATAAACTTGATATTCTTTTGCAAAACGAGGATTTGACAGAAAAGCAATATCATATTGCGGAAGAGATGAATCGCGCATTATCCAGAAGTTCAAGAATCAACAAAAACCTTTTATTGTTAGCAAAAATTGAAAACAATCAGTTTGATAATTCTGAAATAAGATTTGATGAATTACTGAATCAAAGTATGGAAATCCTGCAGGAACATTTTGAGCAGAAAAACATTTCTGTCCATAGCGAAATTTCGTCACCCGTAAAAGTCAGCGGAAACATTGGATTAACCGAAGTACTGATTAACAATTTGATTTTAAACGCCATCCGGCATACTCCGGCCAATGGTTCAATTGGGATCAAACTGAGTCAATCTATTTTTGAGATATCAAATTCCGGAACAGAAAAACTGAATCCGGATCTGCTATTCAAAAGATTTTCGAGATTCTCAAAAGATAACAACGGAAGCGGTCTTGGACTCGCTATTGTAAAAGAAATTTGTAAATCTCAGAACTGGACAATTGATTATCAATTCGGGAATAATTATCATATATTTTCAGTAAAAATTTAAAATTCTAAATTTCTTCCAAATTGATTTATTATTTTACCGTTTCAAAAAACGCGTAGCTAATGAATCAAAAAAGTGAGAATTCAAAGCCATTTAGCAAAATTTTCAACAGCAGATTTTCTGTTCTAATTTCTATTTTAAGCTTATACATCCTATTTTCTGCGGTAATTAGAATTGTATTTCTGTTTTGGTCATCAAAGGATTTAGACTTTAATATACTTTATATTCTAAGAGCATTTTTCACAGGATTCTGTTATGATTTTGCTGTCGGAACGTTATTCTTATTATTGTATTCTGTCTATCTTTTATTATTTCCGAAAAGGTGGATTGGTTCCGGATTCGATAAGATTTTCACGTATGTTTATCTGGCGATTGTCCTTTTAATCATCTATTTCAGTCTTTTGGCAGAAATCCCTTTTTGGGATGAATTTGGCGTGAGATTCAATTTTATCGCTGTTGATTATTTGATTTACACTTACGAAGTTGTCTCAAACATCAATGAATCCTATCCTTTGCCGCTCATCATTTTTGTATTGGTTGCACTGATTGTTCTGACATTTGTTTTCCTGCATAAAAGAAAAATATTCCAAAGAACATTTTCAGACAAAAGACCAATTTCAAAACGTCTGGTTTTTTTCTCAATATTAGTTTTTCCGGCTTTGGTATTAAGCTTAATTATGAAAAACAAGCAGGCGGATTTCACGAACAATTTAGTCCTGAATGAATTAGGTAAGAACGGAACATTCTCTTTTTTCGCAGCTTTCAAATCCAACCAATTAGATTACGAAACTTTTTATCCGAAAATTGATGACAAAGAAGCCTACTCGGTTCTGAAGAAAAATCTTTTGCAGGACAATCAAACTTACGTTTCCAACCAATGGGACAATATCTCCAGAGTTACAAAATCTGAAAATGAACAACGCCCGAATGTCATTCTGATTGCCATAGAAAGCTTCAGTGGCGATTTTTTAAAAGCATTTGGTAACAAAGACAATCTCACTCCTAATTACGATAAACTGGCTAACGGAAGTATTTTCTTTACCAACCTTTACGCAACTGGAACACGAACTGTGCGAGGAATGGAAGCTTTAACATTGTCTGTTCCGCCAACGCCTGGAAACAGCATTGTGAGAAGACCGGACAATCAGAACCTTTTCTCTGTAGCTACGATTTTTGAAAAGAAAAATTATCAGCCTTACTTCATTTACGGTGGTGATGGTTATTTTGATAATATGAATAATTTTTTCGGAGGGCAAGGCTTTGATATTGTAGACAGAAACCGTGGAAATCCTTTGTCAGACGAAATCAAAACACAACGATTCAATATTCCGGACAACGAAGTGAGTTTTGAAAATGCCTGGGGAATCTGTGATGAGGATCTTTACAAACAATCCATTAAATATGCAGATAAAAGCACTAAGCAGAACAAACCGTTTTTCCAGTTTGTAATGACAACTTCCAATCATAAACCCTACACTTTTCCAGCAGGAAAAATCGACCTTCCGCAAGGAGATAGAAATGCGGCTGTGAAATATACCGATTATGCTTTAGGAAAATTCTTATCTGATGCGAAAACAAAATCCTGGTTCAAAAATACAGTATTTGTCATCGTTGCAGACCATTGTGCAAGCAGTGCCGGAAAATGGGAAATCAATATCGATAAGCATCATATCCCTGCGATTATTTATAACCTTCCTCAAAAAGCGGAGAAAATCAATCGTTTAACTTCACAGATTGATCTGATGCCGACATTGTTTGGTTATTTGGGATGGAATTATACAACCAGTTTGTACGGGAAAGATATCAATCAAACCAAAATTGGGGACGAACGTGCTTTCATAGGCAACTATAGAACTTTGGGAATGCTAAAAGGCAATACTTTCACACAAATCGATGACAGAAAAAGGGTAAAACAGTTTACTGTAAAAGATTCGGACAAATCTTTGAATGAAATTAAATCCAAAAATCATCAGTTGGTTTCCGAAACGATTTCTTATTATCAGACTGCTAGTGAGAGATTCAAAAATGGGAAAATGAAAGTGAAATAAGGTCTTCTAAATATCTTCTAAATCAGGTTGCACCTTTGTCAAGTGAAATTGATGGTGTAACCTTTTTTATTGATAAAAATGATTATTGAAGTTGTTTTGTTATTCTTCGGGACCATTTTTGCATTCTGGCTGAGTGCCATTTGCGGAGGCGGCGCAAGTCTCATCCTGATTCCGATTCTGAATCTCTTGTTGCCGGCTTCTGTTGTTCCATTTTCCCTGACCGTTGGAACATTTACGAGTTCTGTATCGAGAATTGCTGTTTTCAAAAAGCATGTCAACTGGAGGATTTTCTTTTGGTTTGTCCCGTTTTCGATTCCTGCAGTTTTGATTGGCGCTTACCTCATCAAATATATCAATCCGAATTATCTGCAATTGATCGTCGCTTTTTTCCTCATTGCCAACATTCCACATCTTTTCAAAAAGATAAAAGCTAACGAAACCAATGAAAAAGCTTCGCCAAAATATGTTCTTGCAATTATTGGGTTTCTGGCAGGATTTGTTTCCGGAATTACCGGCGCAGTTGGATTGTTGTTTAATCGTTTTTATTTGAAGTTCGGACTCAAAAAAGAAGAAATTGTGGCAACCCGCGCAGCAAATGAAGTCTTTCTTCATCTTATCAAATTGGTGATTTATATTTCACTCGGCCTTTATTCCAATCTCGCCTTGTGGTTGGGATTGGCGATTGCTGTTGCAACAATTATCTCGTCTTATACTGTCAGATATATCCTTCCTTACCTGAGTGAAAACCTCTTCAGAAAAATTGGATACAGCGCAATGGTTATTGCCGGAATTGCTTTATTAATCGGGACTTCTGATAAAATTATCCAGGAAGATAAACTGGGAGTTATGATCGCAAAAAGTGAATCCATAATCTCGTGGCGGTCAACAGATTTTGTAATTGAGTTTGCCTTCGATGACGGATTGGAAATTGAAAGACCGATTCATCGGGAAGAATTACCCAATTATCTAAAAACTAAATATGATTCTTTGAAAAATCATTACGATGTAATTCGTCTCGAAAAAGTTTTCACTTTCCGTAACAAACCTTACTATGAGTTCTATTGCTACAAAGACAATCAGCTTACCAAATTTGAAAGTTAATTTTTATTCAGAATTTTCTCCGATGAAATACTTATTCTCAACCATATTAATTATTTTATTAAGCTCTCAAAACTTTTTGGCTCAGGACAGCATAGCCGTAAAAAATAATTCTACAGACAGTATTTATGTACCAGAATTACACTCAGATAATACACATCAATTCAGTTATAAAAAACTGATCATTCCTGCAGCTTTTATAAGCTATGGAGTTGCAACTTTGAAAATCGACCAATTAAAACAACTCAATTTCTCAACAAGAACCGAAATCAATGAACACAAACCCGACCACATCCGGCTGGATAATTACACGCAGTTTGCGCCGGCAGCCTTGGTCTATGGACTGAATGCTTTCGGAGTTGAGGGAAAACATAATTTTCGGGACCGAAGCATCATTTACGGTACATCTTTATTGCTTGCCTCAGCTGTTGTATTGCCTACAAAACATTTAGCAAAAGAAGAAAGACCCGACCAATCGAATAATTTATCATTCCCATCTGGACATACGGCATTCGCCTTTGCATCTGCCCAATTCATGTATAGAGAATATAAAGACACTAATTTTTGGTTGGGAGTTTCAGGCTATTCTTTTGCAGTCTTTACCGGTGTTTACAGAATGTTGAATGACAAACATTGGTTCAGTGACGTGGTTGCCGGTGCAGGAATCGGGATTTTGTCAACAGAAGCCGCTTATTGGTTATATCCTAAAATTAACAACTTGTTATCCGGAAAAAATAAAAATTCTTCAACGATGATTATGCCTTTCTACCAAAACAAAACAGCAGGAATAGGACTGGTAAAAAATTTCTAAACCCATATTGGCAAAATACTTGCTTATAAAATTGTAAGTAGGGGGATGCTTCGTTGGTCTTCCTACTTTTTTGTGGATATATGAAAACAAAAAACCCTAAACCATTATGAACAAATGAATTAGGGTTTTATTGTGAGGTGCCTAGCGGATTCGAACCGCTGTAGATGGTGTTGCAGACCACTGCCTAGCCACTCGGCCAAAGCACCGTTTTATTGGTCTGCAAATTTAGTGTTTTTTTTCAAATTTCAAATTTTATCTTCAACTTTCTTGGAAAAATTTGGAGTTACTGATTTTACTTACTTAATAACCATCGAATTGCACCATAGCCCTGATGGTAACGGTTACCCCGCAGTTGGATTTGAAAAGCGGAAGGATAAGGCTGGTGAGAAGCGCCGGCACGAGGAGTATGAGTGGACAGCAGGTTTCCGGCTCCTGAAAATACATTTTTCGCATATTTTTAATTGATTATTACAATGTTTATTTAGGTTCTAAATAAGTATCTTTGCAGAAATTTTTTGAAATAATGGATAAATTCCAACTTAATACGATAGAAGAAGCGCTGGAGGATCTGAAAAACGGAAAAATGGTCATCGTTGTAGATGATGAAGACCGTGAAAACGAAGGCGACCTTCTGGCTGCTGCCGAACTGACAACTACTGAGATTGTTAATTTTATGGCAACTTATGCAAGAGGTTTGATTTGTATGCCGTTAACCGAAAAACGTTGTGATGAACTGGAGCTTCACTCGATGGTGGCCAACTCTACCGATCCAAAGGAAACAGCTTTTACCATTTCCGTAGACCTTCTTGGAAAAGGTGCAACAACGGGAATCTCGGCAAGTGACCGCGCGAAAACGATCCAAGCCATTATGGACCCCGATACAAAACCCGGTGACCTGATGAGACCGGGACACATCTTCCCACTCCGTGCCAGAGAAGGCGGTGTTCTGAAAAGAGCCGGCCACACGGAAGCTGCTATTGACCTGACAAGGCTGGCCGGGCTGAAGGAGGGCGGAGTCATCTGCGAAATCCTGAACGAAGACGGAACCATGTCCAGATTGCCACAGCTTCTGGAGTTTGGTAAAAAACATAATCTGAAAGTGGTTTCTATTGAAGATCTGATCCATTACCGATTGAGACAAGGTGACCTTGTTGAGAGAATCGAAGAGCGTGATATCAAAACCCATTTTGGCGATTTCAAATTTTATGTTTTTGAAGAGAAACCAACGGAACAGATACATTATGCCTTAACGAAAGGAACCTGGTCTGCAGATGAAGCGGTTCTTGTGAGGGTGCAGTCTTCGGGAACTTACTTCGATGTGTTCAGCAGATTGTCTAATGGTGAACATCCATTGATGCAGAAGGTAACAGACCTCATCAACGCGGAAGGAAAAGGTGCTGTCGTTTTTATCAACAATGTTTCTAACAAAGAAAATACATTAAGCAGAATCAAACATTTTCTTAATTTCCAGGATGGAACCAGCGAACAGCCTACGATTGCGCCAAATTTCCGGGATTATGGCATCGGAACTCAGATTTTGAAAGACCTTGGAATCAATAAATTTAAAGTAATCACCCAGAATCCTAATATTAAACCGATCCTTTCCGGTTACGATGTGGAAGTCACTGAGATGGTTGCATTGTAGACCTGAAATAATAGACGATGGAAATCCGTCGCATCAATAAAATAAAAAACGCGTTCCAATTGGAACGCGTTTTTTGTCTATATTCTACTGTCTATCTAACTTTTAATTCGCCGGCCAAAAATTATTTTTAGGATTGATATCCGGAACGATAGACTGCGGGTCAAGCTTTACATTCGTTACTTCTTTGTTAGAATCGATTTGGAACGTCCATTCCGTATTACGTTTCCAAACCTCAACCGGTAATTTAACAGTTTGTGTCGTTCCGTCTTTGAAAGTTATAAGAACTGTTGTCGGCATTGGCAATTGTCCAATATTTTCAACGGTGATCTGAGCGCCGTTTTTGAAATCGCCATTGACAGGTTTCACATTTTTCACCGCCTGATCTACTTTCCACTTGTTCATAAACCAGCCTCGCCAGAACCAGTTCAGCTCCTCGCCAGAAACATTTTCCATCGTGTGGAAGAAATCCCAAGGTGTAGGATGTTTGAACGCCCATCTATGAACATATGTTTTGAATGCTTTATCAAACTTCTCAGGACCCAAAATAGTTTCTCTCAAGATTCCCAATCCAACGCCAGGCTTGAAATACGCCAAAACACCAATGCTTCTTTCCTTCATATTATCCGGACCAACCATAATCTGTTCAAAGTTATCGCTCTGAACAAAAGGTCCGATTTTGCTGATATCTTGCTTATGGTAATATTCGCCTTTGTTGAAAGCTTCCGTCGAAAGTTCATTGATAAATGTATTGAATCCTTCATCCATCCAGGCAAACACTCTTTCATTGGAGCCGACAATCATAGGAAACCAGGTGTGTCCAAATTCATGGTCTGTGACACCCCAAAGGTCAGCACCTTTTGATGCTCTGTGACAGAAAACGATTCCCGGATATTCCATTCCGCCTTCATTTCCGGCCACGTTGGTTGCGGCTGGATAAGGATATTCAAACCATTTTCCGGAGTAATGTTCAATGGCGGCTTTTGTATATTCGGTTGAGCGCCCCCAAGCTTTGTCGCCTGCGCTTTCTACAGGATAAGCCGAGATGGCCAACGATTTTTTTCCACTTGGAAGATTGATTCTCGCCGCATCGATAATGAATGCCGATGATGAAGCCCACGCGAAATCCCTCGCTTTTTCTATTTTGAATTTCCAGGTTTTTGTTCCTGAATTACTTCCTTTTCCTAATTCTGATTCCGGGTGAATCATCACTGTTTTGTCGCTCTTTCTTGCGTCGTTCCAACGGTTGACTTCTTCTTTAGAATAGACTTCTTTTTCGTTCAATAATTCTCCTGAAGCTACAACGTAATGATTAGCCGGAACCGTGATATTAGCCGACAAAGTTCCGTATTCCAAATAGAATTCTGAAGCACCTAGATATGGCAAAGTGTTCCAACCCATCACATCATCGTACACGCACATTCTCGGATACCATTGGGCCAATGTGAAGATCTTCCCGTTCTTGGTATCTTCCACACCCATTCTGTCAGATCCGTACTTTGGAGAAATAAAAGAATATTCGATTTTTAATTTTGCAACACCGCCATTCGCTTTCAGTTCGTTGGGCAGGTCAATCTGCATTCTGGTGTCGGTGATGGTATATTTAACATCTTTTCCATCGTATTTTACCGACTTAATTTTGTAACCACCGTCAAATGTTTCGCCGTGTGCGCCATTTCTACTTCCAGACAAAGGCACTACAGCATTCCCTCTGGAATCTTTAGCAAAAAGATTTTGATCAAGTTGCAGCCAAAGGAAACCCAATTGGTCAGGGCTATTATTGGTATAAGTGATTTCAGCCGAGCCTGTTAATTCATTGTTAGCTTCGTTAAGGCTGACATTCAGTTGATAATCGGCCGAATTCTGCCAATATTTGTGTCCCGGTTGTCCACTTGCGGAACGGGTTTCGGTTCCGGTCTGAGGATAGAAAAACGGTTTGAAAGCTTCCGTATAGTCATACTTTGGAGATTCCTGAGCGTAAGAATTGCCGACAAAAGCAAATATTGCAATAGCAGAAATCAAATTAGGGAGTTTGAATTGCATTAATGGAAAGATTTATTATTAAATAAGATTAGTCAAAAAAATCAAAAGGTTGTTACATTTTAACTTTAAGTATAGCATGACCAAAAATAAAATGATTTTATAATCATTAATTAATGAGGTAATTTATCTCTAAAGTATCCATATACCCATGTTCCGAAAATCGCACTTATTAAAGTAATGATCACTGCAAAAGCGCCTGTTCCGATCTGAGCAAAAAGTGGTCCCGGACACGCTCCCGTAATTGCCCAGCCGAAGCCGAAGATCAATCCTCCGTAAATTTGTCCTTTGTTAAACTTTTTAGGTGCTATTGTAATTGGTTCTCCATCAAGGGTTTTTATCTTAAACTTTTTAATCAGCCATACAGAGATCATTCCTGTAAGCACCGCACTTCCTATGACTCCATACATGTGGAATGACTGCAAACGGAACATTTCCTGAATTCTGAACCAGCTGATAATTTCAGCTTTTACAAAAACAATCCCAAATAAAATTCCTACCAAGAGGTATTTAAGGTTATGATACCATTTATTTTGAACAGTAATTTCATTATTGCAAACTACATTATTATTTTTCATTGTTTATTTTTTATAGTGAAAGAATAATCGGCAACACAACATTTGCCACAAAAAAACCACCGATCATGAAACAGATTGTTGCCACTAAAGACGGCCACTGCAGATTGGAAAGTCCCATAATAGCATGACCACTTGTGCATCCTCCTGCATACCGGGTTCCAAAGCCTACTAAAAATCCGCCAACAACCATGGTTAGAAAGCCTTTTAAAGTCAATAAACTTTTAAAATTCATTAACTGGATGGGAACAATATTGCTGTAATCTGTAATTCCGTAACCGGCTAATTCTGCTTTAAGCTTTGGATTCACGACAATTTCTCCAGGATTTACCAGAAAATGGGCAGAAATCACTCCGCCAAAGAAAATTCCTAACACAAAGAATAAATTCCAGCTCTCTCTTTTCCAATCGTATTTAAAAAAATTGATATTTCCCGGTATGCAGGCTGCACAAATATGTCGCAATGACGAACTGATCCCGAAAGATTTGTTTCCTAAAATCAGTAATATTGGAACGGTAAGTCCTATTAACGGACCTGCAACGTACCAAGGCCAAGGTTCTTTTATAATATCCAACATAAGTTTATTTCAATTTATTTCTTTTTGAACTGACAGAAAATAAAATTCTGAACAGTATTAAACGGTGTAATATGGTTTTCCGTAAAAGATTTTACCAGCTCAAAGCTCTCCGAAAATATAGATTTCAGATCATCTTCATTATATTGTACAATTGGCAAACCGCTGCATTTTTGCGGACCATTTACAGAGAATGTACCGATAATCAGTGTATCAGAAACTGCATTTTTGACAATCTCTGCGTATTTTTTTATCTCTTCTTCTGTGGTCAGAAAATGAAAAGCCGCTCTGTCATGCCAGATGCCATACATTATTTGCGGTTCAAATTCTGTAATGTTTGTTGCAATCCAATCTACATTTTCAGCTTGGGATCCTAATCTTTCTTTTGCTTTTTCCAGTGCTTTTGCAGAGATATCTAGCACAGAAATATTTTCAAATCCTTTTTCCAATAAAAAATCTGTCAGGTTACTGTCTCCACCGCCAATGTCTATGATTTTTGAAGATTTGTCTTTTGATGCCTCTTCTATAAGATCCAAAGAAGTTTGCGGAATTTTTTGCGTCCAGCTTACTTCATCCGGATTTTTGGTTTCATATACATTCTCCCAATGGTTTTTATAATCCTGCTGTTCAAAATTTATCATTATTTCGTTCTATTTTTTATGAATACTATGTTGTAAAAGTAACGTAGATTTAACTAATATAGGGAAAAACCTTAGTCTGACATACAAAATCACTTTTAGGAATATCGGTTTGCGCAATTGCATTAAATCCTCCTTCAATTTCGATAAAATTTCGGTAGCCTCTTGCCTGAAGAATGCTTGCCGCCATCATACTTCTGTATCCACCTGCACAGTGCAGATAAAAATGTTCTTCAGGATCAATCTGACTGATCCATTCATTGATATACGCTAAAGGTTTATTATAAGCTTCATCGATGTGCTCTGCATTGTATTCGCTTTCTTTTCTTACATCGATAACTTTTACTGCTTTGTCCTTAATTTCATCTTCAAACTGCTTTGCTGAAATCCTGTGAATTGAATCCACCTCTTTTCCGCTATCTTTCCAGGCTTCAAAACCACCTTGTAAGAAACCTAAAACATGATCAAACCCAACTCTGCTCAGTCTGGTAATTGTTTCTTCTTCCTCATTTTCATTGGTCACTAATACAATCGGCTGTTGTACATCTGCAATTAAAGCTCCTATCCAGGGTGCAAAATCTCCATTCAATCCTATATTAACGGATTGCGGAATAAAACCTTTTGCAAATTCAAGATTGTTTCTTACATCAAGAATTAAGGCACCGGAAAATTCTACCGTTTCTTCAAATTCATCAGGAGATAATGCTTTTGAACCATGAGATAAAACCTCATCAAAACTCTCGTATCCTTTTTTATTCATCGCTACATTCATCCCAAAATAAGCAGGAGGTGGCAAAAGTCCGTCAGTTACAGCCTTTATAAAGCTTTCTTTATCTTTTTGATTTAAGGCATAGTTGGTTCTTTTCTGATTTCCCAACGTGTCTACTGTTTCTTTCTGCATATTTTTACCACAAGCCGAACCTGCGCCATGAGCCGGATAAACGATAATATCATCATTTAAAGGCATAATTTTCTGATATAAGCTGTCATAAAGCAGTCCTGCCAATTGTTCCTGAGTCATATCCGCAGCTTTCTGAGCTAAATCGGGACGACCAACATCACCAAGAAACAAAGTATCTCCGCTGAATAGTGCTGTCTCTTTTCCATATTCATCCATTAATAAAAAGGAAGAACTTTCCAACGTATGTCCCGGAGTATGCAGCACTTTAATTTTAATTTTTCCAATTTCGAAAACCTGGTTGTCTTCGGCGATAATCGCTTCAAATTCCGGTGATGCAGTTGGTCCATAGACAATAGGCGCTCCCGTTTTTTGGCTTAAATCTACGTGACCGCTTACGAAATCTGCATGAAAGTGGGTTTCAAAAATATATTTAAGCGTCACTTTATCTTTTTCCAACCGGTCAAGATAAGGTTTTGTCTCTCTTAAAGGATCAATAATAAAGGCTTCTCCATCAGAGACAATATAATAAGCTCCCTGAGCCAAACATCCTGTATAAATCTGTTCTATTTTCATTTTTAATAAATTTTGTTTTGTTGAGTACAAATTTCTCCTTTTAGCATTTCCTGCACAGCTACTTTTGTTACATAAGGATTTTTAGAGAAAAATTTCTTTAATAATGATATAAATTCCCATAACCAAAATAAACCATCCGAATGCAGGCTTCAGCTTTTTCCCATCAATCTTTTTCGATAAATACGAACCTATTATGATTCCTACAACGGCGATTGCCGATACGGATAACAGAAATCTCCAATTAATAATTGTTCCCTGAATGGAGGAAAAAAATCCGATCAGGGAGTTTAAAGAAATGATAACCAACGAAGTTCCGATCGCCACTTTCATGGGTGTTTTCAGAAGATTAACCAATGCCGGAATAATCATAAATCCACCGCCTGCTCCGACTAATCCTGTTAAAACTCCGACAACAGAGCCTTCTCCTGCTGCTAAAAGGGTATTATTTTTATTTTCTTGCTTTTCATCCGGCTGTTGTACATCTTTCCGGATCATTTTGTAGGAAGCTACCATCATTAATCCTGCAAAAATCAGCAGCAGAAAAATATCTTTGGTAATCATCAAATTGTTGATTCTTAAAACTTCCTCCGGAATGAGAGGCAAAAGATAGTTGCGGGTAAGAAAAATGGAAATTACAGACGGAATTCCAAAAACTATGGCGATTTTAAGATTCACCAATCTTTTTTTGAAATACGCCATGGAACCGGCCACACTGCTTATTCCTACAATAAAAAGCGAATATTCTGTAGCCAATAATGCATCTATCCCGAAAAGATAGACGAGAACAGGAACGGTAAGAATACTTCCACCGCCGCCAATTAATCCTAAAGAAACACCAATTAAAACCGATGCGATATAACCAAAAATTTCCATTTTTACTTCCTTTAATCTGAAAGCAAAAATGGAAATTCCACTATTTCTGTACCGCTACTTTTGTTACATAACTTAAAATAAAAGCTGAATTTTATTTCTACCGAGTTTCAGCTTTCCTTCTTCTTCCAGCTGTTTCAGTAACCTGGAAACAACAACTCTGGCTGTTCCCAATTCGTTTGCCAACTGTTCGTGAGTGATGATAATTGTGGTCGAATTCGATAGTTCTGATTTTTTTTGAAGCAGATTCAGCAGTCTTTCGTCTACTTTTTTAAAAGCGATTGCGTTGATAATATCCAGCAATTCTTCGAACCGTTTATGGTAAAGACGGAAAATATAATCTAACCATTCCGGATATTCTTTAATGAAAAGCGAAACTTTATCTATGGGTAAAAACAGAATCTCGGTATCTTCTTCCACTTCAGCTTTTACAATGCTTTTTTCATTGTGCATTCCTCCCAAGAACGACATAATGCAGCTTTCTCCGGCTTTGATATAGTATAATAAAATTTCACGCCCGTCTTCTTCGGTACGAATAACCTTCATCATGCCTTTCATCACGATAGGAATGGAACGGATAGACGAATTTTCATCTAATATAATATCTCCTTCATGATAGGTTTTGGTAATTCCATACTGATAAAGCTTTTCCACCAGCTCAGGAGAGGAATTAAATTCTGTATTAAGAACCGAATCTGACATTATTAACTATCAATTTGATTTTTTCGCTTTTATCATCGCTTCCAAAGCATCCCACATTTCCTGAGGAATATCCTCCAACATATTGAATTCTCCTGCACCTTGTAGCCATTCTCCACCATCAATAGTTACCACTTCCCCATTCATATAAGCAGAATAATCGGAAACGAGATAAGCGGCCAGATTCGCCAATTCCTGATGCTCTCCCATTCTTCTGAGCGGCACTTTTTTGCGCATATCAAATTTTTCCTGCAAATCTCCAGGTAATAATCTGTCCCAGGCACCTTTCGTTGGAAATGGTCCCGGCGCAATGGCATTAAAACGGATCCCATATTTCGCCCACTCCACCGCCAGACTTCTGGTCATTGCTAGAACGCCCGCCTTTGCACAAGCCGACGGAACAACATAAGCCGAGCCAGTCCAGGCATAAGTTGTCACAATGTTAAGAACTGTTCCAGGAATTTTGTTATCAATCCAATATTTTCCGACAGACAATGTACAGTTCTTGGTTCCTTTCAAAACTATATCTAAAATTGAATCAAAAGCCGAATGTGTTAATCTTTCGGTTGGCGATATGAAATTCCCGGCAGCGTTGTTTAAAAGAATATCGATTCTCCCGAATTCTTTTAAAGCCGCTTCTTTCATCGCTTCCACTTCTTCCCAATTTCGTACATCGCAAGCCACACAAAGCACTTTTCCACCAGTTTGTTCTTCCAGTTCTTTTGCTGTCCCCTGCAGTTTTTCCAAGTTTCTTGAAGTGATAACGACTTTCGCTCCGAGTTCCAGAAAATATTTGGTCATTGCTTTTCCAAGACCGCTTCCGCCACCCGTAACAACGGCTACTTTATCTTTCAGCGCATCTTCGCGCAACATTGGTTGTGTATATAGATTCATTTAGTAAGTGATTTTTGATATTAATAAACGATGATTTGCGTCTGTGGTAAATTTAGATTTTTATTTTGTTTTGAGAATTAACAAAAGTTATGCGCAAAATATGAACGTCATACAATTGCGCCCCGGCTTGAACGGACTCTTCGAGAACCTCAGAGTGACAAAAGCGGGAATCCTTCGACTTCGCTCAGGATAAATTACAGACGGAAAAGGCGCCCAAAAATCCTTCATCGTAGTTTTGGCTACAACAATCTTTGATTTGGTCACACCGCTCCGTTCATCATTTTTCAACTTTGTCCTGTAAATAATTAACGCATTAAAAACAATCAAAATGAGTACAAAAAAAGTATGGTTCGTGACTGGCGCTTCAAAAGGTTTAGGTCTGACATTAGTAAAAAAATTATTAGCTGAAGGTTATTCTGTGGCAGCAACATCCAGAAATGTTTCGGAATTAGAGAAGGTCATCAGCGCAGAAAACTCTGATTTTCTTCCATTGGAAGTGGATTTGGTTAATGAAAATTCGGTTTCAGAAGCGATTTCTAAAACAGTTGAGAAATTCGGAAAATTAGATGTTATCGTGAATAATGCGGGTTACGGACAATTGGGAACTCTAGAAGAATTAACCGATAAAGAAAGCCGTCAGAATTTTGACACCAATGTCTTTGGTTCTTTGAATATCATCAGAAAATCAATGCCTTACCTCAGAGCACAAAAAAGCGGTCTTGTGATTAACATTGCATCAATTGGCGGACTTTCAGGAGATTTTCCCGGTTGGGGAATCTATTGCGCTACCAAGTTTGCCGTTGTCGGTTTCACGGAAGCTTTGGCTGCGGAAGCGAAAGAATTTGGAGTGAATGCAACCGTTGTTTATCCCGGCTATTTCAGAACTGACTTTTTAACCGGCGGTTCTCTTCGCACACCTGAAAATGAAATTGATGCTTATGCAACGGCCAGACAAATTCAAAAAGCGCACGAGCAGGACATCAACGGCAATCAGCCTGGTGACCCGGAAAAAGCAGCTGTGGCATTGATAGAATTGGCAACAATGGAAAATCCACCTGTTCATTTGGTTTTAGGTTCCGACGCTTTTCAAATGGCAACTAGTAAGTTAAGCACACTTCAAAATGAAATTTCTGATTTCAAAACATTAAGTATTTCAACAGATTACTAACTTTGTAAGGCAGCAGTTTTCGGATTGTTGCCTTTAATCTTATTAGATTATGAGTAACAGAAAATTATATACGATTGACACCGTTGCTGAATTTCACAGGATTTGCGGATTGTCTCAACCTCAACACCCAATGATTAGTCTGGTGGATTACAGCCAGGTGGAATATCAAATCGAGGAATCGGAAATCAGCTGGGTTCAGGAATTGTATTTTATGGGTTTCAAGCGTGATATCCAGGGAAAACTGCATTACGGACAAAGCCAGTATGATTTTGACGGTGGTCTGATGTGCTTCATTGCGCCGAGACAACTGGTGAGGATGATTATTGACAAATACGATACGAAACCGTCCGGATTTCTTTTAGCTTTTCATTCCGATTTTATCTGGAATACCCCTTTGGCAAAGAACATTCACAATTATAAATTCTTCGGTTATGATGTCAATGAAGCGTTGTTTCTTTCTGAAAAAGAAGAAGAAACGTTGATTGGACTTTTCAAAGGCATCGAACGCGAATATCAGTCAGGAATTGATGAATTCACACAGAATATCATTATTTCTCAAATTGAAGTGATTCTGAATTACTGCGAACGATTTTACCAAAGACAATTCATCACCAGAAAAAAGAGCAATCATCAGATTTTGGATAAATTGGAACATATTCTGGAAGATTATTTCAAAAACGAAGTCATCAATAAAGGTTTGCCAACAGCGAATTATGTTGCTGAATCACTAAATATTTCCACTAATTATTTAGGAAGTCTTTTGAAATCCCTGACCGGACAAACCACGCAACAACACATCCACGAAAAACTAATCGAAAAAGCTAAGGAAAAACTTTCTACAACTGAGCTTTCCGTGAGTGAAATTGCTTACGAACTGGGATTTGAGCATTCGCAGTCTTTTAGCAAACTGTTTAAAGCTAAGACTGATATTTCTCCTTTGGAGTTCCGGAAGTCGTTTAATTAAGTATAAAAAATTCTCTCGCAGATTGAGCCGATTACGCAGATTTTTTTCCGACTGATTTGCTTAATCTGCGTGAGTTTAAATTTTGGCTAAAGCCCACTCTTATTGATAATTATTTTTCAAAAACATCTTCCCTAATGTTTTTTTTATGATTTTTACCCCAATCGGAAAGTGACATAATCACATTTTTCAGCGTTCTGCTGTAATCTGTGGAAATATATTCTACCACAACCGGCGTCATTTCTGCGTGCACTACTCTTTTCACAAACCCATTCAGTTCCAAATCTTTCAGTTCATTAGACAAAACTCTTGCGGAAATTCCGGGAATCAATCTTTGCAATTCGTTGAAACGGATATTACCCATTTCCTGCAGAACGATAATGATTTTCAGTTTCCACTTCCCCGAAATCACGTATAATGCGTCTTCAACAGCCGCGAGATTTTCGCCACAAGTGATTTTACAACCAGCTTTATAAACCTCAACTTCGTTTTCCATAAGATTAAAATTAAAACTGCTAATAAAAAGGTTACTACTAACCTTTTGTTCACTACTTACTTTTGATAAGCAAATGTACATAATTTTGCTGAAGAAATTTTAATCATTAAAAAATGAATTTTACTTATGAAAAATATACTTCACATTATTTCAAGCTCAAGAACGAAAGATTCAGCAAGCAGAACTTTAGGGAATGCCATCGAAGAAAAATTACAGGAAGCTTATCCGGAACATTCGATCACAACTCTGGATTTATTGAAAACTCCGTTTCCACATTTGGGAGAACAACAGGTCGATTCCTGGTTTATTCCGGCAGAGAACAGAACTCCTGAACAAAATGAAGCCGTCAAACGTTCCGACGATGCGATTGCGCAATTGCAGGCTTCGGATATTATTGTGATTTCGGTTCCGATTTACAATTTCGGGATTCCTTCTGGTTTAAAAGCGTATATCGACCATATTGCTCGTGGCGGAATGACTTTCCGGTATTCTGAAAATGGTTTTGAAGGTCTGGTAAAAAACAAAAAAGCTTATATCGCAGTGGCAAGTGGCTCTATTTTCTCTGAGGGCGATTATCAGTCTTATGACTTTGTGGTTCCTTATTTGAGAAGTGTTCTTGGTTTTATCGGAGTTACAGACGTAAGCGTTTTCCGGGCTGAAGGTTTGAATCTTCCGCATCTGCAGGAAACAGCTTTAGAAAAAGGAATTGAGAGTATTGTGATTGTTTAATTTTAATTAATTGTTAGAAATAAAAATCCTCATCAAGCTAAATTTGATGAGGATTTTGTTTAATAAATTCTTATTGTAATATGAAAGATATTTGTCATTCTGACAAAGCAAGAATCTCAACAACTTAAGATTCTTCACTACATTTTATTTCGTTCAGAATGACATATTCAAAATTTTAAGCATTTAATTTATTCTTCCACTTCAAAAAACAAACGCTCCCCGAATTTCTGTTCATTGATCTTTCCATTTTCATAAACCAGGTTTCCGTTGACAAAAGTATGGGTAACTTTAGAATGAAACTCAGTTCCTTCCAGCGGGCTCCAACCGCATTTATAAAGGATATTTTCTTTCTCAACCGTCCAGTTTTCATTTAAATCAACCAAAACTAAATCCGCTTTGTAACCTTCTCTGACAAAACCACGCTTTTCAATTCTGAATAAAATTGCAGGATTGTGAGCCATTTTTTCAACGATTCTTTCCAAAGAAATCTTTCCGTTTTTGTAATTTTCCAACATCACCACCAAAGAATGTTGAACCAGAGGCGCCCCGGAAGGACATTTGGTGTAAACATTCTGTTTTTCTTCCCAAGTGTGCGGAGCATGATCGGTTGCAATCACATCGATTCTATCATCCAGCAATGCTTCCCAAAGTGCAATTTTGTCGTTCTGTGTTTTTACCGCAGGATTCCATTTGATTAATCCGCCTTTTGTTTCGTAATCTTCGTTGGTGAAAGTCAGATGATGAACACAAACTTCCGCCGTAATTTTTTTATCTTTTAAAGGAATATCGTTTCTGAAAAGCTCCGTTTCAATGGCTGTCGACAAATGGAAAACGTGAAGTCTTGCACCGGTTTTCTTTGCCAGTTCAATCGCTTTTGACGAAGATTTATAACAAGCCTCCTCACTTCTTATTAAATGATGAAATTCCACGGGAATGTCTTCACCATATTCATCCAGATATTTTTGAGTATTGGCTTTAATCGTCGCTTCGTCCTCACAGTGAACGGCAATCAGCATTTTGGTATTACTGAAAATATTTTCTAAAGTTTCAGGATTGTCAACTAACATATTTCCTGTGGAAGAACCTAAGAATAATTTAATTCCGGGAACATTTCTTGGATTTGTTTTCAAAACTTCTTTCAGATTATCATTCGTGCCACCCATCATAAAACCGTAATTGGCAAAAGATTTTTGAGAAGCGATTTCATATTTATCTGCTAATAATTCCTGTGTTACAGCATTTGGGACCGTGTTCGGCTGCTCAATAAAACTAGTCGTTCCACCGGCAATTGCAGAGCGTGATTCTGTTTCAATGTCGCCTTTCCAGGTCAAACCCGGCTCGCGGAAATGAACCTGGTCATCAATCACTCCTGGTAAAAGATATTTTCCCGAAGCATCGATAATCTGGTCTGCTTCTTCGGAAAGATTAGATTCAATTTTGGAAATCAAATCATTTTCGATGAGAATATCGCTTTGGATAATCTTCCCTTCGTTGACGATTTGGGCGTTTTTTATTAGGATCTTCATTTCACTTTTTTAGATTAAAGCAAAATTAAGTTTTTGAATTTATAAACCACAAAAGTCACAAAAGAAAATCTGATTGTTAATTCAAATGAAATCGAGCTTATTTTTCAGAATATTTAAAATGAATAAAACTTTTGTGCCTTTTGTGGTTTTAACTAAATTGCTTCAAAATTCCAAAGAATGTCTCTAAGAAAATTCATTTTAATTCTTCCCGTTTTAGTTGCTTCATTATTCAATTCTCAGAAATTAGAAAACTTAGTTAAGTTCGTTAATCCAATTATCGGAACTGAGAAAATGGGACACACCTATCCTGGAGCAACAGTTCCTTTTGGAGCAGTTCAGTTGAGTCCTGAAACCGACACTTTATCTTACGAAGTCAAAGGAAAATACAATCCTGATGTTTATAAATATTGCGCCGGATATCGTTATGAGGACAAAACTATTGTCGGATTTTCGCACACCCATTTTAGCGGAACAGGGCATTCGGACTTAGGAGATTTTCTCATAATGCCAACAACTGGAAAATTAAAATTAAATCCCGGAACTGCTCAAAACCCTGGAAGTGGATTCCGTTCAAGATTTTCTCATCAGAATGAAAAAGCAGAAGCCGGCTATTATAAAGTGAAACTCGATGATTCTAATATTTTAGCGGAATTAACAGCAACTACAAGAGTTGGATTTCATCAATACACGTTTCCAAAATCTGATGATGCGCATATTATTTTGGATTTGATGTCCGGAATTTATAATTATGACGATAAGAATGTCTGGACTTATGTAAGAATCGAAAACGACCGCAGAATCACGGGTTACCGACAAACCAATGGCTGGGCAAGGACAAGAACAGTTTATTTCGCAATGGAATTTTCGAGGCCTTTCAAATCTTACGGTCAGAAAAATTTCGATTCGAAACAAGCTTACCGAGGTTTTTGGAGAAAATGGAATCAGGATGAAAATTTCCCAGAAATTGCCGGAAAGAAAATCAGAATGCACTTCGATTTTGATACTCTGGACAATGAAAAAATTCAAATTAAGTTTGCGATTTCGCCAGTCAGTCAAGCCAATGCTTTGGAAAATTTACAGAAAGAAACACCGGATTGGAACTTTGATAACGTAAAAAATCAGGCTCAAAATAATTGGAATAAAGAACTGAGTAAAATCGTTGTCAATACTTTAAACGACGATGATAAAGTGAATTTTTACACGGCAATGTATCATACTTTCATCAATCCGACGACTTATATGGACATCAACGGTGAGTATAAAGGTCTCGACCAAAATGTTCATCAGGCAAAAGATTTTACGAATTACACCACATTTTCGCTTTGGGACACGTATCGTGCTTTGCATCCGTTTTTCAATATCATTCAGCCAAAACGGAACAATGATATGATAAAATCGATGTTGGCACATTATAACCAGTTCAGTCTGAAAATGTTGCCTGTTTGGTCGCATTACGCCAACGAAAACTGGTGTATGAGCGGTTATCATTCGGTTTCTTTGATTGCGGATGCAATTGTAAAAGGTACTTACACCGGAAATCCTGAGGAAGCTTTAAAGGCTTGTATCACCACTTCCAGTAAAAGAAATTACGAAGGCATCGGCGAATACATCGACAAAGGTTATATCTCTGCGGAGAAAAACGGAACATCGGTTTCCAACACTTTGGAATACGCTTACGACGATTGGGCGATTGCACAAATCGCTAAGAAACTAGGCAAAACCGATATCTATAATGAATATCTGAAACGTTCCGAAAACTGGAAAAATGTCTTCGACAAATCGATTGGTTTTATGAGACCGAGATTATCAGACGGAAGTTTCAAAAAAGAATTTGATTTGCTGAGCACACACGGACAAGGCTTTATTGAAGGAAATTCTTGGAATTACAGTTTCTTCGTCCCACACAATCCGAATGGTTTGATGGATGCGATGGGCGGGAAAAAGAAATTCAGTGAAAATTTGGATCAATTATTCACAATGCATTTGCCCGACGAGTTTTTTGCCGATACTGAAGACATTACACGAGAAGGAATTATCGGTGGTTATGTTCACGGCAACGAACCTGCGCATCACGTCGCTTATCTCTATAATGTTGCCGGGCAACCTTGGAAAACGCAGTCTCAAATCCGCAAAATTCTGGAAATGCAATACAAAGCAAAGCCCGATGGATTAGGTGGAAATGACGATTGCGGACAAATGAGTGCGTGGTATATTTTCAGCAGTTTAGGATTCTATCCTGTTTCGCCGGGTTCTGATGAATATCAAATTGGAAGTCCAAGTGTGAAGAATGCAACTCTGAATCTTGAAAACGGAAAATCATTCGAAATTGAAGCTAAAAATCAGTCTGATAAAAATGTTTACATAGAAAAAATAGAACTGAATGGAAAAGCCATAAAAGATTTTACAATCAGACATCAGGATATTATGAATGGCGGAAAGCTGACATTCTATATGACCGACAAACCGAAGAAATAAAATTGAACTTTGACAGAATCCATTAATTTTGCAAAAATTTTCGAATCGAAATTAAAATGAAGAAACTTCTCGGACAAACCGCGCTTTATGGATTAACGACTGTGATTATCAGACTCTTCCCATTCGTTATCAATCCTATTATTACGAGAACTTTTGGACCAACGGCCTACTCTCCTTTTGCCGACTTCTATTCGGTAGCAGGTGTTATTGCTGTCCTTTTGACGCACGGTATGGAAACCACTTTTTTCCGATTTGCTCTGGACGAAAAAGATGATAGAAAACTGATTTCAACTTCATTTTTCAGTGTTTTGGCTGTGACTTTGGTTTATCTTTTTTTCACATTGATTTACAGACAACCTCTTGCGAATGCTTTCAAAACACCAGACCAGGTTGACTTATTGGCAATCTTAACAGTGACTTTGGCTTTGGATGCTTTTTGTGCAATGCCTTTTGTAATGCTGAGGAAAAATGAAAGACCTTTGAAATATGCAGGAATCAGAATTACAAATGGAATTATCAATTTTCTTTTGGTTGTATTTTTCATCATTATTCTTCCAAAATATCCCAATGGAATTTTCGGATTAAAATACAGTCCGGAATTTGGAATCGGTTATGTTTTTGTAGCCAATCTTGTTGCAAGTTCAATCACATTTTTGATGTTATCGCAAGAATTATTAATCGCAAGGATAAAGTATTTCTCTTGGGAACTTTGGAAAAAGATGATAAAATATTCCTGGCCGATTACCATTGCAGGTTTGGCTGGAATCATCAACGAAACATTTGACAGACAGTTTCTTAAATTTCTTTTACCAGAAGACATCGGTCGTCACGAATTAGGTGTTTATGGTGGTGTGGCAAAGGTTGTTACATTTGTTATTTTGTTCAGACAAGCATATTCATTAGGAATTGAACCATTTTTCTTTAGTAATTCCAAGAAAGATAATGCTAAAGAGATGTACGTAAGGCTAATGGATATTTTCATCGCAATCAATTGCCTGATTGTTTTATTCCTTTCTGTAAATCTTGATTGGATCGCAAAAGTTTACATCAACAATCCTGAATATTATGAAGGTATTGGAATTCTTCCGATATTGTTTTTTGCCAGCTTGTTTTTAGGGATTTATCTTAACCTTTCGATTTGGTACAAATTAACAGATAAAACGATCATTGGAGCATATATTTCAGGAATTGGTGTTTTGATTACAATCCTTATTAATTTTTATTTCATTCCAAAATATGGTTACTGGGCTTCGACTTGGGCAACCATTGCGAGTTACTTTGCCATGATGGTTATCTCGTACATTTGGGGGCATTACAAATATCCGATCCCTTACAATATTTACAAAAATATTACAGTCATTACCATCACAATGCTAGTGTCTCTGGTATGTTATCAATATTTAAAAGAAAACATTTGGCTAGGAAATGTTATATTTCTAATTTTGGCAACCTTCTTATTAAGAAAGGAAAAATTGATTCCGGCAAAAATTCTTAATAAAATTAAAAGGAAATAACAACTCAAATTTAGTATTAACTAACTAATAACCAAAAATTTAACAATAATTTTATGAAAATAATAGTTCCAATGGCTGGACGCGGATCCAGACTTAGACCTCATACACTGACAGTACCAAAACCATTGATCCCGATTGCAGGAAAGCCAATCGTACAGAGACTGGTAGAAGACATTGCAAAAGTAGCTAATGAGCCCATAGAGGAAATCGCCTTCATCATCGGAGATTTTGGACCGGAAGTAGAAGCATCATTAATAAAAGTTGCTGAAAATCTTGGAGCAAAAGGAAGCATATATACACAAAACGAACCTTTGGGAACGGCTCACGCTATCAATTGTGCAAGGAAAAGTATGAGTGGGCCGGTGATTATTGCATTTGCTGATACATTATTCCGTGCAGATTTCCATTTGGATACCAATGCGGACGGTGTAATCTGGGTAAAAAAAGTTGATGATCCATCTGCTTTTGGGGTTGTGAAACTGGATGATTATGGTTTCATTACAGATTTTGTAGAAAAACCGAAAGAATATGTTTCTGATTTGGCCATTATCGGCATTTATTATTTCAATTCTGCGGAGAAATTGATGGCAGAAATTGACCATATAATGGATAATCATATTCTTGAAGGTGGCGAATATCAATTAACAACCGCATTAGAAAACCTTAGGGCAAAAGGTGCTAAATTTTCTTTAGGAAAAGTTGACGATTGGATGGATTGTGGAAATAAAAATGCCACTGTAGAAACTAACAGCAAAATTTTGCAGTACGAAAAAGAATGTATGGCAAAATATCCGGAATCTGCTAAAATCGAAAACTGCTTAATTATCCCGCCATGTTTTATTGGAGAAAATGTTAAGATTTCTAATTCTAAAATTGGCCCTAATGTTTCTCTTGGTAACAATACAATTGTCATTAATTCAAATATTGACAACTCATTAATCCAGGAAAATACCATTATTGACCATGGGAATCTAAGCAATTCAATGATTGGTAACTCTGCCAAATATTTTGGTGTAGCAAGAGAGATTTCTTTAGGTGATTATTCAGTTTTAGATTTCCTTTCAAAAGATTAATTTATACAAATTATAATACAAACTTTGTCAGACATCTGGCAAAGTTTGTCATTTTATTTAACTAAGTTTTTAGAAATATTAATTCCTATTTGGCGTTAATATTGTTAGATTCACTTGAAAAAAGTTTATGAAAACCTATCTTCTAATCATATTTTCAGCGTTACTGGTGGCATCATGTAGTGTTCAGAAAAAGACAACTCCCGAACAACCGGTAAGTACTACAAAACCAATTGAAAATAATTCTCAATTTTTCTCGGCAATAGAAAAAAAATCAACCTTTGATGCTGTAAAAATCAATAGTAAAATTGACGCAAAAACAGGCTCGTTTATTCCGACTCTGGATGCAGTGATCTATGTGGAAAACGGCCAAAAAATATGGATGAATTTAACTGCAGTTATTCTTCAGGCGGCAAGAGGTGTTGCAACTCCCGAAGGTATCAAAGGTTATTATAAACTTGATAAAACTTATATCGATTCTGATTTTAGTTATCTTAACAAACTATTGAATGTCAATTTCATAGATTATAATGCTTTACAGAATTTGCTGTTAGGAAAAACTTTTCTGCCGGTTTCCGACAATCAGTATAAACTGACTCAAAATGCTCAGGGTTTTAATCTCTCATCAAAGGAAACTCAAAAAATTACAGAAAACGGAAAAACAACCGAATATAATATCTCATTGGATTACGATAAAAACCTGGAGCTGAATCATGTATTACTTACCAACCCGAGGAATAATGATCAGTTAGAAATCACTTATTCTAATAGAGAAATCCTTAATAATGAAAGCTTTCCAAAAAGTGTTAAAATAATTATAAAAGCAAAGAAAACAGACGAAATATTGATTGAAAACACGAAATTTGATTTTTCCCGAATGGAAACTACTTATTCCGTTCCTGCCAATTATACAAAGACAGAAATTAAATGATTAAGAAATTAAGTTTTTTTATAAGTATTTTAGTATTCGGAATCGCTTTTGCACAGAAGGACAAAGAACAACTGCAGAAACAAAATGCAGAGCTCAAGAAACAGATTTCTTCTCTTAATGCAACTTTGAATCAGACAAAACAAGAATCTAAACTTTCTATAGCTTATCTCAATGTCGTGAATCAAAAACTGACGCTCAGAGAAAAAGTTTACAACAACACCCAAAAAGAAAAGAGATTTATAGAGGACGATATTTACAAACGTCAGCTTGAAATCAATAAGAATAACCGAGAACTAAAAGTCCTTCGTAAGAATTATGCAGAGATTCTTGTAAAAGCCTATAAAACAAAAGGTGTCCAAAACAAAGTCACCTTTATCCTCTCTTCCAAAAACCTTGGTGAAGCGCTTAAAAGGATAGAATATCTGAAAAGATACTCCGAATATCAGGACAAAAAAGCAGCGGAAATTTCTAATAAAGCCAAAGAAATCCAGAAAAACATTGCACTCAAGAAAAAATCTGTGAATGAAAAAGATAATCTTCTCCTTTCCCAGAAAAAAGAACTGGCGGTAATTGAAGGTGAAAGAAAACAAAAGCAGGAATTACTGAATGAATTCAAAAAGAATGAAGCACAATTAACCGCAGAAATAAGACAAAAGCAGGTTCAGCAAAAAGATCTCCAAAGACAGATCGCCAATATTATTGCTGAAGAGATCCGAATAGCGAAAGCCAAAGAAGAAGCAGAGAAAAAGGCTGAAGCTGAAAGAAAAAGGTTAGCAGAAATTGCCGCTAAAAAAGAAAAAGAAAGAATTGAAGCAGAAAACAGAGCCAGGCTGGCAGCAGCTGAAGCTGAAAGAAAAAAAGCAGAGGCTGAACTGAAAAAAGCTAATGAATTAGCTGCTAAAAAAGCAGAAGACGAAAGGAAATTAGCAGAATCTAACAAAGCAGCAGAGAAAAAGGCAGCAGCAGAAAAAGCAACAAGAGAAGCTGAAGAAAGAGCAAAAGCCGCTAATGACAAATTAGCAGCAGCTAAGGCCAACGAAGCAGCTATCAATAAGAAAAATGAAGATGCCAAAGATGAAGCGGAGAAAAAAGTAATGAAAAGTTATGGCGTCGGCTCTACTGTCGGAAGTAATTTTGCCGATAACAGAGGACATATCACTTTTCCTGTTGACAGAGGAACTGTAACGCACCGTTTTGGGAGACAGCCACATCCTGTTTTCAAAAATATTGTGGAAGAAAACATTGGAATCAAAATCGCTGTTTCGCCCGGAACAAAAGCCCGTTGTGTTTTTCCTGGAGTGGTTTCCAGCATCCAGGCAATTAATGGAAGCCGAACAGTTGTTGTAAAACATGGCAATTATTTCACTGTATACTCTAACTTAGCCAGTACATTGGTAAAAGCTAACCAGCAAGTCTCTGCAGGAACACTGATTGGAGAGGTTGGCAGTGATTTTGACGAATCTATTACATTAGATTTTCAGATTTGGAATGGTACGACCCCGGTAGATCCTCTAGGTTGGGTTTCGTATTAAAAAATACTTTAACTTTGCAAAAAAATTGAAATGACACTAGCAACTGTTATATTAAGTCTTTCTTGGCAACATATATTAATTGTAGCTTTGATATTGCTTTTATTATTTGGAGGTAAAAAAATTCCCGAATTGATGAAAGGTTTAGGCTCTGGCATTAAAGAGTTCAAAGATGCGGTAAAGGATGAAGATAAGAAAAAAGATTCATCATCTAATCCGAATGATCCTTCTTAAAAAGAAATAATTAATGAATTTGACTGAAAAAGCATGGGAAATCTTTAACCAATCGGTTAATGACTACCATATAAATGACGATGTTAATTCACAAGAAAACAATCCATTCCAAGCTAATAGTTTGGAATGGATTTTGTATTCAAAAAACTGGATTGATACCGTTCAGTGGCATCTGGAAGATATAATTCGAGAAGAAGATATTGACCCGACAGAAGCTTTAAAAATAAAAAGAAGGATTGATAAGCTCAATCAGAAAAGAACAGATATGGTTGAACAAATCGATTTCTGGTTCTATAAAACTTTTGAAAATATTGTTCCTGATCAGGATGCCAGAATCAACAGTGAAACACCAGCTTGGTCTATCGATAGATTTTCTATCTTATCATTGAAAATATATCACATGTCTATAGAAGCTTCCCGAAAAGATGCTTCGGAAGAACACAGATTACAATGTTCTCGAAAACTACAAGTCCTTCTTGAACAGAAAAAAGACTTGGAAACCGCAATAGATCAGCTACTTTCTGACATAGAAAACGGTAAAGTTAAGATGAAACTTTATAAACAGATGAAGATGTATAATGACGAGAGTCTTAACCCAATCCTGTATCAAAAAATGCAGAGAAAATGAAAAGTTTGTACAAACTTTTAGCCGTTATATTTATCATTAATCTTTCAGACTCCTGTTCTACCAGTTCGGCAGCCTCAGAGGAATTGCATTCGGATAGTTTGTCAGATACATACGCATATCTTACACCGGAAGCCATTGTATATGCTTCTTCTATCTCCAACCTTATTTCAACTTTTCCTAAATTCAGAAATGATGCTGTAAATAGGGAAGTTTCCTCTTTAAAAAATTCGCTTACCAATTATCTTCTTGCAATCCGTAATTTTAACCTGGCAGATAAACATAACTCTCTCAGAGAATTTGAAAAGTATTATAAAAAGATACAAAAATTACGAAAGTTTATGACTCGTGATGATGACGAAGTGCTTAACAGATATATGGTAAAGATAAAAACCAATATGAATTTGCTGGAAGCATCTCAAAGCAAAAGTATAGAGTCAACTTCTATGTCTTCTAATTAACACCTTTTTATTTAATGTTAAAAACACAAGCAGAAGCGAACGTTCCCACAGATTTTGGGGAATTCAAAATGATGGCTTTTTCAGAAGATGATAAAAATTGGATGCCACATATGGCTCTGATTGCAAAAAATACAGATCTAGAAAAACCTGTTAATCTGAGAATCCATTCCGAATGTATCACCGGAGAAGTCTTTCATTCTCAAAAGTGCGAATGCGGACAGCAATTGGATTCAGCAATGAAATATATGCAGGAAAATGGTGGTCTGATTATCTATCTGAGACAAGAAGGAAGAAATATTGGCATCATCAATAAGCTTAAAGCTTATGCACTGCAAGAGAAAGGACTGGATACCGTTCAGGCTAATTTGGAATTGGGCTTACCTGCAGATGACAGGGATTTTGGCGTTGCAATAGAAATGCTGCAAAAATTAGGTGTCAAATCAGTCAATCTAATGACCAATAATCCTGAAAAAATACAGATTATCAAAGACAGTGATATCGAGTTCAATTCCAGGATACCATTACAAATTAAATCTAATGAAGCCAGTGCATCTTACCTCAAGACAAAAAAAGACTTTTTCGGGCATCTTTTGGATGATGAAAACCAATAAATCTCGAATTCTATAAAAAAATAAAACCCGTCAAATGACGGTTTTTTTTTATTCGATACAATCAAATAAAGTATTATTTCTTTTTAGCACCAGCAACAGCAGTAGCTAAATCAGCACCAGCCTTGAATTTTGCAACTTTTTTAGCAGCAATTTTGATTGGTTTTTTTGTAGCAGGATTGATACCTTGTCTTGCAGCTCTTTCAGATACCGAGAAAGTTCCAAATCCTACTAAAGATACTTTACCTTCTTTTTTCTTAAGAGTTTCTGTTACGTTAGAAACGAATGATTCCAAAGCTTTTTTAGCAGCAGCTTTTGTGATTTCTGCATCTTTTGCAATAGCGTCGATTAATTCAGACTTGTTCATAATATTTATTAATTAAAGTTATGTTGTTATAGCAAATATAAGACAATTTTAATATCACGCAAATATTTTTATAAAATTTAGTGAAAAATATATCTTTTATTTTATTATGATGAATTTTTACTAAAATCAATATTAACGAAAATACTCACTTTACAGCAATTCATTGCATACAATTTTCCACTATTCATCAACAATTGAGCCAAAACAAAACAACTAATGTCAATATTCATAAATTCATAATAATCGCCGTTTATTTTGCGAGGTCTTATATAAGTTTTTAAGGAACAAATTTTTCAAACTTTTATTTATTTAACGTAAATTTGTACCTATGTTAATTGAAGTTTTTAAATCGAAAATTCACAGAGTTCGCGTCACAGAATCGGACCTTAATTATATTGGAAGCATCACTATAGACGAAGACCTTATAGAAGCGGCAGGTTTAATTGTTGGTGAAAGAGTCTACATTGTGAATGTGAATAACGGTGAGCGCTTTGACACTTATGTTATCAAGGGCAAAAGAAAATCCGGAGATATTTGTCTTAACGGTCCTGCTGCAAGAAAAGTTCATAAAGGCGATATCATCATTATCATTGCTTATGCACAGATGACGCCGGAAGAAGCAAAAAATTTCCAGCCAAAAATAGTTTTTCCGGATGAAGCAACCAATCTTCTAACATAATTTCAACTCATAGCTCTTGGAAGAAAAAAAGTCATCAGCATTCAAAAATGCAATTACAATTCTGATTTCTGTTGCTGTTGCAGGAGTTTTTCTTTGGGTTGCTCTCAGAGGTCTGGACGTTGACAAAATCAAAAATTCTTTACAAAAAGCCAATTATCTTTGGGTATTGTTCGCAGCAGTTTTTGGTATTTCCGCTTATATTTTCAGGGCAGTTCGCTGGAACCTTCTACTGGAACCAATGGGTTACAAAATCTCTAACAGCAATTCGCTCTGGTCAATTTCTTTCGGATATCTGATGAATCTTACGATCCCAAGAAGTGGTGAAGTGGCCCGCTCAACAGCCCTTTATGGTGTCGAAAAAGTTCCTGTTGACAAATCTTTTGGAACTATTATCCTGGAACGGGTTGTGGATTTGGTTTGTATGGGAATCTTTGCATTATTAACATTGATTTTTAAATATGATGCTTTAATTGCTTTTTACAAATCTGCAACTGAACAAAAAAATCAAGCAGAACCTCAATCCGATTCTAACATGAGTTATATCGTTTTAGGCTTTATCGTTTTTCTGGTCATTTTGTTGTTCATCTTCAGAAAACATCTACAAAAATCATCCATTTACAACAAAATTGTTGGGTTTGGAAAAGGAATTTTAGAAGGTCTGAAATCCATTCTAAAACTTCGTCAAAAAGGAAAATTCATTCTTCTGACTGCAGGAATCTGGATCTGCTATTTCTTTGCATCATATTTAGTTTGCTTCTCACTTCCGGAAACCTCAGATTTTACTCCCGCTGACGGATGTTTCATTTTGGTTGTCGGAACATTAGGAATGATTATCCCTGCGAGTGGCGGAATCGGTGCTTTTAATCTGGCTATGAAATTTGGATTTACAGCCTTATTCATTTCTATGGGAAAAGACGCTGTGGAAGGCGGAGAATTAGGACTCGCCTACTCTTTCATCACATTGCCACTACAAATCATTATTATGCTCGTAATGGGACTTATTTCTATTCCGATGTTAGCTAAGAATAGAAAAATTTAACTCAACTTTCTCTTTTAAAGTTTACGTCTTTCCGTATTTTTTCTTCTTACAAAATTGTATTTTTGAAGAATGGAAATCTCTTATCTAATCATTGGTTTTTTTGTGGGCGGTATTTTAGGCGCTGCTATAGTTTATTTTGTGCTTAAGTCTTCTTCAGTTGCCAGGAATCTATATGATGAACTTAATAATAACTTCATCAAAATCAATTCTGACCTACAGAATTCTCAATCAAAAATTGATGAGCTTAACAGGTTCTTACAAGAAGAAAAATATAATAATGCTCAGCAATCTGATGTTCTTAATCAGTTAAAAAATAATGTCGCGACACTTTCTGCAGAGAACAATGCGCAATCACAGAAAATAACGGAACAGCAGGAACTTAATCAAAACCAAAATTCGGAAATACGAAATCTTCTGGACGAACTGCAAAAACTGATTGCTGTAAAATCACAATTATCAGCGCAAAACGAAACACTCCAGAAACTTCTCGATTCCCAGAAAGAAGAAATCACTAAAATCCAGGAACAGGCAAAAGAACAGTTTGAAAACCTGGCCAATAAAATCCTAGAAGAGAAAACTGAGAAATTCACAACACTTAATCAGACCAACTTGAAAACGATTCTTGAGCCTTTCCAGGAAAGAATTGTTGAGCTGAAAAATCGAGTGAACGAAGCTTATGAAAAGGAAAATAAAGAACGCTTCTCTCTCGCTGAAAAAGTAAAAGAATTGGCAGAACTGAATCAACAGATTTCTGATGATGCCAAAAAATTGACCCGAGCTTTGAAAGGCGAATCCAAAACGCAAGGAAATTGGGGAGAAATGATATTGGAAAGTATTTTGGAAAAGTCAGGGTTGGTAAAAGGAAGAGAATATTTCTTAGAACACGAGCTGCGTGATGAGGATAACAAAGCCTTGTTCTCAGAATTTTCCGGCAAGAAAATGCGTCCCGATGCGGTTGTAAAATATCCGGATGAACGCAATGTCATCATCGATTCCAAGGTATCATTGTCAGCCTTCACGGAACTGGTGGATGAGACCGATGCCAACATCATCAGCATCAAACAGACGCAGCATCTTAACTCCATCAAAAATCACATCCAGCAACTGTCTCAGAAAGCCTATGATGATTACGGAAAATCGTTGGATTTTGTAATGATGTTCATCCCGAGCGAACCGGCTTATATCGCTGCAATGCAAATCGATCAGAATCTTTGGAATTTTGCCTACGAAAGACGCATTCTGTTACTTAATCCAAGCAACCTCATCACTTCTCTCAAACTGATTGCCGATCTCTGGAAACGCGAATATCAGAACCGTAATTCTATGGAAATTGCATCACAAGGTGCAAAATTGTATGACAAATTTGTAGGTTTTGTAGAGAATCTTGACAAAGTTGGAAAAAATATCGATCAGGCAAAAACCTCTTTTACTGATGCGTACAAACAGCTTTACACAGGAAACGATAACCTTGTAAGACAAACTGAGAAGTTGAAAAAGCTCGGCATCAAAAATAAAAAAGAAATCCCGCAAAGCTTGATAGATAATTCGGAAAACAACCTTATTGAAGAATAAAAACTCATTCAATAAAAACGCAGTTTATTATTAATGTATGCTTAGGTTCAGAATTCCGCGGCATTGAAATTTAATTTCAAAGAAACATTCCGTAAATTTGTATTGTGAATTCCAATCTAGAACTTCAGCTCAAAACCCTTCCTTCGGAACCCGGCGTTTATCGTTATTATGATAAGAACGACCAGCTTTTGTATGTAGGAAAAGCCAAGCATCTCAAAAAAAGAGTGCTTTCTTACTTCAACAAAAACCAGAACGGTTACCGGACACGGATTATGGTTTCCAAGATTCACAGGCTGGAAACTACCGTGGTGAACAGCGAGTATGACGCTCTTTTACTGGAAAACAACCTGATAAAAGCACATCAGCCGTTTTATAACGTGATGCTGAAGGATGACAAATCCTATCCTTGGATTTGCATTAAAAATGAAGATTTTCCACGAATTTTTCTGACAAGGACAAAAATCAAAGACGGCTCTGAGTATTATGGACCTTACGCCAAAGTACGTCCCGCAAGAATACTTCTTGACACCATTAAGAGTCTTTATAAAATAAGAACCTGCAACCTGAATCTCGCTCCCGAAAAAATTGCGGAAGGAAAATATCGCGTTTGTCTGGAATATCACATCAAAAATTGTAACGGGCCTTGTGAAGCGCTCGAAACCAAGGAAGATTACGACGAAAAAGTAGAAGCTATCCGAGGAATTATAAAAGGAGATTTCCGTTTTGCAAAGAAATATCTGGAGGAAAGGATGTATCGTTTTGCAGCCAATCTTGAGTTCGAGAAAGCGCAGATGCTAAAACAAAATATAGAGTCTCTGGATGATTATCGGGCGAAGCATACCGTTGTGAATCCAAGTATTGACGATGTGGATGTTTTTGGAATGACAAGTGATGAAACGGCGGCTTATGTCAATTATTTCAAAATAAGAAACGGCTCTATTGTTCAGAGTTTTACAACAGAAATCAAAAAAGTTCTGGAAGAGACGGATGAAGATATCCTGGAAGAAGCGCTGGTAGAAATTAGACAGAAATTTGATTCTACATCCAAAGAGATTCTGATTCCTTTTCATTTGGGAATTGAAATTCCGAACGTTAAACTGATTGTTCCCAAAGTTGGAGACAAAAAACGAATCGTAGAACTTTCTGAAAAAAATGCAAAAGAATACCGTCTGGAAAAATTAAAACAAGTTCAGATCGTTGATCCGGAAAGACACACTAACCGGATTATGTCTGAGATGCAGAGAATTCTCAGAATGCCTGTTGAACCAAGACACATCGAAGGTTTCGACAACTCCAACATCCAGGGAACCAATCCTGTGTCTGCCTGTGTCGTTTTCAAGGACGGAAAACCGAGCAAAGCTGATTACAGGATTTTCCATCCAAAAACTGTGGAAGGGCCGAATGACTTTGCTACAATGGAAGAAGTCATTTACCGTCGTTATAGAAGATTAATAGATGAAGGAGAACCTCTGCCTCAACTGATTCTGATTGACGGTGGAAAAGGTCAATTATCATCCGCTGTCAAAAGTCTGAAACTGCTTGGACTTTATGGAAAAATCACAATAATCGGTATTGCGAAAAGATTGGAAGAAATCTATTTCCCCGAAGATTCGATTCCTTTATATATTGATAAAAAAGCAGAAACGTTGAAGATCCTGCAACGTGTAAGAGACGAAGCACACCGCTTTGGTGTGAAGCATCACAGAACACGAAGAAAAAATTCAACCATAAAATCTGAACTTGAAGAGATTCCGGGAGTTGGAGGAAAAACCATTGAATTGCTTTTATCAAAACTGAAATCTGTGAAACGAGTGAAAGAAGCGGACATTGTAACGCTGGAAGAAATTCTCGGAAAAGCTAAAGCTAAAATTGTCTGGGAGTTTTTTAATAATCCACCAAATTCATAACACCGCAACTATCGGAATTCTTATCCGTAATTCTTATCTTTGCAACCTAAAATTTAAAAATGAACAAATACATAAAATTTGTAGCAGCTGCAATCATTATCGCTTTAGGCGTTTATCTGATGTTCAATCGTAATATCGGTTGGGGAATCGTTTTGGTTGTGCTTTCTGCAATTCCAATCGCACTTTTCTTCAAAAACGAAAACATCCTTTTGGCTTTTTGGCAATTGAGAAAACAAAATCTCGAAAAAGCTTCTAAGTTTTTGTCTAACATCACCAATTACAAATCGCAGCTTCACAAAAGTCAATACGGCTATTTCCATTATCTGCAGGCATTGACTATTGCTCAGGACAATCCTGCAAAAACAGAAGGATTGATGAAAAAAGCTTTGGAGTATGGCTTGAATATGAAGCACGACAGAGCAATGGCAAAACTTAATCTGGCAGCATCTGCACTTTCCAAAGGGAGAAAAGCGGAAGCCCAGAAACTTTTGGACGAGGCTAAGCAGTTGGATTCTGCAGGAATGATGGCCGACCAAATCAAAATGATGAAGGAACAGATGAAAATGCCGACAATGCAAAAACATATGCACAACCCGCATATGAGAAACAGAGGAAAGTTTTTCTAGTTATAAAATAAAGAGCAAAATTAGTTTTGCTCTTTTTCTTTACATTTCATCATTATTCTCATAGCCATAGAATTTTGGAATTCTCCAATGGTATTTGACAGCCAACGTCCTGATCGTAACAATTAAAATTATTGTAAAAATCTGAACCAGCGTGTAAGATAAGCCTGTAAATTTTGACATTAGCAAGAAAATTCCACCTCCTACGATACAGGCCGTTGCATAGATTTCTTTCCTGAAAATCAATGGGATTCTGTTCAACAGAATATCCCGGATAATCCCTCCAAAGCAACCGGTAATAGTTCCCAACGTGAGACATATCAAAGGATGCAGACCAGCTGTCAGCCCTTTCTGAATACCGATAATAGTGAATAATCCCAATCCAAAACTATCGAATATAAACAACGTTACTTTGAAATTTTTTTCAATGGATTTAAAAATCATAGAAAATAAACAGGTAAAAAAGATCAGTGAGCAGGTCATCATATCAGTCATCCAAAAAACGGGAACATCCAAAAGCAAATCTCTTACTGTTCCGCCACCAACAGAGGTAACGAAAGCAATAATCAATACACCGAAAGGATCAAGGCGTTTCTGCATCGCTGCAAAACTACCCGACATTGCAAAGGAAATCGTTCCGAGGATTTCTATGATAAGATTAAATTGTTCGTGCACGTTTTTATAATTGACTGTTGATAAATGATAATCGATAAAATCTAAATATAATAATTAATCATTCATCAATTATAATTTATCATTTATATTCCTAGTTCTACCATTACGGGACAATGATCAGAATGTTTGACCTCTGCTAAAATTACAGCTCTCGTCATTTTATCTTTCAATGGTTCAGAAACAAAATTGTAGTCCAAACGCCATCCTTTGTTCCTTGCTCTTGAACCCGCTCTGTAACTCCACCAGGAATACTGATCCGGCTGATCATTAAAATATCTGAAACTGTCTGTGAGTTGATTCTCGCGCATAAAGCTGGTCATCCATTCCCTTTCCATCGGTAAAAAGCCAGATGTATTTGCCAGACCAATTGGATTATGAATATCAATCGCCTGGTGACAGATGTTGAAATCACCGCTAATGATTAAATTAGGGATAGTTTTTCTGAGTTCTTTAATATAAGCTAAGAAATCGAAACAGAATTGCATTTTAAAATCTAATCTTTCGATATTGGAAGCAGAAGGAACGTAGACGGAGATCACGGAAAACCCGTCAAAATCTGCACGCATAATTCGACCTTCGTTATCGTAGCTTTCGATACCGCAACCAAACTCCACGTGATTAGGCTTGACTTTGGAAGCAATCCCAACGCCACTGTAACCTTTTCTAACTGCCGAATGCCAATAACTATGATAACCCAACTTTTCGAAACTTTCTATATCGATTTGATCGTTTCCTGCTTTACTTTCCTGGATACAAATAACATCCGGGCTTGCAACATTAAGCCAGCCTAAAAAATCTTTGGTAAAGGCTGCTCGGATTCCGTTGACATTATAGGAAATGATTCTCATAGTAGTATGATGATAGATTTTTAAAAACTTTAGTTTTTCAAAGTTCGGGATTTTGAATTGAATGGTCAAAAGAAATACGAAACTACTTTCTAGCCCCGATAGGAACGGCATCCTTTTTCTTTTTTCATTAAAAAGAAAAAGATATAGTGGATAGCGGGTGGGAATGGTGAAATAGTCGCCAACCTTGTTGCTTCTATAAATAAAAAAGGCGGAAAAGGTAATCAATCCTTTCCGCCCAATAAACCCAAATCAAATAAACTATGAAAAAAACTATTTGGGCTCTAATATGCTTATCGGGATGATGACCTCTTCCAGAGAGATTCCCCCGTGCTGATAAGTATCTTTGTAATAGTTTACAAAATGGTTGTAGTTTTTCGGGTATGCCAAGAATGTGTTGTTCTTTGCAAAAATATATTTTGAACTCAGGTTTCCTTTTGGCAGAAAGAGCTTGTCGGGATTGTCAATCGCCCAAACATCCCTATCATCATAAGTCAAACTTCTTCCGGTTTTATATCTGATGTTGGTTGACGTTTCCCTGTCACCTACAACTTTACTAGGTTTTTTAACATAAACCGTGCCGTGGTCTGTTGTAATTACCAGCTTGAAGCCATTTTCTGCGGCCGCTTTGATAATCTTGATTAATGATGAATTTTCAAACCAGTTATATGTTAAGGATCTGAATGTTTTATCATCTCTAATCAATTGATTTACAATATTATTATCTGTTTTCGCATGAGACAAAATATCAATAAAATTGTACACAATCACCAAGAGATCATTGTTCTTATGCTGGTTGAAGTCGTCCAGAATTTTTCTTTCGAAATCCGCATTCAGGATTTTCAGATATTTCATTGATTTTCCGGATAAACCGATTCTCTTCATCTGGTCTTCCAGAAAGTCTCTCTCATGCTCATTCTTGTTTCCTTCTTCATTATCATTAAACCAATATTCGGGAAATCTTTTTTCGATCTCTGACGGCATCAATCCAGCGAAAAATGAGTTACGTGCATATTGAGTCGCCGTCGGCAGAATACTGAAATAATAATCTTCTGAGGTCTTGTTGTAAAACCTTGTGAATAACGGTTCTATGACCTTCCACTGATCGTATCTCAGGTTATCAACCATCAGCAGGAGAACTTTTTCTTTTTCAACTTCCGGCTTCACTTTGTCTTTGAAAAGTGTATGGCTCATCATCGGCTTTTCATTGCTGTGTAACCAATCTTCATAATTGTTCTCGACAAATTTTGAAAACTGGATGTTTGCTTCTTCTTTCTGATTCTGCAGAAGATCAGCAAACTCATTGTCAAAGACCTTATCGAATTTGATTTCCCAGTTCAGGATTTTCTTATAATATTCCGCCCAATCCTGATAAGTTCTGAGATAGGACAATTCCATACTCAGATTACGGAATTCCTGCTGGTAATCAACAATTGTTTTTTGTTCTACGAGCGTTTCACTCTGCAAGTTCTTTTTCAGAGACAAAAGCACCTGATTGGGATTCACCGGTTTTAAGATATAATCCTCGATCTGAGATCCTATCGCCTGTTCCATGATATGCTCTTCTTCACTCTTGGTGACCATAACAATTTTAAGAGCATTGTCTTTTTCCTTGATCATCGGAATCGCTTCCAAACCGGATATTCCGGGCATATTCTCATCTAGCAGTGTTAATGCAAATTTCTCTTTTTCAATGATTTCAAGAGCCTCGTTCACATTGTTTACGGGCGTCACTTTATAACCTTTATTCTCTAAAAAGACAATATGAGGCCTTAGTAAATCCACTTCATCATCTATCCATAAAATTTTTCCTGACATATATATTTGTATATTTGATTAATCTCTATCAAAATTATTACCAAAATATCTTAATAATAATTAATTAACTAAATCTTGACGTTAAATATTAGTTAATGCCAATAAAAAATTGCTAAAAACGTTTTCAAAATCGAAACCGCAATTAGCAATTAATAGGTTAAAATATATTATTAAAGTACAAGTGCAGCAATAAGCGCAGCAATTCCAGCGTAAATTGTAACGGTGATTATATCGGACATAGGCTGTGAGAAACGTTTTTCCAAAATAGCATCTTCTTCGATCTGGTTTTTATGGAATTTCATTTTCTTTTCTGGTTTATTCACCCGATGAACCACCAATGAATCACTTTCCCATTGGTCTACCTGGATCTTGTATCGCTTGTCGGCAACTTTTATTTTGTAGATCTTATCTGGCTGCAGCTTATCTTTTATTCCTAATTTTATAGATTGCTTCGGCTTTGAATTCGTTTCAATTTTTTCGGTATTAGCAATTTGCATTTGACTTTTTTGAACATGAGCTATCGCAGCATTATCATTTGCAGCCATTGCCATTTCGGAACTTTGAAGTCTTGTTCGTGGATTTTTATTTGTTTCGATCTCTTTTTCATCAGCAACCGATCTATATGTGTAACAGCTTGTAAAAAGACAAAATATAAGAAGCGCGTAAATGTTTTTCATAAAACCAAATTTAAGAAATTAAACGGATAATATCTATAATAAGTATTTGATGAAAAATAAAAGTCTGCTTAACAAAATTAAACAGACTTTCAAATTATAGATCCTTGAAATTGTTATTCCAGAAATCAGTTTACTTTTCTAATTAGAGTAGCTCATCAATTCTTTTTTGTTAGAATTATAGAGATGGAATTCCAGCATTTTGAAGGAATCTCTCGGGATGATGGTTACCCATTTTTTGTATTTCAAAAACCACTTGTTTTGGATACTTGCCAGTCCTTTCGTAAGATAGGCTTCCAGAAAAGGATGTACGTGAAGGTACAATTTGCCTTTTTCTTTTTGAATAATTGTTCTGATGGATTCTTCCATTCTTTCCACAATTACAATTGGAGCGATGATTTCGCCGTCCTTATTCGGATTTTCTTCGGATGTTTCGATGTGCTTTTCGGAACGGACACGTTGTCTTGTCATCTGGATCAGTCCGAATTTTGAAGGTGGCAAAATCTTATGTCTAGCTTTGTCACGCTTCATTTCTTCACGGAAGTGTTCGTATAGTTCCTTCCTGTGTTCCGGATCTGTCATATCAATGAAATCCACCACAATGATTCCGCCCATATCCCGCAGACGCAATTGTCTTGCAATTTCTGTAGCTGCCATTTTATTGACAGTCAAAGCGTGGGTTTTGTTGGTAGAAGATGACGAGATATTATTTCCGGAATTCACATCCACCACGTGAAGCGCTTCTGTATGTTCAATCACAAGGTAAGCACCTTTGGAAGCCGGGATGTTCACATGTTTACCGAAACTCTGTTTCAGTTGTTTTTCTACATTATAGTATTCCAAAAGAGGAATATGAGAATCATAAAACTGAACGATATTTTTACGTTCCGGTGCAATTACTTCGATGTAAGATTTCATGTCCTCCACCATTTTTTCGTCATCACAAATGATGCTTACGAAGTCCTGGTTAAAGTTATCTCTTAAGATCGAAGACGCTTTGTCCTCTTCGCTCAGAACCTTACTAGGAACTTTATTTTTCTGAATATTCTTAAATGTGGATTCCCATTTTTTCACCAGCTGATTCATATCATTATGAAGCTCAGCCACTTTTTTCCCTTCTGCAACAGTTCTGATAATCACCCCAAAACCTTCCGGACGAATACTTTCTATCAAAGTTTTCAATCTGTTTTTTTCTTCGGGGTCTCCAACTTTTTTGGAAACAGAAATTTTGTTATCGAAAGGAATCAGAACCAAAAAACGACCTGTAAGAGAAATCTGTGTAGAGATTCTAGGTCCTTTTGTAGAGATTGGTTCTTTTGTAATTTGCAGCAAAACAAGATCACCGGCTGTCAGAACTTTATCAACAGTTCCCAGCTTATCAATGTCCTTTGCTGTTTCAAAATTTTTAAGACTAGATGTCTGTTGTTTTTTGGAAATCGTATTTTTCAGAAACTTCTGATACGATAAAAATTGCGGACCAAGATCCTGATAATGTAAGAAAGCATCCTTATCCGTACCGATATTTACGAAAGCGGCATTAAGATTGGGGGCCAGTTTTTTGATCTTTCCGAGAAACAAATCACCAACAACAAAATCGGTTTTTGTTTCCAGCTCGTGAAGTTCAAAAAGGCGACCATCTTCCAATAAAGCAATTTTTGAAGCGTCTCCCTCATTGGAAATAATCAGTTCTTTCTTCATAACTTCATAAAAAGGTTTTATTAAGATTAGGTTGTAAATATAAAACAAAAATATAGCTGGCAAAACGCCAACTATATTTAATATGTTTAAGACTCAAAAAGGCTAAATTATTTTTTCTTCTTGTGTCTGTTTGCTCTTCTTCTTTTCTTTCTTTTGTGCGTTGCTACCTTGTGTCTTTTTCTTTTTTTTCCGCTTGGCATAATTTATATATTTTTTTACTGTTAATATTCAACTAATTATTTTACTGCAACTTTGGTCTTTACTTTTTCCACAAAAGTTTTTGAAGGTTTGAAAGCAGGAATATTATGAGCAGGGATTTCTATAGCTGTATTCTTAGAAATATTTCTACCTGTTTTAGCCGCTCTGGTTTTGATAATAAAAGATCCGAATCCTCTTAAATATACATTATCTCCATTATACATAGAGGTTCTGATTTCTTGCATAAAAGCTTCGATAACTTTCTGTGTATCATTCTTTTCTACTCCCAGCTTGTTCGAGATGGTATTTACCAATTCTGCCTTTGTCATTTTCTAAAATTCTTTATATTTTTGGTGTGCAAATATAAGACATATTTTTGAAAACAAACAAACAAAATGCTGATTTTCTTCACATTGGAAAAAAGCTTACGAAGTGGTACGATACCAATGCCAGACAACTTCCCTGGAGACAAAACCAGCTTCCTTACAATATATGGATCAGCGAAATCGTCTTGCAGCAAACTCAGGTAAAACAAGGCCTTGGTCATTATCTCAGATTTATAGAAAGATTCCCGACCGTAAAAGAGCTTCATCAAGCTTCGGAAGACGATGTCTTGTTATATTGGAAAGGTCTTGGCTATTATTCCAGAGCCATTAATGTACACAAAGCAGCTCATCAGATTGTAGAAGATTTTGGCGGCGAATTTCCGAATCATTATAATGATATCTTAAAATTAAAAGGTGTCGGAAAATATACTGCTGCTGCGATTGCAAGCATTTGTTTCGATGAAAAAATACCCGCAGTTGATGGTAATTTCTATCGTGTTTTGTCAAGAATTTTTGCGGATGATTTTGACATTTCCAGTTCTAAAGCTTTTCAACATTTTTCAGATTTGGCTTTGTTAGTGATGCCGGACGAAAAACCTGGGGAATTCAACCAGGCTATAATGGATATCGGAGCTGAAATCTGCCGACCGAAGAATCCGCTTTGTATGTTCTGTCCTGTAAATGAAGATTGCATGGCTTTCCAAACCGGAAGAGTTTCGGAATTCCCTGTAAAAACGATAAAGGTTAAAGTGTCAGATTTGAGTCTGAAATATTTTTTTGTGAAATATCAAAATCAATTTCTTATTAAACAACGCGGCAATGATTTTATCTGGAAAAAGTTATACGAATTCCCGACATCTATTCCTGAGAATTGGAACGAGTATATCATTAATTCAAAAATCGTCAATCATAAACTGACGCATAAAAATCTTTCTATTGAAATCAATCTCATCAATATAGATTCCAAAAAAGAATTTGAAAAATTTGCTTCTGATAATGATTTTTTGATCGTTAATGAAACACAGGCCGATGAAAAATCGTTTCCAAAACCTTTGCAGGATTTTTATGAATCAGTTTGTTTAAGCTAGGATTAAATTTAAAATTGAATCAGAAAATTGCTGATGCTCTGAGACTCCTCCAAACCAAGCTTTTTTCTCAGCCTTGACCTCGCTACAACAATACTGTGCGGACTTTGCTGTGTAATGGCCGAAATCTCTTTAGAAGAAAGATTCTGCCTTAGAAACACACAGAGACGAAGCTCGTTTTTGGTAAGTGACGGATATTTGTCTAATAATTTTTTATAAAAATCCTCATCAGTTTCTATAAACAGTTTCTCAAACTCAGATTTATTGAGCGCTTGTGACCCTTTCTTGAAGTCCATAATAATCCGGGAAATCATCTTCCGGTCGTCTTCGTACTTCGGGTCCATCTCTTTCAGCTCCTTTTGTGTGGTCTGGAAGATTTCGGAAGCCTGCATCATTTTGATCGCGTTATTGGCCAGTTCTTTATTTTTCTCGTCCAGTTTTTTGGCAAGCAGCTTATTTTCTGTCGCTTTTTTCTCGGATTTACTTTTCTGTAATTTGAACATCAGAAAAACAATCACCGAAAATAATAATAACAGCACCATTCCGGAGATGAAATAACGCTCCCTTTTTTTCTGCTGCTGAAGGAGTTCTTTCTGCTTATTCTTTTCCTCAAATTCCGATTCCAGCCTGGAAACTTTCTTAGCATTTTCTTTGTTGATGGTTGCTTCCGACAAAGATTTTGCAATGTGAAGATAGTATAATGCGCTTTTATAATCTTTTTGATTCTCAAAATAGGAAACCAGCTTTTCCGATGAAGATAATTTGATATCAGAAAAATCGCTTCTGTTAGCAATATTGAAAGCGCTGGAAAGATAATAATAAGATGAATCTTTGCGCGATGGCTGCGAAAGATAGATATTCCCTATGTCTGTATAGAGACTTGCAAGGTCATAATCTGATTTGATTTTCTTAGCGAGACCGATGCCTTTTGACAGGTTAGAAATTGCCAGATCCTGTTCTTTTAATTTGACATTGACATCCGCAATATTTTCATAAGCAATAATAATATTGAAAGTATCTTTCAGTTTTTCATTTCTTTTCAGGAATTCCTTCAGCATTTCCAACGCTCTGGCGTAATTACCGTGCTCTTTTTCCAGAACTGCAAGATTATTATAGATAAGGGAGCCTTCAACATTTTGGCTTGATTTATTAGACTCGAATTTTTTAAGTGCCGATTCCCAGAAATACCGCGCTTTTTTATAGTTACCCATAAAATAATAACAGCCTCCAATATTATTCAAAATACTAAAAGAACGGTTGGATTCTTTCTCGTTTTTAATCTCCAAAGCTTTATAATAATAGCTAAGAGCCAAATAATAAGACTCCTGGTCTTTGTAACAATTACCGGCTGTCACATAAAGCTCAATCCGGGTTGAGTCCGCTATTTCTTTCTCAAAACGAAGCGCCTCCTGGATATAACTCATAGATTTGATACGGTTATTGTTATTTTCCCTAATCAAATTCACAAGACGTTTCACGTAGGCATCAGAATTTTTAGAATCATTCTGCGCATTGATAAATGTCGTAAAAAGTATAAAAAATAAAGCTAAAACAGTCCGCATCCCGAGAAGTAATAATCAAAGTTAAGACTATTTTTCGATTATATTAAACCCTACTTTAAAAGTATTGATAATCAGCATTTTAAATCAAATGTATATAAAATGTTACTCGGCAAAAAACAGAGTATTTATAATGTTACCAATCAAAAAATTGAAAAGTTCTCACTTACTTGTAACATTGCATCAATTAATCATAAAAAATTAAATAAATGAATGTAAAATTACTATTAAAAAGCTTGTTTCTTTTATTTTTCGGGCTTTTCAATGCCCAACACATTACATTAGATACCTCATTAGTATCTGATACACAAGGAACCATAGATGAATGGTGGTATTGGTCTGGTGGATTTCCTGTTTTGGGAACCGGATTTACCCCTAATTCAAAAGTAACTGTCTTTGCAACTGACCCAGATGGTAAAAGATGGAGAGATTTTGAAGGGACGGCCGACAGCGAAGGGAAATTCTCTATCCAGATAAGTGCTAAGAAAAACAAATCGGTAAAAGGTGTGCACATTGTAAAGGCAACTGATGAAAATGGTAAGACCACCACTGCTAATCTAACTGTGGTTGCCAATCCAAATGAAAGAATCGTCACCAGTACTAACTTCAAGTATCTGACAATGGACCAATTCTTTAACTTCGGTTTAAAACTCCACGCTACTAATGTACAACCTAATGCACAAGTTGTTGTTCACTTGTTCTCACCAAATGAATCCGGCTCAGGGATTACAGGACAGTATTATGCTGATGAAAATGGAAATTTTGATATTTCTTTCAATGGAAATACCAAAACATATCCTTGGGGAGAAACCATGCCGGATATAGCCGGAACCTGGAGAGTCAGCGTAAGTGAGTACAACTCTAATTATTTTGGAAGTACAGAATTCAGAATATTGCCAAATAACCCAACCCCACAATCATACGACCCAATAAATAAAGTAGAAAATTTTATTCCATCTACACCAATAACGCGTTTTGAAGTGAATGGCACGGGATATAATTCTGATCCGAACAGCACGGATTTTTACGAAGATATGACTGATAAAGTATTCAATTTGCAAGCCGGACAAACTTACAATGTGAAAATCAAGGGTAAAAACAGAGTTAGCTATGCTCCGGATACTTATACATTATTTATAGACTGGAACCATAACGGTATCCTGGATGAAGATAATGAAATCATCAGCGAAGGTTACATTTTCGGATCTACCGGTGTTGACGACAAGTTTACAGAGTTCCCGATTACTATTCCGCAAAATGCAATCAATGGAAATACAAGAGTGAGAGTTCTGAAAATGCAGTCTGTAACAGAATATTCTATGTTTTGGCCGATTGGCGCATCGGGATATTATTATAACTCCGGACAGGCAGAAGATTATACATTTAATATTACAAATGGAATGAATGATCCTGGCTGCGAATTCTCTTGCCCTGCAGACATCAATGCCAATACCAACCCTGGCGGAACTACTGCAAAAGTCAACTATACTCTTCCTTTTGCATGTACCGGAAACTCTACGGCGTCTTGCAGTATCAATTATCCGAGTAATAATTTTCAAAGTTTAGTTAGCTTTAGTAATGTTTTGGTAGCAAATGATTTCATTGTGCCGGCAGGACAAACAATGAAGGTGAATAAAATTGTCCCTAACTTTGTTAGATTCTCTTACGGAACAAGCGTTTACATCTATAAAGACAACAACGGTCAACCTGGCGAGCTTGTAAAATCTTTTGATAACCTTACTTATGAATCTCAAAATCAGGTTGGAACAGCTTCAAATGGATTTGCGGTTTATGAAGTTTCCATAAAATTACCAGAAACAGTAGAGTTACAAAGTGGGAAATACTGGGTGGCAATGCAAGGACAAGGACCTTTAGTTTCCTGGGAAGCTAAAACCAACGACGGATCAACTTCAAACACTTATATTTCCGGCAATAGCGGTAATAACTGGACCGTAAAAGACGGGTTAGACGGCGTTTTCAAAATTTATTATGAGTGCGCATCTGCTGCTCCGACAGTAGTTTTGGTTCAGGGAGCGGAGTCCGGTTCAGACTTTCCAATCGGTGACAATGTAATTGTCCACAATCTGGTAAAAGACGGTGTGATTATAGATACCTGTGTTTTTAATATTCATGTTAAGGAGATATTAGCGACCAGTGATGCTGTTAAAAATACAGTGAGAGTTTATCCTAATCCTGTAGGAGATCATCTTAATATTGAATCCGACAACAAACTGAACAAAGTTGAAGTTTATGACATGTCGGGTAAAAAGGTAATTGAACAAGATACAAATTCTAAAACATCAGTTCTAAACACCACAAAATTACCGAAAGGAAATTACATCCTGAAAACTAATAACGAAAAAGAAAGCAAGTCTTTCAAAATAATCAAAAAGTAAATTCATCTTTCATAATTATTTTAATAAAATGCTGTCTCATACGTGAGGCAGCATTTTCTTTCAAAATACCTTTTTACTAATTTAATTATAATTATCTTTGCCGGACTTTGGTTTCCGAATGTTTTTATTCGGGATTAAAAGGGAACGGAGTGCAATTCTCCGACTGTCCCCGCAACTGTAAATCGCAATCCAATATTTTGCAATCTTGCCATTGCCCGCCAAAAATCGAGTGAGAAGGCGCAAAATCAGCGAAAGTCAGGAGACCTGCCAAGGATAATTTTTAATAAATGCTTTCGGAGGAAAGGCAGGTTATGATGAAACGTATTGTTACTTTTTTTTTAATCAGCTTATTGCATCAGGTTTCCGCCCAGGAATCTTTGATCGACACCGTATTCATTGATAATCAATTCAGTAAAGTTTCAAAAACTGCAAAAACATCCAACCTCACTTCTGATAAAATCCTGGAAAATTCAACTTCTTTATCAGATTTGTTGAGATTCCAGTCCAATATTTACATCAAAGAGAACGGAAGGGGTTCAACTTCATCACCCTCTTTTCGGGGAACATTGGCTTCGCACACCGCTTTTGTATGGAACGGAATCAACATCAATTCAATTTTTCTGGGGCAAGGCGACATTAATAACTTGAATCCTTTGAGTTATGAAAATGTCGGAATCAAATTCGGAGGCGGAAGTGTAATCTACGGAAGCGGTGCCATTGGCGGCTCAATACACCTCAACAATAGCCTGGATTATAACAAAGGTTTTGAAGGAACTGTTTTCTCAGAATATGGTTCATTTGCAACTATTAATTCTTTGGTTCGGGGGAAATTTAGTAATGAGAATTTCAGCTTCAATGCTGATATCAATCATTCACAAAGCAAAAATGATTTTGAAATTACTGAAAAAAAATTCATCAACCGAAACGGCGAATACCAGAACACCAGTTTCAATCTTGGTTTAGGTTATAAAATTAATCCGAATAATGAACTCTACTGGCAAAGTCAATATTATGACAGCGATCAGCACTACCCTATTTTTTCGGAAAATCAAACCAAAACAAAATATCAGGTTCAGACAATCCGAAATCTGGCGGGTTGGAAATTACGTTCCGGACAATTTAAAAATAATTTGAAGCTTGCTTATATAGAAGACAATTTCCAGTATTTCAGCGATATTGATAAACCAAAAACAAGCAGCGGAATTGGCAAACAATATATTGTAAGAAATGATCTTGACTTTTTGGTTTCAAAAAAATCATCTTTTAACCTTATTACAGAATATCAGTATAATGAAGCAGAAGGTTTTGGTTCGGGTATTCAGAATCCAAAAAGAAACGCCGCTAACTTTTCGTTACTCTACAGAAACGTAAACCTTGAAAAATTCTACTGGGAGCTGGGCGCAAAACAGGATTTTGTAGAAGGTTACAAGAGTCCGTTTCTGTTTTCTGCCAGTGCAAAATATCTCGTCAACAACTGGTATCAAAGCTCAATTAATATTTCCAGGAATTTCAAAGCCCCAACTTTCAATGACCTGTATTGGGAACCTGGCGGAAACCGGGATTTGATTCCGGAAACTTCTTATCAGGCAGAGATGTCGCATTATTTTAGCTATCACAATTTCAAACTGGGAATTACGCCTTATTATATCAAAATGACTGATATGATCCAATGGGTTCCTGTAACTCCTGCCATCTGGTCTCCAAAGAATGTAAAAAAAGTTGATTTTTATGGCTTGGAAACCGAACTGTCTTTTAATAAAAATTGGAACAATCATAAGGTTGACGCCAAGATTAGCTATTCGCACACCAGATCTGTAGATTTGGAAACCAAAAAGCAGCTAAGTTACGTTCCGTTTCATCAGATCAATTTCAACAGCAGTTATCAATACAAAATCATTGGATTATTTTTCCAGGCTTTGTATAACAGCAAGCGTTACGTTGATGACAGTGAAATTAATTATCTGGAGAATTATTTTGTTCTCAATGCAGGAATCAAACTGAATCCAACGAAACACATACAGTTAGGATTTAAAATCAATAATATAACTGATGAAATCTATCAAACAGTGAATTATTATTTTATGCCGAAAAGAAATTACGCTGTCAATCTTAACCTGAATTTTTAAATAAATAATTTTAATACATATGAAAATCAACAACCTTTTAACTTGTTTTTTTGCATCGGCATTATTGCTGGTTGCTTCTTGTAATGACGATGACTTTAATTTCAAAAATCAGGAAAAGTCATACAGCGGAATCCTTGTTTCAAATGAAGGTAACTTTGGAACACCTAGCGGTGAAGTTTCTTTTATCCCGGCCGATTTTTCTACAATAGAAAACGGAATCTACAAAAAAGTGAATAATGCCGATCTTGGAGATGTTGTTAACAATATTGGGTTTTCCGGAGATCAAGCCTATATTGTTGCTAATAATTCTAACAAAATCGAAGTTGTCAATCGTTTCAGATTCAATAAAACGGCAACTATTACGGACAATGTAAAGCAGCCACGTTACATTACTTTTGCGAACAACAGTTTTTATGTTACAAACAGCACCTATAATGGAGATCAATATGTTGCGGTTTATAATTCTGCCAACAATAATTTCGTGAAAAAAATAAACTTTACGGACACTGTAGAAAGGATTGTTTCCGCGGGTAATAAGGTTTTTGTTCAACATGCTTCTTATGGATTTGGAAATAAAATTTCGGTTATCAACAGCGCAAACGAAGTAGAAAAACTTATTACACTTCCACACGGACAGATCACTAAAACTGTTGCAGCTGACAATGCGGTATATACATTAACCAATGATTATGTGGATACTTATTTATATCAAATCAATGCTGCGGGTGAAATCACAAAGGAAACCAAATATGCAGGAATTTCAAATGGAGAAAACCTGAGTATTGGAAATAACAAGGTTGTTTTCAATTCAAAAGGAAACGTTTATGTAACCGATTTATCAGGCACATCTACGCCTGTTCCTACTTTTACGATTGCTCCGTTTACAGATTATTCTACAATCTATGCTTTGGAAGTTCTTAATGGTAAAATTTTCATTTCCGATGCTAAGGATTACAAAGAAGCATCTAAAATTTCTGTTTATTCTCTTACCGGCAATCTTGAGAAAACATTTTCAGCTGGCATTATCGCCGGAGGTTTTTATAAAAATTAATTTTTTCATCATTTGTGTTTTTATAAGCTCTTCCTGGTATTTGGAAGAGCTTATTTTTTGGAAATAAAAATCAAATCCAAACTGTTAAGCACAATTTTTGCATAGCAGAATTCGAAAAATAAAGCTTAATTTTATAAAAAATTCACAATGAGGGAAAAGATCGTCATCATCGGAGGAGGTTTTGCAGGTTTACAGCTCGCACGTCATCTTAACAACAATCCAAAATATAAAGTAATGGTCATCGACAGGATGAACCATCACATGTTCCAGCCATTATTCTATCAGGTTGCAACCGGGCGCATTGAGCCTTCCAACATCTCTTTTCCTTTCAGGAAGATTTTCCAGAAATCGAAAAACATCCAGTTCCGGATGACAGAAATTGAGAAAATTATTCCTTCAGAAAATAAAATTATTGGTAAAGATGGTGTTTTTACCTATGATAAATTGGTGATAGCGACAGGCTGCAGAACTAATTTTTTTGGTAATCAAAAGATGCAGGAACTGACATTGGGAATGAAAAATACTCAAGAAGCGATCACCATCAGAAATCACATTTTAATGACTTTCGAAAAGATGATTATCGAAAGAAAAGCGAGCGATGACGGCAACTGGAATCTTGTAATTGTAGGAAGCGGGCCGACAGGTGTTGAGCTAGCCGGTGCATTTTCTGAAATGAAAACCTACATAATGCCGAGAGATTATCCAAGAATGAATTTTTCTGACCTCAACATCATTCTCATCAGTTCCGGCGACAAACCGTTGGAAGCAATGAGCCAGGAATCTCAGGACGCTGCGGAAAAATACCTGATTCAGCTTGGTGTGAAATTTCTGAAAAATGAACGGGTAACAGATTATGACGGTGACAAAATCTATATGCAAAGTGGCAACTCGATTCCCACAAATAATGTGATCTGGGCAGCAGGTGTTACCGGAAATATCATTGATGATTTCAATAAAGAAAATCTTGTGAGAAACCGATATATCGTTAATCGTTACAATCAGGTAAAAGGTTACGATAATATCTTTGCAATTGGTGATATCGCTTATATGGAAACACCAAAATATCCGCAAGGTCATCCTCAGGTCGCGAATGTTGCAATCAATCAAGGGAAAAATCTCGCTAAAAATTTCAAAAAAAATTCAGAAAAAGACTGGCAGGAATACGAATACATTGACCGCGGTTCTATGGCTACCATCGGGAAACACAGAGCGGTTGTTGATTTGCCTAAATTTAAATTTCAGGGTTTTCTTGCTTGGTATTTCTGGATGTTCTTACATTTGATGCTGATTCTGAGCGTCAGAAACAAAATTGCGATTTTCTTCAACTGGATGTGGAGCTATTTTAATAAAGACTCATCTCTGAGATTGATAATTGCACCTTCCAACAAAAACCCAACAGAACAATAATATAGATGATAATCGATGATTGATAATTGATTACAATTCGTCGCTCATCATTCATCATTTATCTTTTATCAATTATAAAAAATATGCGAATCGATATCATCAGCGTAGTTCCTGAACTTATGGAAAGTCCGTTCAAAACATCAATCCTCAAAAGAGCGATGGAAAAAGGACTGGCAGAAGTTCATTTTCATAACATCAGAGACTGGAGCATTAATAAACATCGCCAGATCGATGATGAACCTTATGGCGGCGGCGCTGGCATGGTGATGATGGTAGAACCGTTGGACAAATGCATCTCCGAACTTAAATCTCAAAGAGATTATGATGAAATCATCTATCTGACTCCTGACGGCGAAACATTGAACCAAAGAATCGCCAATACCTTATCAATTAAAAAGAATCTGATTTTTCTTTGCGGCCATTACAAAGGTATCGACCAGAGAGTTCGTGATTTACACATTACAAAAGAAATTTCCATTGGTGATTATGTTTTAACCGGCGGAGAATTAGCAGCTTGTGTTCTGGCAGACTCTGTGATTAGGCTTTTACCAGGTGTTTTGAATGACGAACAAAGCGCCCTGACAGACAGTTTTCAGGACGACCTTTTATCACCGCCAATCTATACAAGGCCTGAGGTTTATAAGGATTTAGCTGTTCCGAAAATTTTGTTGAGCGGTAATTTTGCAGCGATAGAAGATTGGCGTCACGATGAAGCTGTGAGGATCACGAAAGAGCGAAGACCCGATCTTTTGGAATAATTAATGATATAATCACATAACCTTTCTAATTTCTAGAGAGGTTTTTATTTGTTTCTAAAATCATTATCTTTATTTAAAATTGGATTTATGCAGAAGACTGTTTATGATAAAAGTGAATTACGGGATTTTGTGAACGACAGCATTTCGGGGAAAGTGAAAACTTTGGAATTTTACCTCAACTTCTCTCTGGAAGCCAGCCGTGATATCAAAAAAACATCAAAATATGATTCGATAAGAGAGGAGATTCAGGAGGAGATTTATCACTTGGATAAGCAAATGGTTTCATTGAAAAGTATGCAGAACCAGATGCGAAAAGTCCTGAATTCGGAATCCGATGTTGTAAAATTAGGTTCACTGGTTATTACCAACAAAGCCCGTTTTTATATTTCTGTTTCTTTGGGAGAATTTTTCTTTCAGGGTGACCGTTTTTATGCCATTTCTCCCGAAAGTCCGATGGCGCAGACAATGATGGGAATGAAACCCGGCGATTCGTTTATCCTTAATAGAATCAGTCAGGAAATTGTGGAAATTTTTTAATCGATTTTGATTTTCAAAATTAAAGATTACCTAATTCTAATTCGTAATTTTACGGAATGGAAAACGCAACAATTCTCAAACACATTATAGAAGAGCGCAGAAGCATCTTCCCAAAAGATTACTCGGACAAAGAAATTCCACAGCATATCATTGACGAAATTCTCAGCAATGCCGTTCTAGCTCCGAATCATAAACGTACAAAACCTTGGCGCTTCAAAGTCTTCAAAGCTGAGGAAAAACAAAATCTTGGTCAGGAATTACAAAATATTTACAAAGAAATCACACCAGACTTTCAGTTTCTGCAAAAAAAATATGATGATATTAGTTTTAAAATTTCGAAAGCCAACGCTGTCATTTCAATTGTGGTCGAATTCAGCGGATTAGTTCCGGACTGGGAAGAAATTGCCGCAACATCTATGGCTGTACAAAATATGTATCTCACTTGCACCGCCTACAGAATCGGCTGTTATTGGAGTTCTCCAAAAATCGTAAACAACTTGAAAGATTCTTTGAAAATTGAAGAGAATCAACAATGTTTGGGATTGTTTTATCTGGGAAGTTTGGAATAATTTTTTATTGATTTATTATAAAATTATCAATGCAAAAAATCTCAATATTCTGGTTTCGGAGAGACCTTCGTTTGGATGACAACAAAGGCTTGTCCGAAGCGTTGAAAGCTGATGAAAAAGTAATCCCCATTTTTATTTTTGACAAAGATATCCTTGACCTTCTCGAAGATAAATACGACCGCCGTGTAGATTACATCCATCAAGCTGTCGAAAGAATCAATAACCAATTGCACGAGATTGGAAGTTCATTCTTGACATTCTATGGAATACCTTTGGATATTTTCAAACAATTACAAAAAGAATATGATATCCAATCGGTTTATTGCAACAGAGATTATGAACCTTCGGCAATCAAAAGAGATGACGAGGTTAAGGATTTTCTCCATTCAAAAAACATTGAGTTTATCGATTTCAAAGACCAGGTGATTTTTGAGAAAAACGAAGTTGTAAAAGATAATGGCGAGCCTTACACGGTTTACACACCTTTTTCTAAAAAGTGGAAGAAATTGCTTTCAGAAAAGGATTACAACACAAATAATCTGAAGAACGACCAATTTCAAAAACTACCAAAAAAGAAAATCTTAACCTTAAAGGAAATCGGATTCGAGAAAACAGACTTGGAATTTGAAGAGCCAAAACTGGAATCCAAAATCATTGATGTTTACGATGAAAACCGAGATTTTCCAGCTTTGGACGCCACAACACATTTGGGAATCGCTTTGAGATTTGGAACAATTTCGATTCGGAAGTGTGTGAAATTTGCTTTGAGTCATAATGAAACCTGGCTTAATGAATTGATTTGGAGAGAGTTTTTCATGCAGATTCTTTTTCACTTTCCGAAAGTGGTGAAGCATTGTTTCAAGGAAAAATATGAAGATATCCAATGGCGCAACAACGAATCTGAATTTGAAAAATGGTGCAAAGGCGAAACAGGTTATCCAATTGTAGATGCGGGAATGCGGCAACTGAACCAAACCGGGCGGATGCACAACAGAATCCGGATGGTGGTGGCAAGTTTCGTTACAAAACACCTCCTGATTGACTGGCGTTGGGGCGAAGCTTATTTTGCTAAGAAATTATTGGATTATGATTTGTCCGCCAACAACGGAAATTGGCAATGGGCAGCAGGTTGCGGCTGCGATGCAGCGCCTTATTTCAGAGTTTTCAATCCGGATGAGCAAACAAAGAAATTTGATAAGGATTTGAAATATATCAAAAAGTGGAATCCTGATTTTGAAAACAGTGTTCTGAATAACAGAATTGTGGAACACCAATTTGCGAGAGAAAGAGCTTTGGCAGTCTATAAGAAAGCTTTGAGCTGATATTTTTCTCAATCACAAAAGACACAATAGTTTTTTTATAAACACTTAAGTGAATTATTTGATTTTTGATTTAGTTCACATAAGAGCACTTTAGTTTTTGGAATTTTGATTTTTGAGTTTTGTTAATTTTTATGATTTGATAAATCTTGGATTGGATGACAAAATCCATAGCCCCGATTGACTCTTTCTTTTTATAATTATTTAATGGAATCGCCGAAACTTCGTTTTGTAGTGGAAATCCAGCAGCGAGACTGCGGAGCAAGGAATTGCAACGGAAAGCAGGTTCCCGATTCCTAAAAATTGAAAGTTTAAAGTTCTATTCTTAAGGTTTTTAGATTTTTTAATCCAAGCTATTGAACATTGAACTTTTTTTGTATCTTTGCGCACTTAATATTTAATCGGGACGTGATCCCACAAATTTAAAATTTATGTCAGTAAAAATCAGATTACAAAGACACGGATCAAAAGGGAAACCTTTTTTCCACATCGTGGTTGCAGATTCAAGAGCTAGAAGAGATGGTAGATTCATCGAGAAACTAGGAACTTACAACCCAATTACTAACCCTGCAACTATCGATTTGAACGTTGATTCTGCTGTAAAGTGGTTAAACAACGGAGCTCAGCCAACTGATACTGCAAGAGCTATCCTTTCTTACAAAGGTGCTTTGTACAAAAAACACCTTCAAGGTGGTGTTGCCAAAGGTGCTTTTGACGAGGCTGAAGCTGAGAAGAGATTCGCTGCTTGGGTTGAGGCTAAAGATGCTAAAGTACAAGGAAAAGTTGAAGGTTTATCAACGGCTAAAGCTGATGCTAAAAAAGCAGCTCTGGAAGCTGAAGCAAAAGTAAACCAGGCAAGAATTGATGCTGCTGCGAAAGCTGAGGCTGATGCAAAAGCTGATGAAGAGGCTGCTAACGCTCCTGCTGAGGAAGTTGCAACAGAAGAAGCTGCTACTGAAGAGCCAACTGCTGAGGCAGAAGGAACTGAAGAAACTCAGGCTTAATTCTTTAACAAAAGATACAAAACAAAGACACGAAGTTTTCGTGTCTTTGTTGTTTAAAAATTCATCATCGGAAATAATGAAAAAAGAAGATTGTTATTTTTTAGGAACGATTACCAGAACACACGGATTACAAGGGAATGTTATCTTAAAACTAGACACAGACCAACCTGAGATGTACAACAAACTGGAATCGATTTTTGTGGAAGTCAATGGTTTACTAGTTCCTTTTTTTGTGGAGAAACAATCCTGGTCCAAAGCAGACACCAAAATTATTTCTTTCAAAAATTCTTCCGAAGCCTTGGTGAATCAATCGCTTGGAAAAGGTGTTTATCTTCCACTTTCTACTCTACCGCCATTGACCGGGAAAAAATTCTATTACCACGAAGTGATTGGTTTCGAAATCCGTGAAGCTGATGGAAAAACTTGTGGAAATATTGTTTCTATCAATGACCAGACCGCTCAGAATTATTTCATCCTTGACCTTGCCGGAAAAGAAATCATCATTCCGATTATCAGAGACTGGATTCTGGAAGTGAATCGTGAAGAGAAATTCATCAAGATGTTTTTACCAGAAGGTTTGATGGATGTTTTCTTAATCCCTTCGAAAAAAGACGAGTAAGTTTTAAAGATTTTCTTCCCATTTATAAAATCCAAAAACGACAATTTTATTTTCGTGGGGCAAAATTTCATAAACAATCAGGTAACCTTTTATGACAAGGTCTCTGATATTCTTGTCATCAAAAAAGATGGATATCCTATTTTTCTTAGGATTATCAGAAAGTTTTCTTATTTCTTGAAAAACCAGTTGATTGAACTTTCTGGCTGCTTGAGGTTTATCTTTTGAAATGTATTGAATCTGTCTTTTAAGTTTATCCCGGAAACTTGAAGTAATTTCAATTTTCATTTTCAGAAATAAAATTCTTTATTTCCTTTTCAACATCATCAATATCCAAAAGCTCTGATTTTCCAGATTTGTAATTAGCATAATCTTCTTGAATCTGACCATTCAAATCATTAAAATTAGCATTAGTTTTATTTTCCAAAACACTATCTACATATCCCAAAACTTGCTCTAAAATACTTTTGGGAGCACCTTTAAGTTTTTCTGTAATTTCCTGATATATAGATTTTTCTAAAGCAGTCATCATTGTAGAATTTCATCAAAGTTAAAAATAAAATTTAAGATTGAATCAAAATCACTCGTTCAAAACAGAAGGCAACAGATACTCCTGAACAATTTTATCAACCTGAGAATGTGCATAAGGTCTGTTATAAGCTTTTGCAGTGATGACCATTACAATTGGAATTTCTTTAAAAATGATAATTTTGTTTCCGCCATTTCCGCTAGATTGATAAGATTCAAAACTTTTGTCGCCAACTTTATAAATCTTTCGCCAGAACAAGTAACCGTAACCTTCTGATTCTTTGTTATCAGCAAAATAGTTAGTAAAGGTTTTCTGAATCCAATTCTTTTCCAAAATTCTTTTCCCGTTCCAAGTTCCGTTATTTTTATAAAGCTGCCCGAACTTGGCAAAATCCAAAGCTCGCATTCGTAATCCACCTGCTAAAGAAGGTTTGTTTTGAGGTGTGAACTGCCATTTGTAATTCGTAATGCCAAGTGGTTGGAATAGTTTTTTGTCTGCATAATCCTTTAAACCTTTAGGAACCGATTTGTCCAGAATATCTCCGGAAACAACAACACCAGCTGTGAAATAATGCCAAGTTTTTCCAATCTTATTTTCAGTCATTGGCAAATCCAAAGTAAATTTGACCCAATTATCCGTTGGATACATATTTTCCTCGTTACCCGCAGAATCATAATCTTCATCGTTCCCGTCAAAAGCAGAACTCTTTGTCAATAAACTTTTAAGCGTAACACTATCTTTTTTCAGAGAATAATTTTTGAATCGTTTCAAATCATAAAAATCTTTCAGAGTTTGATTTTCATTTTTGATATAACCGTCTTTAATTGCAATTCCCATCAAAGCTGAAGAAAAGGATTTCCCGACCGAACGCGTGTCATTTAAGCTGTCTCTGTTATAACCGTTGAAATATTCTTCCAACAACAATTTTTCATCTTTAATCACAACAATTCCCGTTATTTCCCTGAATCTGTTTTCAGCAATTTTCTGATTGAGAAGTCTGATTTTCTCTTGGTTGATTTTTTCATTAGAAATTTGCCAACCACTATTTTGTTTGATTTTTTGAACCGCAACTTGTTCTTCAGAAACATCTTTTTTCGGAACAATTAATTGAATTTCGCCTGATGCAATCACATTTCCAACTTTCAGAGTTGAAGTTTTCAAATATGGTTTGATTTCGATTTTCAAAGTATGATTTCCGACTTCCAAAGCGTCCATTCCGCCATTTGCAAAGAAAAACCTCATCCAAAGATATCTTCCCCATGAATCTTCATTTTTCGTATTCAGAAACGGAATTCTGAAATTGGTTTTAATTTTTTTATCTTCCATTTTTCCCGCTCCGGAATTAAGATTTTCGGTATAAACCAATTTTCCGTCAACATAAAAATTGAATTGGTAATTTCCTTTTTTAAGCAACTCATCAACAGTCAAAGAATCATCAAGCTGATAAAGATAATTGACCAAAGAATTATCCAGGAAAACCCTGATTTCAAAATCTTTATCTTCCTGAAAAGTCATTGTTTTAAGAAAATCAGATTCCTGGAGATTGTCAATTGAAATTACTTTATCTAAAAACAGAATTTGATTCAAATGCTTTTTCTGAATGGGATTTTCGATTTTTTCAGGCTCAACGATATTTTTAGTTTGACTTTGAGAAAATCCGAATACAAAAATCAGGAGAAATAAAAAAGTTGATTTCATTGTAAATTTTATCTGACAAAATTAAACTTTGACTTTTGAAAAAAATAGAATGAAATTAACATCGTTGTGATCCACAAAGACACAGAGATTTTCACAAAGAACACAAATTATTTTAATATTTGACGAAGTCAAACCTTGTGATCTTTGTGTTATGAAAATAAGCTTTTGTGTCTTTGTGGTAAATCAGAGTTTTTTCAGAATATTTCTATATTTCAAAGGTGTAATTCCTACATTTTCTTTAAAACACCGGATAAAATGGCTTTGATCAGCAAATCCACATTCCAAAGCAACTTCGCACAAAGAATCATTTTGATTAAGTAAAATCAATGATTTCTCGACTTTAAGTTTTCTGATATATTCTCCCAAGTTACACTGAAAATATTTTTGAAAATCACGACTCAAATGCATCGGATGAATGTTCAGAGTTTTTGAAAGTTCGGTTAAATTCAACTTTTCCGTAAAACTCTCGTGAAGAATTTCATCAATCTGATTGACCCAAATCGGTTTCTTTCCAGAGGAACTTTTCTGATTGGACAATTGGCTAAAAAGATTCAATAAAGTTTGATTAATGCTTAATTCAAAAGAATTATCATTCAATTTTGATTCTTTGAAAATCTGATAAATCAATAATTTGAAAGCAGGATTTTTGATCTTAAAGCTGCCTTCCATATTTTCTTTCGAAACATGAAATTTCTCAAACCATTCTTCTGTAATTTCGATATGGAAACCCCGCGTAAAAATGTCCGGTTTGATGTTGTAGTGCGCGTCTTCCCAATGATGATAAAGCAAAGTTCCGGCAGAACAATCGTGGATTTCTTTCTTGTTCCCTTCCGTCATATTTCCCTGAAGCAGAAAAGTGAAATAAGGATTCTCGTGATAATGCCAATCGACATAAGGATGCGTGTATTCTGTGTCCGTAATGGTCAATCCATCGAAGTTGAGCTTTTCATTGGTCCGTCCAAAAAATTCGCCATTACGAAGTGTGTTCATTTTTTGAATTTAAAATAAATATCGGGATTTACATCAAATAAACAAATTTATATTTAATTCGATATCAATATGGTAGTATTTATACATTCAGGTTGTCTTTTTTTTCTAAATTTGCACTCACTAATTTTAAAGAAGGAACTTTACAAAGTTTATACGATGAAAAGACAGACGATTAAAGACTTATTAGCAGATTACAAAAAAGTTTTGCATCACGACATTACCGTTCAGGGTTGGGTTAGAGCGTTCCGTTCTAACCGTTTTATAGCTCTTAATGACGGTTCTACAATCAATAATCTGCAAGTGGTTGTAGATTTTGAAAATTTCGACGAAGAAACTATCAAGAGAATCAATACTGCTTCGTCTTTGAAAGTTGTAGGTGAAGTGGTGGAAAGTCAAGGTGCAGGTCAAACTGTAGAAATCATCGCTAAGAAAATCACTGTTTTGGGAGATAATTTCTTTGACGAATTACAGGCAACCATTCTTCAACCTAAGAAACACAGTTTGGAAAAATTGCGTGAACAAGCGCATTTGAGATTCAGAACCAATTTGTTTGGAGCAGTTTTCAGAGTGCGACACGCGGTGAGTTTTGCGATTCACTCCTTCTTCAATCAAAATCAGTTTTTCTACATCAATACGCCTGTAATTACAGGAGCTGATGCAGAAGGCGCTGGTGAAATGTTCGGCGTTACCAACTTCGACCTTAATCAAATTCCAAAAACAGAAGAAGGCGAAATAGATTTTTCTCAGGATTTCTTCGGTAAAAAAACTAACCTGACCGTTTCCGGACAATTGGAAGGCGAAACTGCGGCAATGGGATTGGGAAGAATTTATACTTTCGGACCAACGTTCCGTGCAGAAAACTCGAATACAACACGTCACTTAGCTGAGTTCTGGATGATTGAGCCGGAAGTGGCTTTCAACAATTTGGAAGATAACATCGATTTGGCAGAAGATTTTCTGAAATATGTAATTAAATATGTTTTGGATAACTGCAAAGACGATTTGGATTTCCTTGACAAACGTTTTGCCGAAGAACAAAAATCTAAACCAGAAAAAGAAAGAGCAAAAGAAGGTCTTATCGAAAAGCTGGAAAATGTGATTGCGAAGAGATTCAAAAGAGTATCTTATACAGAGGCGATTGAGATTTTGCTGAATTCTAAAGAAAATAAAAAAGGAAAATTCGTTTATCCTGTTGAAAAATGGGGAACCGATTTGCAGTCTGAGCACGAGAGATTCTTAGTAGAAAAACATTTCGAAAGTCCGGTTGTTTTGTTCGATTATCCGAAAGAAATCAAAGCATTCTATATGAAACTGAACGATGACAACAAAACGGTTGCAGCAATGGATGTCCTTTTCCCTGGAATTGGTGAAATTATCGGTGGTTCTGAAAGAGAAGCGAGACTGGATGTTTTGAAAAAGAAAATGGCAGAAATGCACGTTGACGAAGAAGAACTTTGGTGGTATCTTGACACTAGAAGATTCGGTTCAGTTCCGCACGCCGGATTTGGTTTAGGATTGGAAAGACTGGTTCTTTTTGTAACAGGAATGACCAACATCAGAGATGTAATTCCTTTCCCGAGAACACCGAAAAGTGCAGAATTCTAAGAATCATTCAGACAATAAATAAAAGCAAAATTCCTTCAATTAAAACTGAAGGAATTTTTTTATGAATATCAATAAAATTTAAAATCATTAGATTTGAAAATATTAAAAATAAATCTTTAATGAAAAAGTTAAGCATTTACCTGATAACAGTCGGCGTCACCTTTTATGTTGGCAGTACTGTCACGGCACAGAACAGAACCGCAAGCCAGAAATCCGTACAAACCAACACGTCAAAAGATGAAGGCATCAACCTTTCCTATATGGACAATAGTGTGAGACCTCAGGATGACTTCTATAATTATGTGAATGGCGGCTGGATGAAAACCGCTGTGATTCCTTCTGACAAGCCAAGTTGGGGTTCTTTCAACGCTTTGAGAGAGGATGTGGATGTGGCATCTTTGGATATTCTGAACAAGGTGCTTTCGGAGAAATTTGCACCCAATTCGGAAGGCGAAAAAATTCAGGCACTGTACGGAACTTTCATAGACTGGAAAAAACGAAATGCAGAAGGTATCAAGCCTATTCAATCACAATTAGGAAAAATTGACGCCATTAAAAACGTCAAGGATCTACAAAAATATCTTATCGAAGCTACACCTTCCGGAGATAATCCTTTTTATGGATGGCGAGTTAGTGCAGATATGAAAAACTCCGTAATGAATGCGGTTTATCTGGGTGGACCAAGTTTAGGTTTAGGCAAAGATTACTATCAAAAAGTAAATGATGCCAATACCAAAACTTTAGCTGAGTATAAAAACTACGTTGCCAAACTTGAGACGGTTTTGGGCAACAAAAATCCTGATGCAACAGCTCAGCAAATTGTTGATTTCGAGAAAAAACTGGCACAAGACCTTTTGACTCTGGAACAAGGTCGTGATGCGAATTTGCGGTACAATCCGAAAACCGTTGAAGAATTAAAACCTTTGGTGAAAAACATCAACCTTCCGGATTATCTTAAAACGGTTGGCGTTAACACAGACAAAGTGATTATTGGCGAATTGAAATATTATCAAAATATGGATTCTTGGATGACCGACAACAATATCGGACTCATCAAAGAATATATGAAGTATGACCTTCTGAATAACAATGCAGGCAATCTGGACCAGAATCTGGACAATATCCGCTTTGATTTCTATTCCAAATATCTGCAAGGTCAGCAGGAGCAGCGTTCTATGGAAAAACGTGGGCTTGGAGTAATCAACGGCGTTTTAGGAGAAGCTTTTGGAAAACTTTACGTTGAGAAAAATTTCCCAGCGGAAGCCAAGCAAAAAATGGAAACGTATGTAGATTACATCAAAAAATCATTCAAACTCCATATCGAAAATCTTGAATGGATGTCGCCAGTAACCAAGGAAAAGGCATTGGAAAAATTATCAAAATTCAAAGTGAAAATCGCTTATCCGGACAAGTGGAAAGATTATTCAAAATTAAATCTTAAACTCGCATCCAATGGCGGAACCTACTTTGATAATCTCGAGAAAATCACAGAGTGGACATATGCGAAGAATCTGGACAAAGTAGGAAAACCGGTAGATAAGACGGAATGGGGAATGTCGCCACAAACCGTGAATGCCTACTACAGTTCTTCGAATAACGAAATTGTCTTTCCGGCAGCGATATTGCAACCGCCGTTTTTCAATTTCAAAGCCGATCCTGCTGTTAACTTTGGCGGAATCGGTGGTGTTATAGGTCACGAGATTTCTCACGGATTCGATGACAGCGGTTCCCGTTTCGACGGCGATGGAAACCTGAACAATTGGTGGACAGACAGCGACAGAAAGAACTTTGATGAAAAAGTGGGACAGCTGGCAGCGCAGTATGATAAATACGAACCAGTGAAAGGAAGTTTCGTGAATGGAAAATTCACTAGTGGAGAAAACATTGGAGATTTAGGCGGAATTAATGTTGCTTACACAGCTTTACAAATGTATCTGAAAGACCACGGAAATCCTGGAAAAATTAGCGGTTTGACACAAGATCAAAGATTCTTTATGAGCTGGGCAACCGTTTGGAGAACCAAATCTACAGACAAGTATATGACCAACCAGGTTAAAACCGATCCGCATTCGCCGGGATATTACAGAAGTTTTGGACCACTGGTGAATATGGATGCATTTCAAAAAGCATTTGACATCAAGCCTGGAGACAAATTGTACGTAGCTCCGGAAAACCGAATCAAAATCTGGTAAATAAAAAACCTTCAGACCGCAATCTGAAGGTTTTTTATTTTACTAACTATTTAACTTAAAAGTAATACATCAAAAATCGTGCTAAACTTGTTGTTTTTAAAAAATATTTTTCTAACTTCGTAAAGTTGATCATTAAATTGACAATTGAAAAATTATGCTAAAGCAAAATCTACAACTTAAACTCGGTCAAAAACTAGCGCCTCAACAGATCCAATTGATGAAGCTGATACAACTTCATACTTTGGAGTTTGAAGAGGAATTGGAAAGAGAACTGGAAGAAAACCCCGCTTTAGAAAAAGTAGCGGATGAAAATGCGGAAGAAGACTATTCCAAAGCAGACGAAGAATACGAAAGTGAGGGCAATGAAAGTATCGAAACAGATTTTGATGTTGATGAGTATCTTTACGATGACGAACCAAGCTATAAAACCGCAAGCAGTAATTATTCCGCCGATGATGAAGAATTTGACAATCAGTCCCTTTTAACAGAAGGTCAGACACTTTACGATTATCTCTTGGAGCAAATTCGGCTTTCTAATATTGATGAAGAAGATTTGAAAATTGCAGAGTATATTATCGGAAACCTTGATACAGATGGCTACCTTAGAAGAGAAATCAAATCCATCGTTGATGACCTAGCATTCTCACAAGGTATATATACAACCATCGAAAAAGTAACAGATATTCTTGAAAATTATGTTCAAAAACTGGATCCCCCAGGTGTCGGAGCAAGAGATCTTAGAGAATGTCTTCTTTTGCAGATCGAGAAAAAAGTAAGCTCTGACTCCGCGGTAATTTTAGCAGGAAACATCCTGCGAAATCAGTTTGATGCATTAGCAAATAAGCATTACAATAAGATTCTTCAGAAGTATGACATCGAAGAAGAGGATCTGAAAGAAGCTTTGGACGAAATCTCAAGATTATCACCAAAAGTTGGAGGAAACTTTGATACACAAACGATCACTATTAATCAAGAGATTATCCCGGACTTTGTGATTCAAATCAAAGACAACCAAGTTATTCCTTCTTTGAATAATAAAAATGCGCCGACTCTAAGGGTATCTGAAGAATATAAAGAGATCCTATCAACTTATTCTCACGATAAAAATTCTGCAGAACATAAGCAGGCAGCACTTTTCATCAAACAAAAACTGGATGCTGCAAAATGGTATATTGATGCAATCAACCAAAGACAAAATACACTACTGCAAACTATTACTGCGATTGTAAAACTTCAGAAAGATTATTTCCTGACCGGCGACGAGAAAAATATCAAACCGATGATTCTGAAAGATGTTGCTGACATTACAGGCTTCGATATCTCGACCATTTCCAGAGTCGTAAAAAGCAAATATGCAGACACTCCTAACGGAATTGTTTATCTTAAAAACCTGTTTTCTGATTCATTAACCAATGATGATGGCGAAGAGGTTTCTACAAAAGAAATCAAGCAACACCTTCAGGAAGCTATAGACAAGGAAAATAAGAGAAAACCTTATACTGATGACGCTCTTGTGGGAATCCTCAAAGAAAAAGGTTACAACATTGCAAGAAGAACAATTGCAAAATACCGCGAACAACTGAATATCCCGGTAGCAAGATTAAGAAAAGAATTATAAATCCAACCTCGAATTATTTCGAGGTTTTTTATTGATTTTACAAACAGAGTATTATAAATTTTGAAACATTCGTTAACATTATTTTAACGTTATTTAGAAAGATTACAAACTATATTTTTCTGACATTTCTCAATGTTATATCACTCAACTATTTTCTAAATTTGTGAAAATTCAAATAACAACAGAATTATGGCAGGTATTACGTCTTCTATAGGCAGAAAATATGCTATGGCACTTTCAGCAATGTTTTTGCTGATTTTTTTGGTGATGCACTTGTCCACCAATTTTATTTCAATCTTCAGCGAAGATGGATTCAACACGGCATCTCATTTTATGGGATACAATCCTGCCGTTCAGTTTTTGATGCAGCCAATCCTGATTTTTGCAGTGGTTTTCCATTTTGTAATGGGCTTTGTTCTGGAAATCAAGAACAATAATGCACGACCTGTAAAATATGCGATGAACAATGGTTCTGCAAACTCTACATGGATGTCCAGAAACATGTTGATTTCCGGCGCTGTTATTTTAGCATTTTTAGCTTTGCATTTTTATGATTTTTGGTATCCGGAAATCAGTTATAAGTATATCCAAGGGAACAATCCTGATGAGTTGAGATATTGGGAAGAATTGCACCACAAGTTCCATGATATATGGAGAGTTGTTCTGTATGTAATTGCTTTCGTATTATTAGGCCTGCACTTAGCACACGGATTCCAGTCTTCTTTTCAATCTATAGGAGCAAGACATCCAAAGTATACGCCTTTTATCAAAGCATTTGGAAATTGGTACTCCGTTATCATTCCGCTTGGATTTATCATCATTGCAATTTATCATTTCGTTACTCAATAATATAAAAGTTAATTATGGGTTTAGATTCAAAAATTCCTGCTGGTCCGCTTAAGGACAAATGGAAACATCATAAAGATCATATGAACTTGGTTGCTCCAAACAACCGAGACAAAATAGATATCATTATTGTTGGGACAGGATTAGCCGGCGGTTCTGCTGCTGCGACTCTTGCTGAACAAGGCTATAATGTAAAAGCATTCTGTTATCAGGATTCTCCTAGAAGAGCACACTCAATTGCAGCTCAGGGAGGAATCAATGCGGCTAAGAATTATCAGGGCGACGGTGATTCAACTTACAGATTGTTCTATGACACGATCAAAGGTGGAGACTACCGCGCAAGAGAAGCTAACGTTTACAGATTAGCTGAAGTTTCTGCTAATATTATCGACCAGTGTGTTTCTCAGGGAGTTCCTTTCGGGAGAGATTACGGTGGTCAGCTAGATAACCGTTCGTTTGGTGGGGTTCAGGTGAAAAGAACATTTTACGCAAAAGGACAAACGGGACAACAGCTATTGTTAGGTGCATACTCTGCAATGAGCCGTCAGATCGGTAAAGGCAGAATCAAGATGTACAACCGTCATGAGATGATGGACCTTGTAATTGTTGACGGAAAAGCAAGAGGAATCATTGCAAGAAATCTTGTAACCGGTGAGATCGAAAGACATTCAGCCCACGCAGTTGTTATTGCTTCCGGAGGTTATGGAAACGTATATTTCCTTTCTACCAACGCAATGGGATCCAACGTTTCTGCAGCCTGGAAAATTCATAAAAAGGGAGCCTATTTTGCAAACCCTTGTTACGTACAGATTCACCCGACTTGTATTCCGGTTCACGGAACTCAGCAGTCTAAACTGACTTTGATGTCAGAATCTCTTAGAAACTCAGGAAGAATCTGGGTTCCTAAAAATATCGAAGATTCTGTTGCCATCAGAGAAGGAAAACTTAGACCTGAAAATATTAAAGAAGAAGACAGGGATTATTACCTTGAAAGAAGATATCCTGCTTTTGGTAACCTGGTACCAAGAGACGTTGCATCCAGAGCTGGTAAAGAAAGATGTGACGCAGGTTACGGAATTGAAAATAACGATACGAAAGAAGGCGTTTACCTGGATTTCTCTACAGAAATCATGAAAAAAGGTAAAGAAGCCGCTATCGAAAAACATATCCATAATCCAACGGAACAACAGATATACGATCTTGGTAAAAAGTGGATTGAAGAGAAATATGGTAACTTATTCGTAATGTACGAGAAAATTACCGCTGATGACCCTTACAAAACGCCAATGAAAATTTATCCTGCTGTACACTACACAATGGGTGGCGTATGGGTAGATTATAATTTGCAATCTACAATTCCCGGATGTTTCGTAATCGGAGAAGCTAACTTCTCAGATCACGGTGCTAACAGATTAGGAGCTTCTGCTTTGATGCAAGGTTTGGCAGACGGATATTTCGTCTTGCCTTATACAATTGCTGATTATCTTTCTGCTGACATCAGAACTGGTAAAATTCCGACAGAATCTGCAGCCTTTGACGATGCAGAAAAAGAGATTAAAGATAAGATCAATTTCTTCTTAACTAATAAAGGAACGCATTCAGTTGACTATTTCCATAAAAAACTAGGCCACATCATGTGGAATAAAGTGGGAATGGGAAGAACGCCTGAGGGCTTAAGAGAAGCCATCAAAGAAATCGAAGAAGTAAGAAAAGACTTCTGGCAGAATGTAAAAGTTCCCGGTGAAGCCGATAATCTGAATCCTGAATTGGAAAAAGCTTTCAGAGTTGCTGACTTCCTGGAACTAGGACAACTGATGGCAATCGATGCGCTTAACAGAAACGAATCTTGTGGAGGACACTTCCGTGAAGACCACTCTACTCCGGATGGAGAGGCAAAACGTGATGATGTGAATTACAAATATGTTGCCGCCTGGGAATATAAAGGTATGGACATCAATGCCGAAGTAATGCACAAGGAAGAGCTTGTGTATGAAAATATCGAAGTTAAAGCAAGAAGTTACAAATAATCTCCATTCAAAAATATATAAAAATGAGTGCAAAAAAAGGCTTAAATCTTACGCTGAAAATTTGGAGACAAAAAAATAATAAATCGAAGGGACAATTCGAAACTTATAAAATTTCTGACGTTTCAACAGATTCTTCATTCCTGGAAATGTTGGATATCCTGAATGAACAACTAATCAACGACGGGAAAGACCCGGTTGCATTTGATCATGATTGTCGTGAAGGAATCTGTGGTATGTGTTCGCTATATATCAATGGTAGAGCGCATGGTCCGGACACTGGGATTACCACTTGTCAGCTGCACATGCGTCATTTCAAGGATGGCGAAACGATCCACATCGAACCTTGGAGAAGTGTTGCTTTTCCGGTAATCAAAGATTTGGTGGTTGACAGAAGCGCATTTGACAGAGTAATGGCTGCAGGCGGCTTTATTTCTGTGAACACATCCGGGAACACCACCGATGCAAACAATATTCTTGTTCCAAAAGAAGATTCTGATAAAGCAATGGATGCCGCTGCCTGTATAGGCTGTGGAGCTTGTGTAGCCACTTGTAAAAATGGTTCTGCAATGTTATTTGTGGGTGCCAAAGTTTCTCAGTTTGCATTATTGCCACAAGGTCGTGTAGAAGCGAAAAGAAGAGTTCTGAACATGGTGAAAGCTATGGACGAAGAAGGTTTCGGAAACTGTTCCAATACCGGAGCTTGTGAAGTAGAATGTCCAAAGGGAATTTCTCTGGAAAATATTGCAAGAATGAACAGAGAATATGCCGTAGCTAATCTTACTACAGCTAATTCTTAATCTAAAAAACAGAGCATATAAAAATATAATCCGGTTGCAATTCAACCGGATTTTTCATTTGGAATAACTTACAAATCAAAAACACTCGGCCTTTTGGTAATGATACAATCCTTTACCCAAAGCATAAAAGCCAGGCCAAGATAAAACAAAAAGAAAATCCCTGCTGTTGCAAAAGTAGAATAGATAAAGAAAACCCGTAATTTGGAAACAGGAATACCGAGTTTGGTTCCGTATCTCGTCAAAACACCAAACCACTCCCTTTCCATCTTATGTCGTAAACCGTTAACAACTCTAGGCTCTTTCATTTCTTTTAAATCGAATTTTAAGCATCCGTTTTCAGCAACTGAAAACCAATACTGCAATTTAAGCATTTTTTCTGACTGCAAAATATTTTGTACTGATAAAGAAAGGCCTGGGTCTGTAAGGCATTTTCGAATTTCATTCCTAATACTTTCCATTCAGCAATAATCGAATTTTTCTCAGATTTCATCTGCTTATAGAAATCAAAAATATCATCGACTATTTCCGGATTATGATTTTTATGATAGAAATATTTCAAAGGCAGAATTGTATTAATGATTATCAAATCAATAAAATCTTCACTAAGATATTTTTTATTTTCTACCTTCGAAATCTTTCCGAAATTGAACCGATTGTCCCAATACTCGGAAGCTTTGACATTATTAAGCAGACTGTACAAATCATCAATCGTTTTTGCTTCAATCAACTTTGAAAAAAGATTAGGTTGAGAATGATAAAGATTGGCTATTTGGGATAATCTTATGGTTGGGAAATTCGGTGGACGAAGTTTGGAAAATTTGGGATAAATCCGGACATCCGGCAAATTAAATTTCAATTTCAAAAAATCAAATTCCCGTTTCCAGATTTGCATAATTTCATCTTTCGGAACCTCCAAAAAACCGCAGATTCCAAAAAACAGAGCTTCCAGATGGATATCATTTTGCTTGATTTTCTGGACAACTGCAAAATCAAGACTTTCCGCTATTTGAAGAAAAATTTCGGCATTCACTTTTAATCCAAAAGTGTAAAGCAGATTTTGGAATAAAACAGCTTCATAATTGTTATGATTTTTGTGTCGTGATTCCTCGAAGATTTGGGATTTGGCTTCTAATTTCTTAAGCAAAACCGTTTCTTCAAAAAACAAAGGGATTTTATTCTCATCAAATAATTCTTCGCAAGCAATAAAGGCGTGTTCTGCTTTTAGATTTTGATGGGTCTGAATCAGCTTCTCATCAATATAATTTTTGAGTTCCAAAGTCGGAATATTCTGCCGTTCTAATTCCGGGATATCACAATCGTTGATATAAACCACATGAAGAATAAGGTTTTCAAACTCAGGATTTCCGGAATGATTGTGAAAAAACCAATCGGACGCTTTGGTGTGAATCTCGATATTTCCCGCAAAAATGATGTTGTCAATTTTAATTTTGGCAAAGAGAAAATCCGGACCAGAATTCTTATTCCATTCTCCGAACTCCGGGATTTCAATAATTCGCCCGTCAGTAGAGATAAAATCGAAGTTCAGGAATTTTTTGTAATTCCAGATGTATTGTAATATTTCTTCATTCATTTGTGTGGACGTTTTATATAAAAATTTTCAAGCAAAAAACCCTTTCAAAGTTTCAAACTTTAAAAGGGTTTTAAGTTACAGAAATATTTTAAATGTAGATTCCAAAATTTAAACAATAATTTCAGACTATCTTTTATAAAGCGGTGTTCTTTTCGCCAGATATTCTAAAGTGGCTTTGTAAGCATTCTCATAAGGCCAAAATGAATTATGGTTTTGAGTGAAAAGGTTATCGCCATTAACGGAAAAGATGTTCATCGTGATGCTGGTATTGTAATTCTGATACGTTGTTGAAGAGGACGAGCCCGTGGAATTAACCTTTGCACCATTATTCTTCTGCGAAACATCTGTATTGGAGCTGCCGTAATTGGAGGTATATGTATTCGTCTTTTCTATGGAAACCAATCCGCTGATGACATATTCTACATTCAGGATGTGGGCAATTTCGCCCATGGTGAAGCCTTGCATATTACTTTCATTGATTCCGGCTTTGTACAATAGCGCGTTGGTTTCCGTAGGATCCTGGAACTTAAGATTCTGTTTTTTGGAATTGAAAATTGTATAAGTTTCCTGCTGGATTTTTTTGGTCATTGTCTCATTGCTTTTTTCCTGGTCTCTTACATAGCTGAAAGGCAAGATCGCTACTTTGTTCTTGTAATCTACGGACTGTGAAGTGTTCGGCGCAGTAGCAGTCGCATTAAGGTACTCTATGCGACCGGAAGAAAATGTGATTTTGGAAATGTCTTTTTTGTTGAGCGTGTATTCCAAAGTCTCGTTCTGATGAATAAACGTAATGTCATTCGGATTATACTTAACGACTTTTCCGCGGAGCTCGCTGCCGTCGGTCATTGTAATGGTATCAGTTTGGGAATAAACTAAGAAGCCAATTAACAAAAAGAAGATCGTAAGAAAGTGTTTTTTGATACTCATAATGTTGTGCTTTTGATGATTCAATAAATTATCAGAAATATTTTTCTCTAATTTATAAAATAATTTTTAACAAAACATTAGTCCTCAAATAATTATACATTACAATATTTCCCTAAAACACTTCGATTCCGCTCAGTGTGACAATTGTAATATCCAGAATTTTCGCACTGAGCGGAGTCGAAAAACTTTTTTCTTAATTTAGATTTTTATCAAACTTCTTTATACTTCGCTTCTTCAAATTTAGCGATGGTCGTTTCGTACATATCAATGTAAATCGGAAGAATATTTTTCAAATCAAATTTTATTGCCTGAGCCTTGGCATTATTCTTCATTTCCGCCAGAAGGTCATCATTACTCAAAAGTTTGATTGTATAATTACTCATTGCTTCTACATTTCCAATCTCGGCCAAAAACCCTGTTTCCCCTTGTATATTAACTTCCGGAATCCCGCCAGCATTACTACTGATAACCGGCGTTCTTGCCGCCATAGCTTCCAATGCTGCCAAACCAAAACTCTCCTGCTCAGAAGGTAAAAGGAAAACGTCCGACAACTGCAAAATTCTATACAAATCGTTGACTTTTCCAAGCAATTTGATTTTGCCAATCAAGTCCGGATTGTTTTCCATAAACTCCGAAATCTTCTCCATATCCGGACCTTCGCCAATGATTATCAGTTTGGATTTGATTTTCTTGTTGACATTCTTGAAAATCTCCAGAACATCCTGAATTCTTTTAACCGGACGAAGGTTAGAAACGTGAATCAGAATCTTCTCATCATCACTTGCAAACTGCTCCCTTTGACAAGTCTTGCAATCTTCGTCAAAAACAGAATTATCAATAAAATTGGTAATCACCTGGATTTCTTTCTGAATATTGAAAAACTGTAATGTGTCTTTCTTCAGACTTTCAGAAACAGAAGTTATCGTATCACTCTGGTTGATAGAAAATTCCACGGCGTGTTTATAACTCGGATGTTGACCAACCAAAGTAATATCCGTTCCGTGAAGCGTTGTTACCAAAGGCACATCTTTGTGTTCAGCCTTTAACATTTGCTTAGCTGTAAAAGCCGCATAAGCATAAGGAATCGCATAATGGGCGTGCAAAATATCCAATTTGTAAAGATTCACAACGCGATAAATCATTGATGACAAAGCGATATCATAAGGCTGATATTGAAACAACGGATAAGTCTGAACGTTGACCTTATGGAAAAAAATATTCGGATTCGTAACATCCAAACGTGCCGGCAATGCCGAACTTATGAAATGAACTTCATAACCTTTGTCGGCCAAAGACATTCCTAATTCTGTTGCAACAATTCCGCTTCCGCCGTAAGTGGGATAGCAAAGTATTCCTATTTTCATTTTACTTTCTTATTGTTTTACACAAAAAATGTGAAAATTTATTTTTAAAGTTCTCACCGATTTCACTAATCAGCAGATTTAAAATAAAAATCTGTTATATCTTATAAATCTGCGAGACGAAAATTCTTAAGTTTTTGTGGTTATAAATTTACTCCATTACAATCTTAGAATTTTTAGTTTCTGAACTATTTTTTCTATCAGTTTGATTTTGAATTTTAGCCTCGACATCCATTCCCATTCCGAATTTCAAATTGTCGTTCACCAAAACCGGAAGTCTTCCCGATATTTTTGTTTGTCCTAAAATTACACTGGCTGTTGCTTTCATAGAATCGTCATTGTTTTCATAAGAAACCAAAACCGTAGAAACCTTAGAAATATCAACATCTTTCAAAGCATAAGGACTCCCGAAAACATCCAGAATCACATTCTGATTTTTGCTCAAATCCACTAAAATCTTCTTGCTTGTGTCCGAAATTTTGTAAGGTTTGTAAGCCGTAGAATTATCTTTATGAAAACCAACAATCACTTTTGAGTTAGCAGGGATTGTATTGATTTCATTAGCTTTTTTAAGAATTACAGTTGCTCCTGTATTGATTTGATTCAGGAAAGTGTCATAGGGCGCTTCTTCTAATGGAACGTAATAATAAGTTTCTTTACAATCCAATGGCAATAACTTTTTATCATCTTTGATTAATGTCAAAGCATTTGCATACATTTTCTGAACCAAAGCCGAATGTGATGCATTATTCAAATCTTCGTTAACGTTTTCAGGATTGATGCTGTTGTATTGGTTCAAACCAAGATAATATTTGGTCAAAAGAATTTTCTTAACACTCTCTTCTACTCTGGTTTGTGAAATTTCTCCTTTATCAATCGCTTGCTGGATTAGTTTTTTTCCGGTTGCAACATCCTGTGAAAATAACATAATATCATTTCCTGCTTTGAAAGCTAACGCATCTAATTCTCCAGCTTTGAATTTATTGGCAACAGCTCCCATATTCAGTGCATCCGTTATAATCAAACCTTTGTAACCAAGCTTTTCTTTTAGAAGCCCTGTAATTATTTTTTTTGAAACCGAAGCCGGAATGCCTTTTTCGTTTTCCAAAGTCGGAACATACAGATGAGCAACCATAACACCTCCAACGCCTTTATTCATCAATGCTTTGAAAGGCGCGAGTTCTACTTCTTCCAATCTTTTCATATCGTGTGGAATCAATGGTAAATCCAAATGTGAATCCGTAGCTGTATCCCCGTGACCAGGGAAATGTTTAATCGCTGCCAAAATTCTGTTATCCTGTAATCCATCGGAATAAGCCAAAGCAGAATTCACAACATTATTGACATCAGAACCAAAACTACGGTTTCCGATAATCGGATTATTCGGATTGGTGTTCACATCCACAACCGGTGCAAAATCCCAGTTGATTCCCATTCTTTTACAATCCTCGGCAATCTTAGCAGACATCTCATAAATCAGATTTTTATCCTGTATTGCTCCTAGTGTGATCGCCCACGGAAACTTGTGTGCTTTTGCAATTCTTTGGAATAACCCCCATTCTGCATCCATCCCAATCATCAGCGGCACTTTTGATTTGGACTGAAACTCATTAACCAGATTAATTTCTCTTGCGGCGTCATCCTGCATCAGAATCAATCCCCCGATTTTATCATTGACAACAATGTTCCTGATCTGATTAATAAAATCTTCACCTTTGTTGGTATAAAGCGCTACGATAAAAAGCTGTCCCAATTTTTCATCCTGAGAAAGTGAGTTATAAGTTATATCAACCCAACTGTTTGCTTTTTTAATATCTATAGAAGATAGATTTTTAGGCTGATACTGAGTGAAATAAAATTGTGAGATAAAAGTTATTATAAATAGACTTAACCTTTTCATATTTTGAAAATCTAAATTTTAGAAAGTTTCCATAAAGATATTAATTCCACGGAAATTAGCTATTTTTATGGTCTGCAATTTGCAATTAAAATTTAACGTAAAATATTTATACCTATGAAAAAGTTTTTGCCCCTTTTATTATTGCTAGTTACTAGTGTTTTTATCTTCAGTTGTAAGGACGATAATGATGACGTACAAGTTCAAGTAGATTACCCCACAGTATACGACCTTAATTTAAATCTTATAAGAAACAGTGATGATTATTATGGATTTAATCAGCGCTTTGACAGACCTATGCTTGGACAGGATATTGTTTTAGTTTATAGAAAAAATAATCCCGGCTCCAACACTCCTATTTGGGAACCGCTTCCTAAGTCTTACTTTTTCAATGAGGGAACAATGGATTATACTTTTAACTTTACAACAGCAGATGTTCAGATTGATCTAAGAGCAGATTTTAATATGACTATAAAAGAAGACAATAATTTTAAAGCCAATTTCATCAATGGTCAAACCTTTAGAATTGTTCTAGTTCCTGCTGTATATGGAAATAAAAACGCTAATACTACTGACCTTCACAGAATGTCATACGAAGAAGTTATTAAAAAATACAACATTAATGACAGTAAAGTTGGAACATTATAATCCAATCTTATAAAGAAATTAAAAACCACAGTTTTGTGGTTTTTTTTATAATTAAAAATAAATAATACCAAATTAGTATGAATTAAACTTTTATTCCTAAATTTGTTTTCCATTAATTACAAAATTTAAAAAATATGTCTATTAAACTTGGTGATACAGCTCCGGATTTTGACGCAGAAAGCAGTCTTGGAAAAATTAACTTTTACGAATATCTTGGCGATTCCTGGGGAATCTTATTTTCTCATCCCGCAGACTACACGCCGGTTTGTACAACCGAACTGGGAAAAACATCACAATTAAAACCCGAATTTGACAAAAGAAATACAAAAGTTTTAGCATTGAGTGTTGACGGACTTGACAATCACAAAGGTTGGATCTCTGATATTAATGAAACTCAGAATACAGAAGTTGAATTCCCGATTATTGCCGATCAGGACAAAAAAGTTTCAGAATTATATGATTTCATCCATCCGAACGCCAGTGCTACTTTAACTGTAAGATCTTTATTAATTATCGATCCCAATAAAAAAGTAAGATTAATTATTACTTACCCGGCTTCAACGGGAAGAAATTTCTCTGAAATCCTTAGAGTTTTGGATTCTTTACAATTAGTGGACGGTTATGGCGTTGCAACGCCTGTTGACTGGCAAGACGGCGAGGATGTGATTATACCGCCGGCAGTTTCCCAGGAAGATGCTGAAAAGAAGTTTACAAAAGGCGTGAAGGTCATAAAACCTTATTTACGATATACTCCACAACCAAATAAATAATTCTGGATTTACAGAAAAAGAAAGCTCAGATTACCTGAGCTTTTTATTTTTATTTGAAATTACTGCTTGTTTAGTTTGCTATAAAAACTTCTTTGACAAAGTCTCCAGTATTTAAAGGGATTTCTATAACGATATTTCCATTTTCATAATAGCCCAAAGTAGACTCGCCAGACGCAAGTTTAACACGAAAAACATCATTTTTTGCGGTGGTTTTAAAAGTCGCAAAAGGAACACTGCTATTCCCATCAACCAAGATAAACTGAGACTCATCAATTTGTATTTTTTGTAATGTCAGGTTACCTTTAGAATATTTTTGGGCAGATTTTTTAATATCCTGAGCTTTGCTGTTAGCAGCAGAGTTAGTTGTTTGCATTGCAATGGTTTCATTTGCGGGAGCTGTACCAACAGATGTATTGGCAGGATTGGAAACAGGAATTTTTGCAGCAGCCTGTCTCATAGCATCTTGAAAACCAGGTTCGAATTCTTTGATTGTGCTGCTGGATTTTTCGGAGTAAATGATTTTGTTATTACAATCCCTGAATTGTAAGGAAATCTTGTTTCTCAATAAGCTTTTTTCATTAAGAACATCAGCATTCAAAATTTTACATGGATTAATCAATGCATCATTAGGCCAGTTACTTTTTTCAGCAGATAACACTATATATTTTTTGGATTTCAGAGAATTTCTCAAAATCGTATCCATTCCGTAATTTTCTTTCAGTGTTGCAAATTCAGATGGAATCATGACATATTTATAATCACCAACAGTCTGAGCATTAATCGCAACAAGTAAAAAAACTGATAATAAGCCAAGTATCTTTTTCATAATTCGAATTTAATAATTTTTTCTAATTTCTAAAACCCTGCATATCCAATTTCAGAGAAAAGAAATTGGAATAAAAATTAGAACCGCCAATTCCGGAATTGGTAATGGCATAATCCAGCGTCAAACCTTTGTAACGGATTCCTATACCTGCACTAGGCTGGAAAGAAACTTTTCTTTTAAGGTCTTCTATATCAGTAATTGATTGGAAACGATTCAATCCCAATCTTACAAAAATCATATCCTGGAAAATCAATTCTCCACCCAAATAAGGGGTGATACTGGCAAAATCGGTGGAAATAAGTGCAGCCGTTTTAGCAAAATCTATGTTGACACCTGCTTCCGGTAATAATTTTAAATCTCTATTAAACTCATAAGTTCTGCTGACACCAAGATTCAGTTTTGGCATTGTGATTTCCATTTTGTCCGTTGGCGCCGGGTTAAATTCTTCCCCATTCACAACTGCCGATAATTCTTTCTGATTAATGGTCCAAAAATTGACCGTTGTTGTAGCATCTCTTAGCATAAATCCATAGTTCCAATCGGTATCTGTATGGTAAATAGCTCCTAAATCAAATCCAAAACCATAACCACTTGCAAATTTTCCAACATTTCGGTAAACCACTTTTGCTGTTGCCCCAACATCTAATTTTTGATTTCCGTTGGGATGAAAGGCGTAAGAAAATAATGCTGCGTAATCTGATGTTGAAAACGAACTGATTTTATCATAATCAATATTTCCCTCAGAATCTATCAATTGAGTTGTATTAAGAATATTATCAACACCTAATCTTACTAATGAAATTGCGAAAACGCCGTTTCCGTAATCCAAAGGCTTCGCATAGGCGATATAATCGTATTTGGCAATGGATTCAAAATATTCTGCATGCATCGCCGCAGCCTGCCAGTCGCGGTCAATTTTCATCAATCCTGCCGGATTCCACATAGGGGAATAAACATCATCCTGGTTAGAAACAACAGCTCCTCCCATTGCCAAACCTCTGGCACCGGCACCAATATTCAAAAATTCATTAGAATACTTCCTGATGATTTGAGCATCAACAAGTTGCGAAAAAACAATCAGTAAGAAAAATAAAATTCTTTTCATCAAAAGCTGTTTACAGATGATTGGTTTCTGTAGTTATATCTTCTTTTTTCCGTCTTGATTTTATAATGCCGTTGATAACAATTGCTATAATCATCACCAAGGAAGCAATATAAAAAACAGGACTCATATGTTCTGATGCTCCAAAGATAAAAAAAGCCAGAATAATCCCATAAACAGGCTCCAGATTTACGGTCAAAATCAACGTGAAAGGTGAAATAAACTTCATCAACTTGACACTTTCAAACATTGGATAAGCAGTAAAAACAGAAGCCAATAATGTTATTAACGCAATATCTGTATAACTTATTTCACTGACAGAAGAAATTTGTCCTGTGAAAATAAAAAACAAACTGATGATTAACCAACCGCCGGCAATCTCGTAGAAAATAATATTCCCGGAACTGGTTTTACCAAAAATTTTACCATTGAAAACAGAAAAGATCGTCCCGAAAAGTGCGCAAAGAATGCCATAAAATATGCCTTCTTTATATTTCAGCTCGGCATTGAAAATCATAGAAATACAAATCACAATAATAACGCCGATAACAATTTCCATCCAATCCGGTTTCCTTCTGAATATCAAAGGTTCTATCAATGCAGCAAATAACGTTGATAATGACAAACATGATAAAGCTATCGACACATTGGAAACCTTGATAGACTGGAAAAAGAACAGCCAGTGAAAAGCCATTACGCTTCCGATCCCTACTAATTTTAATAATAAGCCTTTTGTCACTTTGATGCTTTCCTTTTTTACAATCCGAAGATATAAATAAAGGAAAACTGCAGCAAATGACATTCTGTAAAAAACAAGGATGTGTGCATCAGCCGAAATCAATTTTCCTAAAATAGCCGTGAATCCCCATAAAAAAACGATAAAATGTAACCGCAGCAAATAAGAATTCTTCATTGGAAATATTGATTTTGATTTGCAAAACTAAGATAAATTTATGGGTTCACAGAGCATATTTTCTAATCAATACATGAAAAAATCCGTATAAAATTTTATACGGATCTTTTAATAAGAAAACTTATTAAAAATAAACATAAACTAACTAAAAATTTATCTCATTTAATCAATAAAACGCCAAAAATTAAAAAATATTACAAAACGAATATTAAATTTTAGTACCCATCAATACGATTGTATAATTAATAAACTCTTTCGTTTTGGTATATGTCAAAAAATTTTATCTTTAGGCCCAAAGAAAACCCTTATGGATTTAGAATTCAATAAAAGAGAAGATATCAACAAACTGAAACTTTCTGACATCAGAGCAGCTTTGGCAAAAATCAAATTAGGCGGCGGTGAAAAAGCACTTCAGAAACAACGCGATCAGGGAAAAATGACTGCCAGAGAACGTGTTGAGTATCTTTTTGATAAGAATTCTGACTCTATAGAAATCGGGGCATTTGCAGGTTATGAAATGTACGATAAAGAAGGCGGTTGTCCAGCAGGCGGCGTTGTTGTAAAAATCGGATATATCTCTGGTAAACAATGTATAGTTGTTGCGAATGATGCTACTGTAAAAGCCGGAGCATGGTTTCCGATCACAGGCAAGAAAAATTTGAGAGCTCAGGAAATCGCTATGGAAAACCGTTTGCCAATTATCTACCTTGTTGATTCTGCAGGTGTCTATCTTCCAATGCAAGATGAGATTTTCCCGGATAAAGAGATGTTTGGCAGAATTTTTAGAAATAATGCGAAAATGAGTTCTGCAGGAATTATCCAGATTTCTGCCATTATGGGAAGTTGTGTTGCCGGTGGCGCTTATCTTCCGATTATGAGTGATGAAGCAATGATTGTGGATAGAACAGGAAGTATTTTTCTGGCAGGAAGTTATCTTGTAAAAGCGGCAATTGGAGAAAATATCGATAACGAAACACTTGGCGGAGCAACTACACATTGTGAAATCTCTGGTGTTACAGATTATAAAGCCAAGGATGACAAGGATGCTTTGGATCGCATCAAAAATATAATGAAATCTATTGGAGATTTCGAAAAAGCTGGCTTTGACAGAACCGAAAGCTTTCCTCCAAAAGAAAGTCCGGAAAATATTTTCGGAATAATGCCGGCCGTGAGATCTGAGCAATATGATACTTTTGAAATCATCAAATGTCTTGTAGATAATTCGGAATACGAAGAATATAAACCAGATTATGGGAAAAGCATTATTTGTGCAACAGCCAGAATCGATGGCTGGAGTGTAGGAATTGTTGCTAATCAAAGAAAACTTGTAAAAAGCGGCAAAGGCGAGATGCAGTTTGGCGGTGTTATCTACTCTGACTCTGCTGACAAGGCGACCCGTTTTATTGCGAATTGTAATCAACGAAAAATACCGTTGGTATTTCTTCAGGACGTTACAGGTTTTATGGTTGGTTCAAAATCCGAACACGGCGGCATCATCAAGGACGGTGCAAAAATGGTCAATGCTGTATCCAATTCGGTAGTTCCGAAATTCACTGTGATTACAGGAAATTCTTATGGCGCTGGAAATTACGCAATGTGCGGAAAAGCATATGATCCTAGATTAATTGTCGCCTGGCCATGGGCAGAACTGGCAGTAATGGGTGGTTCACAGGCAGGGAATGTTCTTTTACAAATCCAGGAATCAGCACTCAAAAAACAGGGAAAAGAAATTTCGGAAGAAGAAAGAAAAGATATTCTGGATAAAATCCTGAAGGATTATAACAAACAGACCCAACCTACTTATGCTGCAGCAAGACTTTGGACAGATGCCATCATCAATCCAATTGATACAAGAAAGTGGATCAGTATGGGAATAGAAGCAGCCAACCATTCTCCAATTACAGAAAAATTTAATCTAGGTGTGATTCAGGTATAAAATTTATTTTATCTTTGCAGGACACACTTATAAAGATGAAAAATTTATTTATTCCGATTGCCGGATTCCTGGCGATCACAAGCTTATATGGGCAATGTACCATCACTGCAAGCAAAATTCCGGTTCAGAACGAAACAACAACTTTCACAGTTGATACAAAAGCACAATGTGAAGAATGTTACTCCTGGAAAGTATCAAATGATGACGTTGTTAAAATTGAAGAAAACAGTAAGATCAATAAGATCAATGTCACAGGAAAAGGTACTGGTAAAAGTACAATATCCGTTTCTGTTTTAACAGCTAAAGGATTAGTCCAATGTGAGAAAGATATTAATATTATTGATTCCAGGCAACAACTTGTTGAAAACAGCTGCGGAATCAAAATCGATGATTTCAAAGATGTGAAAGTTAATGAATCCATTATTTCATTCTTTCCCAATGCCAATTCTTCTGATTATCTCTACAAATGGACTGTAGCTTATTCTAACGGAGAATCCAGCGAATCCGATGATAAGATTCCACAATTCAATTATTCAGACAGCAATTACATTACTTCAGTAAAAGTTAAAATAACCAACAAGGCGCTTTTGTGCTCTATTACACTGATGAAAAAATTTGATCAGAATTACTGGAGAGCTACAAAAAACATTGTAGAGCAAAAAGCTTATTCGCCAATCAGCTACAGTGATTATGTAAAACCCGAAAATAAAACTAAGATCACAAATTAATTATAAATTGTATTTATGTAAGTGAACCTCTCAATAATGAGAGGTTTTTTATTATTCAAAATCAAAAAATAATTTTAATAAAATTAAAATATTTTTTAACTTTATTAAAATTATCATTACATTTGTAAAACAAAAATAGAATAAATGAAACTTCCAATCATATGTCCAAGCTGCGATCATACTCTGAATGTAAGCCAGATGACTTGTCCATCTTGTGCAACTCAGGTGAATGGAGACTACGAATTACCTGTTCTTTTGAAACTGAACAGGGAAGAGCAAGAGTTCGTCCTCAATTTTTTTCTGTCCAGCGGAAGCATCAAAGAAATGGCAAAACAGGCTGAATTGTCCTACCCAACAATGAGAAACAAAATGGATGATCTCATCGAAAAAGTAAAAAAACTTCAAAAGTAAGACTATGACCTGGAGAACTATATTCAATCCGTTTGGGAAATTTAATGATATACATCTGCTTATTACAGGAATTATATTTTTCATTGTGAACATCTTTGGTTGTTATTATTCCGGAAATGTAAATGACAGTATTTTTCATCTTTCTCATTTAGATGAAAATCAAACGATTTGGGATGTTGCGAGAATTAATTCTTTAAGCTTTCTCTTTGCAATTATTATTTTATTTATACTTGCCAAATTCTTTAATAATAGAACAAGAATCATCGATATCATTAATACTATTCTCATATCTGCCATTCCATTAATTATAATAATGCCAGTCTACGGAATGTCATTTTTTAAGAATGCTACGGATAGTGTTACAAAAAGCGCAGGCGATCCAGGTCAAGTGGAAACAATTAATCTCATTGTAGTTACGGCTTTTGCATTAGCAACTTTACCATTGATGATTTACAGTTTCGTATTGTATTATAACGGATTCAAAACGGCTACCAATATCAAAAAGTGGCAACACATTGTTCTCTTCGTAGTTGTTTCATTGATACTGACAATCGTGAGTCAATCGATACTTTAACCAAAATTTAAATATATGAAAACCAAGCTTTTATTGGTGCTGATTTTATTGGCACAGACTTTTTACGCCCAGGATTTAACAGGTTCCTGGAGAGGAGAAATCGATCTAGGCGCAATGAAACTGCCTTTGCTTCTTGATATCAAAAAAGAAAACAACGCTTATGTTTCTACTGCGAGAAGTCCAAAGCAAGGAGACAAAATTATTACAGTCGATAAAACCGAATTCCGTAACGATGAATTGATTTTTGAAATGAATGAGCTGAAAGCTTCTTACAAAGGTCTATACAAAACCGATCATTTTGAAGGAACCTTAGAACAGAATTCAAGATCGTTCCCGTTAAATCTTTACCGAAATGACGGCACCGTTAAGTCAAGTCCACAAGATCAAAAAATCAAAGACATCGGCAACAGAGAAATCAATACTAAGAAAATTGATGATTTCTTAAACTACCTGACGGCGAACAAACAGTCTGTTGGAAGTATTTCGATTTTCAGAAATGGGAAAGAAATTTATCAAAGAAATTTCGGACAAGACCAATTACCAAATGTCAAATGGAATCCCGACACACAGTATCAGGTTGGATCTATCAGCAAATTGTTTACAGCCGTAATGCTGATGCAACAGGTAGAAAAAGGAAAACTGAACATCAACGACAAGCTGTCCAAATATTATCCTGACATTCCAAATGCAGACAAAATCACCATCGAAAAACTAATGAATCACACCAGCGGTCTGGGAGATTATGTTGGAGAACATTATCAATGGTTATTCAAAAAACCAGTCGGAGACAAAACAATTCTTGACACGATCAAAGCACAAGGCGTAGAGTTTCAGCCGGGAGAAAAAACGAGATATTCCAATTCCGGATATTATCTTTTGAGCAGGATTCTGGAGAAAATTACAAAAAAACCTTATAATATTCTCTTAAAGGAAAAAATCACGAGCAAAGCGAATATGAAAAATACTTTGTCAGTTTTGGACAATCCTACCAATGTTTTCAGATCTTACAAGAATAAAGACGGTAATTGGATGGAAATAAAGGATTTCGATTTTCACAATTGCATCGGTTTGGGCGATATTGTTTCAACACCTTATGATCTAAATCTTTTTATTAATGCCTTATTTAACAATAAATTCGTTAAAAAAGAAACACTGGAAAACATGTTGCCAAAGCCAAGTTCAGATTTAAAATTCGGATTAGGAATAATGCCTGTTCCGTTTTACAATCAGGTTTCTTTTGGACACGGAGGTGATACAGCCGGAAGCCACTCGATCACCTCTTATAATACAAAAGAAGATTATTCGGTTTCTATGATTATTAATGGAGAAGAATTTCCCCACAATAATCTGGCTATCGGTATCCTGAGTTTGATTTATGATTCAGGTTATGAATATCCAAAATTTGGAACTCAAACTAATGATATTTCTAAAACACCTGAGAAATTCCAAAAATATATTGGTAATTATACTTCGCCTGATATTGCTATGGGTTTGAAAATCTATTCGGAAGATGATCAATTATTGGCGCAGGGAAAAGGACAATCAGCATTTCCTTTGGAATACGTTGATAAAGATCTGTTCAAATTCGCACCAGCTAACATCGAGGTGGTTTTCTTCCCGAATCAATTGCAGCTGAAGCAGAATGGGAAAATATACCATTTCACAAAAGAATAAAAATTTAAAGGCTTCGTTTTTTGAAGCCTTTAAATTTCAGCAACTTCGGGAATTTTGCCTGTAATCTTTTTTCTGTGCTCAATGCCCCATTCTGCAAGATTCTCAATGATTTTTTTCAAAGTTCGTCCGTAGTCCGTTAATTCATATTCCACACTAATCGGTTGTGTGCTGAGAACTGTTCTTGTTACCAATTGATTGATTTCCAAATCTTTCAGTTCGCTGCTCAACATTTTCGAAGAAACACCTGCGATTTCTTTCTGCAAATCAGAGAATCGCATTTTGTCATAACAAAGCGCCGCAATAATTTGAACTTTCCATCGCCCTTTCAAAATATCCATTGTATCCTGTACAGCGAGAAGGTTGGTTTTACAACATTTAATTTTCATAAATAATATCTTTTATTGAAGAAATGTAAATTAAATTTACGTTAATTCAATTTCACAACTTACTAATTATCAAATAAGTTACCTTTTTGTAACAGTAACTTTTAGTAACTTAATTACAAATATAAACTTTTGTTTTTTAACTTTGATGCCTCAAATCAAGAAAATTATAAAAAATGAGTTTATTAGAAGACTTAAACTGGCGGTACGCAACCAAGAAAATGAATGGACAAGCCGTCCCTCAAGATAAGGTAGATTACATCGTAGAAGCTGCAAGATTGGCACCTTCGTCATCAGGTTTGCAACCTTACAGATTATTCGTCATTTCCAATAAAGAATTATTAGAAAAAATCCGGCCGATTGCTTTTGACCAGGCGCAGATTACAGACGGCTCTCACCTTTTGGTTTGGGCAGCCTGGGACGGTTATTCTCACAACAGCATCTCCGAAGTTTTTGAAAAAACAACATCTGAAAGGGGAATCCCTAAAGAAGCAATGGATGACTACAAAACCAGATTATGGGGAATGTACGAACCGCTTGGAAAGGAATGGCATGCGACACACGCTGCAAAACAAGCCTACATTTCTTTTGGATTGGCAATTGCTGCAGCTGCTGAGCAGAAAGTAGATGCAACACCAATGGAAGGTTTTAATAATGCTGCTCTTGATGAATTGTTAGGATTCCCTGAGAAAGGTTTGAAAAGTGTTGTGATTTTACCGCTGGGCTACAGAGAAGAAAATGGCGACTGGCTGGTGAATCTTAAAAAATACAGAACTCCAAAAGACGAGTTCGTTACTGAAATCAAATAAAAAAAATATTTCTCTCGCTGATTAGATAGATTACGCTGATTGTAAAAAATCGGCTTAATTCATAAAACCTACGAGAAAAATCAAATAAAAAAAGCGGAAATAAATTTCCGCTTTTTCTCGTCTATTATCTTTTATCTAAAAGTCTATTGTCTGAATTTAATATCCCAAAAGTTTCAAAACATCTTCTGGCCTTTGTTCTTCCCGGAATAGTTCGTAAGTGAAGTTTCCGTCTTCATCCTTATCAATCAAAATATGTTTTGGCTGAGGCATCAGACAGTGGTGAACACCGCCGTAACCACCTATAGTTTCCTGATAAGCGCCTGTATGGAAAAAACCAATGTACAAAGGTTTCGTTTCATTGAAAACTGGCAGATAGATCGCATTCGTATGCTGTTCAGAATTATAATAATCATCTGAATCACAAGTCAATCCACCAAGAAAAACTCTTTCATAAGAATCATCCCAACGATTCAACGGCAACATAATGAAGTGACGGGAAATCGCCCAAGTATCAGGCAAAGTTGTCATAAAAGACGAGTCAATCATATTCCATTTTTCCCGGTCGTTCTGACGTTTCTGAGAAATTATTTTATAAAGATGGCCACCACTTTCTCCAACTGTGAAGCTTCCAAATTCTGTATAGATATTAGGTTCTTCAACACCTTCTTCTTCGCAGAATTTTTTGATTTGGGATACAATTTCGTTCACCATATAAGCATAATCGTAATCAAAATTCAAGGATGTTTTAATTGGGAAACCACCACCGATATTCAACGAGTCAACTTCCGGCGCAATCTTTTTCAATCTAGCATAGACGCGAAGACATTTGTACAATTCGTTCCAATAATAAGCCGTGTCTTTGATTCCGGTATTGATGAAAAAGTGAAGCATTTTCAGCCTAGCATTCGGATGTTCAGCAATTTTTTGACTGTAATAAGGAATAATGTCTTTGTATCCGATTCCTAATCTTGAGGTATAAAATTCGAACTTCGGTTCTTCCTCAGAAGCAATTCTGATTCCGATGTCAAAAGTCCTGTCGATACTTTCCGTTAGCTTATCCAACTCTCTGTAGTTATCAAGAATCGGCGTGATATTTTCGAAACCATTATTAATCAGCTCCGAAATTTTCGCCAAATAATCATCAGTTTTGAAACCGTTGCAAATGACTTCGATATCTTTAGTCACTTTTCCTTTGTCGTAAAGCGACTTCACGATATCCATATCATAAGCCGAAGACGTCTCCAGACTGATGTCATTTTTCAACGCTTCTTCTACAACAAATGCAAAATGACTGGACTTTGTGCAGTAGCAATATCTGTAATTTTTCTGATAATCGTTCTTTTCAAAAGCTTCTTTGAACCAGAATTTTGCCCTTTCTATATTCTGAGATATTTTTGGTAAATAATTGAACTTCAAAGGAGTCCCGAATTTTTCCACAACCTCCATCAGATTAATGTCGTGGAACTTCAGATTATTTTCTTCTACACTGAATTCCTCAGTTGGAAAATAAAGCGTTTGATCAATTAGTTCAGAATATTTTATTTTCATTTCTGGCTAAAAAAGTTTAATTGTTTTACGATGCAAAAATGATGAAATAAACTGAATATTCACGTTAATAATTCCATAAAAATTAATGAATTAATTCCCAACAAAAATCAGCAGGTCACCTTGTTTATACTCAATTATAACATCTTTATTTTCAGCAACATTCCGTGTTCCGATCCGTTCTCCCAAAATTAAATCTTCTTTATACAAAGGCCATTTCAACCCTTTTGTTTCGATATTTTTTGCTATAGGAAAAGGCATCAAAGAAATCATCTTCCCTTTAACATCAGAAATTGCGAATTTTTTCGGAATAAAGTAATATGAAGAGTATTCATCAAAAAAACGAAGATTCACTTTATCCTTAAAAGCAAAAGCTACACTCAGATTCCCGAGAAAATGGTCTTGTTCACCTCCACTTCCACCGTAAACATCAATTTCATCAAATCCTTTTTCGATAATGATTTCTAAGGCTTTATGAAAATCCGTTTTGTTCTGGTCAGGCGTTTCTATGATTTCAAAATTGTCATTCTGAGCCTGTCGAAGAATCTCTTCCTCAATTTTATGAGAATCGAAATCGCCGGAAATAAAGTCCAGTTTGTCCAATGGAAATTTCAGTTGTTTCAAATAATGAAATGCACCATCTGTACAAGCAATCAAATCATAACCTGACAAATTCGGAATTGATTTCGGAGAATCTCCGTTGATGAAAAGAAGTGCTTTATTTCTCATTATCTTTTTTATATTTCCATTTAAAGAAAAAGCCTTTATCAGTCTCATTCGTAGGTTTCGAAACTGTGCAAGATGATAGAAAAACAGCACCAATTAAGATCAAAATTATCTTTATCATCATCTTAACTTCTATCATTCGGATTCCAATATTCTTCCGGCTCATTATGAAGTTTCGAAACATATCTTGCCAAAACAAAAAGGTAATCTGACAAACGATTCAGATATTTGATTAATTCCGCTCGTACTTCTTCGGATTGATTGAGAAAAACCAAACTGCGTTCTGCACGTCTGCAAACCGTTCTCGCTACGTGAAGAAAAGTCGCCGCTTTTCCACCGCCGGGCAAAATGAAATATTGCAAAGGCTCAACTTTCTCTTCCATTTCGTCCATCCAAGTTTCCAATTCTTCAATTTCTTTATCAGAAATCACAAGTGGAAGCCGTGCTTTTCCATTAGCCAAAAACAATTTATCAATCGGGGTCGAAGCTTCGGAACCAACCGTAAACAAATCAAATTGAATTTTCTTAAGCTGATTAATGATACTTACATCTTCGATATGAGATTTCGCAACGCCAATATTAGCATTCAGTTCATCGATGTTTCCATAAGATTCTACTCTTGCGCTGGCTTTGGAGATTCTACTTCCGCCATAAAGTCCGGTTTCACCTTTGTCGCCGGTTTTTGTATATATTTTCATTGTTTCTTTTTATGAAAGTTTAAAATTAACTTTTTTTATTTGAATATTGAGGTCAAACACAATGGCACAAAGAATTAATTTGAAGTATTCTAATGTTTTTAAGGCACAAGGTTTGACTTTGTCAGAAATTAAAATCTTTGATTTTTCTTATGCCTTAAAAAATCATCAATGAGAATAAAAACTTTTGTGTCTTTGTGTTAAACTCCAATATTTCCTAACTTGCTGATATGAAAAAACCTTTTCAGAAAACAACCAATCTTATCCATATTTTCAATCAACTGAAAAGTTTTATAAAACCTTACAAATGGATGGTTTTCGGGACTTTGGCTTTGACTTTTATCGGTGCTTTGTTCGCTCAGGTCAATCCGATTGTCTTGAAATATACGGTTGATGAAGTAACTAAGCTGACGCAGCTTCCACATCCGATGTCGGAAGGGATACATATTTTGATTCTGATTTCAATTATACTTTTAGGAAAAGAATTAGCCAATATTTTCATTCAGTTTGGTCAGAAATTTTATGGCGAAAAGATCCGAATTAATGTTAGTTCAGAATTGGCACAAGCGGCGATTGACAAAATTCTAACCTACCGAATTGCTTATTATAACGACGATAGACACGAATCAGGAAAACTTCAAATCCGCATCGACAGAGGAATTGAAAGCTTGACAAAATTGGTTCAAAATTTTTTCATTGATATTTTGCCCTTATTTTCAACTGCCATTATTGCTTTGATTGTAATGTATATGCAGAATCTTTACGTTGGTTTGGTTTCGACTTTTGTAATTCCGATTTACTTTTATGTAACCTCGAGGCAAGCTAAAAAATTAGGAAATGTAAGACGGACTTTAAGAAATCAACGAGAACAAAAAACATCCGGACTTCTGAATCTTATCAATTCCATAATGGTCATTAAGAGTTTTGTCCGTGAAAAATTTGAAGGCAGAAAACAGTACAATCTCCAGATGCATTTGATGGAAAGCCAGTTGTACACGCGCAGAACGAGTTTTATTTTCGATGGTTTGAAAACTTTTATCGAGCAATTTGGCGTTGTTCTGATTATCCTTTTGACCGTTTATCTGGTGCTTGACCAGCAAATGACGATTGGTGCGATTATGCTTCACATTATGTTGTTCAATAACGTTTCTGCGCCGATTCGCCAGCTTCACAGGATTTATGATGATATGAATGATGCTTTTATCTATGCCGAAGGTTATTTTGAAATCCTAAATGACGACGACGAAACCGAACCTAACGGAACGATTGATAATATTCCAATTCAAGGTAACTTTGAAATCAAAAACGTGGATTTCACTTATCCTAACGGTATGAAAGCCTTGAAAAATGTTTCTCTCAAAATCGAAAATGGGAAAACAACGGCTTTGGTTGGATTGAGTGGTGCTGGAAAATCAACAGTTATCAATTTGCTTTGTAAGTTTTACGAACCTGATTCCGGAGAAATCCTTTTGGATGGCAACAATCTGAATGATTTTGACAATGATTATTTGCGTGATGACCTTGGTCTGGTGCTTCAGAAAAATCATATTTTCAAAGGAAGTATTGAAGATAATATACGCTACGGCAATCTTGAAGCCACTTTGGACCAAATCAAAGAAGCGGCGACCAAAGCTTATCTTCACGAGCAGATTTTGGATTTACCAGATGGTTACAATCACGATGCGACACAGCTTTCCGGAGGTCAGCAACAGAGAATTGCCATTGCAAGATTATTCCTGAAAAATCCACCAATTATTTTTCTGGATGAACCCACTGCAAGTCTGGACGCGATTGCAACGGAACAAATCAAAAACTCTCTGGATGCGATTAAAAAAGACAGAACTGTGATTATTATTTCGCACTCGTTGTCGCAAATTTTGGATTCTGATATGATTTACGTGATGAAAAAAGGCGAAGTTGTGGAAAACGGAACGCACGAAGAGTTATACGAAAAAGATGGAACTTACCGAGAAATTTTCGATGCGTCTGCCAGGAGTCTGAATCTGGATAGATTGGTGAAAACTTATAAGGATGAATGAAGACCATTACATTAAAAAAATAGACCGAGTTACTTCGATTCTAACACAACTACAAACCAAATCGATTGTCCGAGCGCAGGATTTGGCTGAGAAATTTGATGTCAGTATCAGAACGATTTACAGAGACATCAAGACTTTGGAAAATGCCGGCATTCCGATTTTTGGAGAAGCGGGTTCCGGTTATTCTTTGGTTGACGGTTATAAACTTCCACCCGTGATGTTCACAAAAGAAGAAGTTCTAAGTTTCATTACTGCAGAAAAACTGATGCAGAAGTTTTCTCATGAAAGTCTCGACTCTCATTACAATTCCGCAATGGAAAAAGTGAAAGCAGTCATCAGAAACTCGGAGAAACATCTGGTTACGACTATTGAGAATCAAATTGACATCTATTCCTATCGCCCGAAAAATTCTGACAATGTCAAAAATATTATTCCAATAATTCTGGAAAGCATTGCCGAAAAGAACCAGTTAAAAATCAGTTATAAAAATGTAAAAGACGAGGCTAGCGAAAGAATTATCGAAGCGGTTGGTATTTTCTACGAAGTCAATTACTGGTATATGATGGCGTTTTGTACAATGCGAAAGGATTTCCGACAATTTCGTGTAGATAGAATTTTGAAAATCGAGAAAACTCAGAATTCCTTTCATCAAGAATATGGAAATGTTGGAGATTACCGAAAAAAATCAAAGAATCAAAAAGTGAGTGTTAAACTTTTGGTTGAGAAAAAAATCCTGCCTTTTCTGGTTAATTCTAAAAAATATTATGGATTGATTTCTGAAGAAGAAAACAGTAACCGGATGCTGATGACCTTTGAAACTGAGTGGATCGATGAAGGTTTTCCGCGCTGGCTAATTACGTTTGCAGATTTTGCGGAAATCCTTGAACCTGAATATCTCAAAGATACGATGAATGATTTAATTAGTAAAATTTCTAATCAATTGAACAAAAAATAAAGTCTGCCAAAAAGCAGACTTTAAAATCAAATCAAGCGTATAAAATTATCTTTCTCTTTCCCAGAAAAACGGAGGTTCAATTCCCAAAGCTCTCAGGTAAACATAACCTTGTCCTCTGTGATGAATCTCATTATCCACAAAATATAGAATATTCTGATAAATAGGAAACTCGTATTGTCCAAAAAGATTGAACATTTCCTGAAAACGTTCCTCTGAAATCTGAGAAAAATATTCGTTAATAGTTTCCGTTTCTTCATCCCATTTTGCCAAAAGCTCATCTTTGGTTGTAGGGTTGAAAGTTTCATCGAATTTATTAATTGTCCCTTCAACAATAGATTTCAGGGCTGGTCCGCCAATAGCAATCAGTTCAAGAGCTAATTTTGAAAACGGTCTCATTCCACCAATCGAGAATTCGAATAAATCTTTCTCGGGAAAAGCTTCAATCACTCTTCTGGTCAGATTTCTGTGGCCTTGCCAATGGATTAAAAGTTGTTGTGAGTCAAGGACTTTTGCGTTTGCGTTCATAATAGTTTGTTTTATTTGATACAAATTTATAACGCTGTTGTGACAATGGTTTGTCAGTAGGATTTTTGAATAATTTTTTTTTGCAAAGGCGCAGAAATATTTGATTTGAGCAATAAAAAAGCCGCCAAGTTTTCCTTTGCGACTTTATATATTTATAACAAATTTAAAATGTCCGCCTTTGCGATACAATCTAAAACTTTTCAAACCTGAAGTTTTCTCCAAGATAAGCCTGTCTCACTTCCGGGTCATTGGCAAGATCTTCCGGCAAACCTTCTTTCAGGATTTTCCCTTCGAACATAATATAAGTTTTGTTGGTAATCGCCAAAGTCTGCTGAACGTTGTGATCGGTGATCAGAATTCCGATATTTTTCTCTACGAGAGACCTTACAATTTTCTGAATATCTTCTACCGCAATCGGGTCAACGCCTGCAAAAGGCTCATCCAGAAGGATAAAATTCGGACTTGTTGCCAGACAACGTGCAATTTCCGTTCTACGTCTTTCACCTCCGGAAAGCAGATCACCTCGGTTTTTACGAACGTGTTCCAGGTGGAATTCTTCAATCAATTCATCACATTTTTTTCTCTGCTCCTTTTTTGATAGCTTCGTCAGTTGCAAAACTCCCAGGATATTATCTTCAACAGATAGCTTCCTGAAAACCGAAGCTTCCTGCGCGAGATAACCGATTCCTTTCTGCGCTCGCCTGTACATTGCATCTTGTGTGATATTCTGATCATCCAGAAATACATTGCCCAAGGTTGGCTTCACCAATCCTACAATCATATAAAAAGATGTTGTTTTTCCTGCTCCGTTTGGTCCCAAAAGTCCGACAATTTCACCTTGTTGAACCTCCAACGACACGCCTTTTACCACCTTTTTCGGTCCGTATTCCTTGATTAAATTTTCTCCTCGTAAAATCATAAAACAAAGATAGATATTTTTTATCTTCTCATTATAACAATTTGGACGTGTCCCTCGCCTTCAGCAATGCAACAGCTCGGGCCGGGCTATCCACTGCAATCTTTTTGAACGCATGGGCGTTCAAAAAGGATTTCCGTTACTATCCCTCACGCACTGCGCAGAGTTAAATATTAGTCAAAAATTCATTTCACGACTCATAACGCATCATTCATAACTACTTTGTACATTTGCAAAAAATATAAAAATGCTCATAGAAAGCCTTCAAAACGAAAAAATAAAAAGATTGACCCGACTTCTATCCAAAAACCAGGACAGAAGAAAAGCCGGTGTTTTCATCGTAGAAGGTCAGCAGGAAAACGAACGCGCATTACATTTCGGAAATCAGCCGGAAGAATATTTTATCTGCGAAACTATTTTCAAAGGAATATTGCCCGATTCCAAAATTCATTTTGTCTCGGAAAAGCTTTATGAAAAAATCGCCTATCGCGGAACAACCGAAGGAATTATAGGAATTTATAAATTAGAACAAAGGAATCTTGATGAATTCAAACCGAAACAAGATTCGGCAATCATCATTTTAGAAAGTGTGGAGAAACCGGGAAATCTTGGAGCAATCCTAAGAAGTTGCGAAGCATTTGGAATAAACGCTTTGATTGTTACCGATACAAGAACGGACTTCTACAACCCAAACGTTATCCGCTCAAGTGTTGGTTGTCTTTTCGGGATGAATATTTTCCAGGCTTCTAATGAAGAAACTTTAGAATTCTTAAAAATCAATGACTACAACATTTTCACTACTTTTATGAGTGATGATGCAAAACCTATTCAGGAGAAAGATTTGACTGCCAAATCTGCTGTTTTATTTGGAACAGAACATTCAGGTTTGAGTGACTTCTGGAAAGGAAAAGGAGAAAATGTGTTGATTCCAATGTCCGGAACTATTGATTCTCTTAACCTGAGTAACGCTGCTGCCATTACTTGCTACGAAATTCTGAGACAGAAATTAGACAAATAAAAAAACCGCCTCTAAAAGAAGCGGTTTATAATTCTTAACAGGGTTAAGATTATTTTTTAGCAGCAGCTGAATCAACTTTTTTAGCAGCTCCTTCTACTTTAGCAGCAGCAGAATCAACTTTTACAGCAGCAGAATCAACTTTAGCAGCAGCAGAATCAAGAGTTGCAGCAGAAGAATCTACTACAGCAGAATCAGCAGATGCAGTTTCTACGTTTTCAGTTTTTTTACAAGCTACAAGAGCAACAGCAGCGATAGCAGCTACGAATAATGACTTTTTCATAATAATTAAATTAAATTGTTAGTTAATAGATTGTCCTTATTTGAACGGGACAAAATTATGACAACAAATAAATCTTGTTTTTGAAAATTAATTGTAATATATTTGTAAAACACGATTTACAAATAAGAACAACTGTAAATCAACAAATTAAGAACAAAATACAACTTTGAGCGATATAGAATTTTCACATTTTCAATCCTTAAAAAGGGCCGTTCAGGAAAAATATCTTGAGACACACTCGCCGTCCTATGATGACATTTCCAAATGGAAGGGTATTGACATTATATATTTTCAAGAGGACTTAAGACAAAAAGCCAAAGGAAATATTAGCGAAAAAACCTTTTACACTTATTTCAAAAATAATGCTCAGGAAAAAATCCCGAGAATCGATATGCTGAATATCCTTTCTGTCTATGCAGGCTATAATTCCTGGTTCGAATTCAAAAAGAAAAACCCAATCGTAACAGCAGTCAATGATAGCTTTCAGACATCTTTACCTGTCGAAGTTCCTTCAGAGAACAAACCTGAGGTAATAGAGTCAAAAGTTCCAGTTACAATTGCTGAAAAACCGCCGGTCTCAATCGACAATCAGGCGTTTGACGAGATTAATCAGAATATCAATTTTAATAAACCTAAACAAAATTTCCTGAGAACATATTTGTGGTTAGGCATTTCTGCATTTTTATTTGCTGTTGTTTTGATTTTGGTATTTTATGACAATTTATTTTATAAAAAATACACTTACGCTTTTACTGACGCTGACAGAAATTCTTCTATAAAAGGAGAATTGGATGTAAAAATCATCAGAGAAAACGAATCTCCCATACTTTTTAAAGTGAAGCCTAACTCTCCCTTTGTTTACGAAACAAAAAGCAAGAAGCTTAAGATGATCATCTCTTCCCCTTTCTACAAGACAGACACTGTCAGCAGGGATTTGACAAGCGCTCCGGAATCAGAAAATATTGAGTTGAAGCCTAATGACTATGCCATTCAGCTTTATTATTATTCAAAATCAATCACGGACTTTAAGAAAAAAACTAATGAACTCAACAGGCTTATAAGTGACAACGCATTGATTTATCAGGTTGTAGATAGTGACATCTATGGCATTGAAACAATGGATAAACAAAAATACATCTCGCTGGTTACGCTTCCTACAACATCACTGGAAAATTTGGAAGTGATCGATTCTCAGATGAAAAACGGTAAAATAGTCATGATTAAATTCAAAATTACTGATGATGGAAAAGAAAAATAACTTATATAAATGGATGTTGATTCCAGCTCTGCTGATTATCGGAATTATATCCTGTAATAAAAAATACGAAGGTGATGATAATTCTCTGGAAACACTCAGAAATGCTAACAATAACGCAACCTATTCCAAAACAAAGCTGGATAGTTTGCAGGCTACTAATGTGATTACTTCGCAAAAAGTCCAGGATCTATTAGATTTATCGGCACTTTATACATCCGGAAATAAGGATACTGAAATAGATTCCGTTATCTATACACAGATGCAAGCTCATTTTCTTACAAAAGATTCAAATAACCTTAAGCCTTTGTTAAAGGAAATGGATAGCCTGAAAGTAAGATATGCAAAAGTCAATAACCTAATGACATCAAAAAAAATTAAGGAAAAGGATACGCTTGACTTTGCAACTTTTGATGTAGAATATTATGATAACAAGAGAACTTATATTACTACAGTTAATAGAAAAGCACAATATATGCTGAAGGCTTCGCCTGTGAAATTCCAGAAAGAATTCAAATTCTATTTTACAAGTTTTTATCCAAAAAATATAGACAGTATCAAATAAAAAAAGCCGCTAAATAGCGGCTTTTTTTGTAATAATTAGAATCTAATTATTTTTTGATTTCTTCTTTTGCAGCTTTTTCGTCAGCTTTTACTTCAGCTTTAGCAGAATCAGCAGTAGCTTTTACAGAATCAACTGTAGCAGTAGCAGTAGAATCGATAGCAGCAACAGCAGAATCAGCTTTTGCGTCTACTGAATCAACAGCAGCAGCTTCTACGTTATCAGTTTTTTTACAAGCTACAAGAGCGATAGCAGCGATAGCAGCTACAAATAATGACTTTTTCATTTTCTAAAAATTTAAATTAATTATTGTGATTATATTATCTTTTAATATTGAATCATATTAACAAGACAAAATTAGGACGGTCTGATAAAAATCATTTAGAAATAACTTGTAAAGCGTTTGTAAAGCATTTTACAAAAAAATATTATTGATTTTCAGTTAATTAATATTAAAATCAATAAAATTATAAGGCGTTATCAAACCATCTAAAGCTATATCTGATTCAAAAACATCAGCAACATCTTGATCCGGAAAAAAGAAGTTTAAACCAATTTTATTATGAATCCCAAAATCCCCAGAAAAGAAAGAATCATAAAAACCTTTTCCATAACCTACTCTGTTTCCAAATCGATCACAGTATAATAAAGGTGCTAAAACATAGTCCAGATCAACATTAGAGTCAATATTAGAAACCGGCTCCTTAATTCCCCAATTATTAATTTCAAAATCCGAATCAGGAAAAATCTCTACAGATATAATTTTATCGCCTTTAATTTTTGGCGCAAAAACCTTTAATTTTTTATCAAAAAAATAATCAATAAAAATCTGAGTATTGATTTCATTCATTTTTCCAATCGGTAAAAAAACATTAACCTTTTGATTTTCAAATACATTAAATTGTAAAACGAATTGTTCAAAGATTTTTTGAGACAAAAAATTGACCTCATCTTGTGATAAGGCCATTCTTTTTGCTTTATAAATCGATCTAAGTTCTTTTTTTGTAAGACTGAGATTCACCTTTAAATTGTATTAATTTTCTAAAATCTTGTAAAGTTTATCCGACAAGCGAACTCTGAAAGGCAGTTCAAAAGTAATCTGATCTCCCGCTTTCGCAGTATCGCTGAAATCACCATTTACAAAGATCTGAGTAACCGTAATTTCCTGATCGCCAGTTGTTGGTCCGGAAATTAACACTTTATCACCTACGGAAAGTTCATTATTTTCAATGAAGAACTGTGCGATTTTTGATTTTGAATAATAATGCTCAGCTTTTCCGATCAAAGTTTTTTTCGTTTTTATTTTCTGGCGAATATCTTTTGTCTCGGCTTTAGTCACTTTTGCTAAAGTCTGTGTCGACAGATCTCCGGAATTTTTAAATTTCAAAGCTTCAGATTTTCCTTTTCTGAACACTTTGTTTCCAACCTGAAGACCTTTTCTCAGTTTCACCTGCTCTTCCCAAGGCAAATGAATGGTTTCCAGACATTCCGTAGAACATGTATTTTCCATTGCTGCCTTACATTCATCACATTGGATGAAAAGTAAATGACAGGCATCATTGGCACAATTGGTATGATTATCACAAGGTTTTCCGCACTGATGACACTGTGCAATAATATCATCTGTAATTCTTTCTCCTAAACGATGATCGAATACGAAGTTTTTACCGATGAATTTACTTTCGATTCCCTCTTCTTTAATCTGGCGTGTGTATTCTATAATTCCGCCTTCCAGCTGGAAAACATTTTTAAAACCCTGATGTTTGAAGTAAGCGCTTGCCTTTTCACAACGGATTCCGCCGGTGCAGTACATCAAAAGATTTTTATCTTCTTTAAAATCTTGTAATTGTTCGTTGATGATCGGTAAACTTTCCCTGAAGTTTTCCACATCCGGAGTAATAGCCCCTTCAAAATGCCCTACTTCACTTTCGTAATGGTTTCTGAAATCCACCACGATCGTATTCGGATCTTCCAGCATATTGTTGAATTCCTGTGCTTTCAGGTGAATTCCTTTATTGGTAACGTCAAAAGTTTCATCATTCAGACCGTCTGCAACAATTTTGTGTCTTACTTTGATGGTTAGTTTTAAAAAAGAATGATTATCCTGCTCCACCGCCACATTCAGACGGATACCTTTCATAAAATCATAAGCCTCCAGCGTTTCGCGAAATGCCTCAAACTGATCCGCAGGAACACTCATCTGAGCGTTGATTCCTTCATGAGCGACATAAATACGACCCAATGCATCAAGAGCATTCCAGGCTATAAATAAATCGTCGCGAAATTTTTTGGGATCTTCAATTTTGGCATACGCATAGAAAGATAATGTAAGGCGCTCTTTTCCGGCCTCATCTATAAGTCGAGCTCTTTCTTCTGCGCTTAAGGTGTTGTACAGTTGCATGCTATAAACGTTTTAAGTGAGAAAATAATGGCGCAAAGATAAGAAATTTGGCCAATATTTTTGGGTTGATAGTTGTCACCTATTCAGTAGGTCATCAAACGATATGATTAAACAGTCAAAGTAATTAAGTAAACCTCAAGGGCCTTGAGTAGATAATGAAGACCCTTAAATAGTCAATCAAAGCGCTTTAGTAAGCAATCAAAGGTCTTGAGTAAACTGTCAAAGGAGTTAAGTAGACAATCAGAAGAGTAAAGTTGACTGTGAGAGAAGCAAAGCAGATTATTACAGATACAATTAACCTTATATGGACTAGCCTCAAAACAATTAATCTTTATTATATTTACGTCATTAAAATTTGAAAAATGAAGAAAGTTCTCTTATCTGTTGTTTTGATGGCAGCAGTTTTTTCCCAAAACATTAGTGCACAGGAAATCACATTAGATAAGATCTATTCCGGATATTACCGTGGAAAAGGAATTTCAGGAATTGCATCGCTGAATGATGGTGAAAATTATGCAACCATAGAAAAAGACGGCATCGTAAAATACAGCTACAAGACTTTCCAGAAAGTTGGAAACATTGTGGATGGAAGTTATGAGTCTTATATTTTTTCGGCGGATGAATCCAAAATTTTGCTTCAGAAAGAAAGCGAACAGATTTACAGACATTCTTTTTTAGGGAAATTTGATGTGAAGGATTTGAAATCCAATAAAGTAATGCCTCTTAATAACGGCAATTATATCCAGGAACCGAAATTTTCGCCGGACGGAAGCAAAGTGGCTTTTATAGTTGATAATAATTTGTTTTACCAGGATTTGATCTCGGGGAAAATTACTCAAATCACGAATGACGGGAAGAAAAATTCTATCATCAATGGGCTTGGAGACTGGGTTTATGAGGAGGAATTTGGTCACGCTGATTATTATCAATGGAACAAAACAGGTGATGCGATTGTTTTCGTGAGGTTTGATGAGTCCAAAGTTCCGGAAATCTATATTCCTATCTACGGAAAATCCCTATATCCAAAGGAGATGCGATACAAATATCCAAAAGCGGGTGAAACAAACTCGACGGTTACCGCCAATCTTTACCAATTAAATTCGGCAAAAACAACCGTTTTGAATTTGGGAAGGTTTGAGAATTATTATATCCCGCAACTTTGGCAGACGAATGGTAAAGATGAAATTGTTTTGGCGACCAGCAACAGACACCACAATCACGTGGACTTGCTAAAAGTGGATACCAAATCCGGCAACATAACCAAACTGCTTACGGAGACGGACAATGCCTGGATAGAAACCGATAATCTGACTTTGGAATTTTTGGATGACAACTCATTCCTTTGGGCTTCGGAACGTGATGGCTACAGACAATTGTATTGGTACGAAAAAGATGGAAAACTGAAAAAACAGGTCGCAAAAGGACAATGGGAAATCACAGATTATTACGGTTATAATCCAAAAACCAAAGAAGCTTACATCCAGACAACCGAAAAAGGAAGTCTTAATAAGGTAGTTTCAAAGCTAAATATCAATTCCGGAAAAACAACTTTGATTTCTTATCCGGAAGGGAACAACTCAGCGAGTTTCAGCAAGTCATTTAATTATTTCATTAATACCAATTCAACTGCAGGAACACCTTACAGATATGTATTGAAAGACGCATCGGGAAAGGAAATCAAGGAACTTCAGAATAACAATGAGTTGCTTTCCAAACTCCAAAAAGATAACTTCGTGACAAAGGAATTCATCACCATTCCGAATTCTGTTGGCGACCAGCTCAATGCCTGGATCATCAAGCCGAAAAACTTTGACCCGAACAAAAAATATCCATTGTTTATGTTCCAATATTCCGGTCCGGGTTCGCAGCAGGTTTCCAATTCGTGGGACGGCGGAAACGGAATCTGGTTCGAAATGCTGGCTCAAAAAGGCTATGTCGTAGCTTGTGTGGACGGCCGTGGAACAGGTTACAAAGGTGCAAAATTCAAAAAAGTCATTTACAAACAATTGGGGAAATATGAAATCGAAGACCAGATTACTGCTGCAAAATGGTTCGGAAATCAGTCTTATATTGACAAATCCAGAATTGGAATCTTCGGATGGAGTTTTGGCGGTTATATGAGTTCTTTGGCTTTGACAAAGGGTGCGGATGTTTTCAAACTGGGAATTGCTGTTGCACCAGTGACAAACTGGAGATATTATGATACAGTTTACACAGAAAAATTCTTACAAACGCCACAGGAAAACCCGGAAGGTTATGACCAAAACTCGCCAACCACTTTTGCAAATCTGTTGAAAGGGAAATTTCTTTTGATTCACGGAACAGCTGATGACAATGTGCATTTCCAGAACTCTATGGAGTTTTCTGAGGCATTGATTCAGAATAAAAAACAGTTTGAGTTTATGGCTTATCCGGATAAGAATCACGGAATCTATGGTGGAAACACCAGATCTCAGCTTTATGAGAAGATGACGAATTTTATTTTGGAGAATTTGTAGAAGTCGAAAGACTGAGGCTTGAACAAAAAAACCGCAGAAGATATTTTCTTTTGCGGTTTTTTTAATATGGATGTGAACTTTTATTATCCATTAAAGAAATAAGGAATATTTTTCCATTAATTTCCTGATATATCAGGGAGTTGTTTTTGTCAATCAAGCATTTTCGGAAATTTAAAATTTTAGATTTTGGACAAATCCTCGTATTGACTTTAATCCTTTCAATCAATTCATCAAAATTACTTTCAAAATTTTCAATTTCATTGCTAGTCCAGTTATCGAAAAGATAATCCAAAACCTTGAAATAATTCTTCAAAGCTTCATCCGACCAAATAATTTCCATTATTTCGATTTTTCTGAAAGATAATTTTTGATTCTTTCCTTAGCTTCTGTATGGGAATAGACTCGTCCGTTTTCAATATCTTCTAAACCTTTATCTATTGATTTTTTTTGACTTTCGGATAAATAAGTTGCCCAATCTTCATTGACTTGTCCGGTATATTTCATCTTTAAAAAAGCAACATAATCACTTACCTGCTGAAGAAGTTCCGTCGGCAGCGATTTCAAATCCTTTTCTAAATCTTTTATTGTGATTTCCATTGTTCAAGTGTTTAGCCTTATCAAAGTTAGCAATTTTTTTAATTGGCTGAAAAAAGCTATCTTTAATCACATCCTAAATTTATGAATCGCAAAATCATCGTCCCCATTCTATTTCTATTTAACATTATGATTTTTAGTCAAAGTGATAAAGAAGTATTGTTGCTGTACAAAAATGTCATTGAAAAATCGGATTCATTATTAGCGGTTGGGAAAATAGCGCAAATTGATTCCAAAAAAGTTCTTTCGGACGCCAAATTAGCTGATAAAGAATATCCTGTGAAGTATTTTGAAAAATCAATGGAATATTTCAGGAATCATCAATATAACGAAAGTGGATTTCTATTCTATCTCGGGAAAATGAGAACAGAAGACCTTAATAATCTGGGACAGGAACATTATACTACTGGTAGTGAATATGACACCTTGCTGGAGGAAGGTCTATTTATATATCTGGCTGTTGATGCTGACAATTATGCAAAGGTTTTGAAAATGACGCAGGATTATTATGAGAACAATGATTACACCTACATCAGCAAAACCAAAGGTTATAAAAAGCTGAAAGACCCGAAAAATTATTCGCAAATGATTAAAGCTCTGCAGGAAGACAAAGGAAAAATCCAGGCTGAGTTGAACGCAGAAAGAGAAGAAATGAAGAAAAGGATTACGCCTTATTTTCAAATGCTTAAAGAGTAAATACAACAAAAGCCTTTCAAATAAGAGAGGCTTTTTCGTATATTAAATTTAAAATCCTATTTTTGGAAACGTTGTGAAAAATTAAGTTATGAAGACTAAGCATCCTAAAGGTTTACCTTATTTGTTTTTTACCGAGATGTGGGAACGTTTCGGTTACTATTTGATTCTGGGCATTTTCGTTCTCTATCTGATAGAGCCACAAGGTGTTGCCGGTGGATTGGGAATACCGGATAAAGATGCAGATGATATTTTCGGAACCTTCATTGCGCTCACTTATCTTACACCTTTTCTTGGCGGATTTTTGGCAGACCGCGTTTTAGGTTACATCAGATCCATTTATCTTGGCGGCGTTTTGATGGCAATTGGGTATATCGGCGTTGGTGTTTTTAAAGAATTGCCTCTGTTTTACGGTTCGCTTGCATTAATTATTATTGGGAATGGCTTTTTCAAACCAACCATTTCTACACTTTTGGGGAATCTATATTCCGAAGAACCTTATAAAGCTAACAAAGACTCCGGTTACAATATTTTTTATATGGGAATCAACATCGGGGCATTTATCTGTAATATCATTGCGGCATTTATGCGTAACAAATTCGGTTGGGGCGAAGCATTTATAACAGCAGGAGTTGGGATGTTGCTTGGGTTGGTCATTTTTACGATTGGTAGAAAACATTACCTCCACGCTGCACAGATGAAACCGAAACAGGAAGGCGACACCAAACTGTCTGAAATCCTGATGAAGGTTTTTGTTCCTGCAATTGTTGCGGGAGTTATCGGCTGGTTTGTTCCGACGATGATTATTGGAACTAATATTTTTGGAAGCACGAATACGGATGCCTTTATTTTCGCCTGTATTCCTGTGATTTATTTTTATGTTTCGCTTTATTTCAAATCCAATCCACTGGAGAAACCTGCGATTGGCGCTTTGCTTTCGATATTCCTCATCAGTATGTTTTTCTGGGCGGTTTTCAAGCAGAATGGAACGGCTTTGACAAGATGGGCCAATTATTACACAGACAGAAGCGTGTCTGAAAAAGTCGAAAAGCCTTTGGCTTCGCTATATCTTGTCGAGGAGAAAAGTTATGCTGATAAAGAGACACCTATTTTTGATGAGCAATTCCGGTCTCAGAAAGATGCTGACGGAAAAGCTTTAAAAGAAACAGGAAAAGATATTTACTTTAGAAATGTTTCCGCTGAGAAAAAAGCAGAATTAGAATCCAATCCCGACAAACCTGTTTTCCTGTATAATACAGAATTATTCCAATCGATAAATCCATTTTGGGTAATTGCATTAACACCTGTAATTGTCGGAGTTTGGGCAATGCTGAGAAAACGAGGAAAAGAACCATTGACACCCACGAAAATCGTTTTGGGATTATTCATCACCAGCTTATCTTGTCTTGTAATGGTTGCAGCCGTTTATGCTGGAAATAATGGTGCAGAAAAAGTCTCTTCACTTTGGTTAATTGCGGGATACGGCGTAGTAACAATTGGGGAACTTTGCCTGTCGCCAATGGGATTATCATTCGTTTCAAAATTATCTCCGGCAAGATTGACAGCCTTGATGATGGGAGGATTCTTCTTAGCCAATTCTGTTGGAAACAAACTGTCGGGAATCCTTGCAAGTACCTGGTACAATTATGAAAACAAAGCCAATTATTTCCTGGTCAATTTTGGCTTATTGATATTTGCAACATTGCTAGGATTAATGATGCTAAAAAGACTGAACAGAATAATGAAAGAAAGTGGACATTAAATCGACAAAGACATATTCATAGAAAGTAAAAGCGAAATTAGTCTAATTAATTTCGCTTTTTATTTGCTTAAATTTCAATAAAGTCATAATACTTTTTCAAAAGCTTTTCTTGCACTTCCCCGGAAATGAACTTCTCCACAATATTGGTAGCCTAATTTATCCAGAATCGCCAGCATTGCCGGATTATCAAAGTTGGTATCCACTTTTATACTGAATGTATTATTCTGTTTTGCAACATCTTCGATAAAACTAAAAATCTTTTTAGACAAACCTTTTCCCGCGAAGTTATCTGAAATCGCTACTCTGTGAACCACCAAAAAGTCTCCATTAGTCAGCCATTCACCTTCGATAGCGTCATAAGCCGGCTCATCATTGAAAATTAGTGCACTGTAACCGGCAATAATCCCGTCCACCAATAAAACATAACCCAATCCTTTTTCGATATCAGATTTTACAGTTTCTAAGTTCGGATAACCATCCTGCCACTGCCGGCTGCCATCGTTTTTTCTCCTTGTAATAGCGTCCTGTAATATTTCCCAAATCACCGAAGAATCTTCGGTAATTGCCTTTCTAAATTCTAAATACATTTCCATAAAAAAGACAAAATTAAATCAAATCTGTAAAATATGGATTATTAAATCTTGCATAAACAGCAACTTGAATCACTTACGTTGATGAAAAAAAACTATATTTGTTACCTTTAAGAAAATTTAACAATTAATTTATATGGAGACAGTTCAGACTAATTCAAAACATCCTAGAGGTCTATGGGTCCTTTTTGGGACGGAGATGTGGGAGCGTTTTAATTTCTATGGAATGAGAGCTTTACTTACCTTATTTATGGTAAACTCTCTCTTAATAAGAGAAGCCGATGCTTCTATCATCTATGGTGGATTTTTAGCATTGTGTTATTTAACGCCGCTTTTAGGAGGTTTTATTTCTGATAAATATCTTGGAAACAGGAACTGTATTATTCTTGGAGGAAGTTTGATGGCAATTGGACAATTCCTACTTTTCCTGAGCGCATCTACTTTTTCTGACAATCTTGGAGGTGCAAAAGGCCTAATGTGGTTCGCCCTTTTCGTCATCATCTTCGGAAACGGATTTTTCAAGCCGAATATCTCATCAATGGTTGGAAGTCTTTATCCAAAACAAGAAAAGTCCAAACTGGATTCTGCTTTCACGATTTTCTACATGGGAATCAACATTGGAGCATTTTTGGGTCAGTTCATCTGTCCTTACGTAGGTGACGTAAAAGATGCTGCGGGAGTAAGAGATATTTTTGCTTTCAAATGGGGATTCTTAGCTGCATCTATTGCAATGATTATTGGAACCGTAACATTCTTCATTCTTAAAAATAAATATGTTGTAACGCCGGAAGGAAGACCAATCGGAGGATTACCAAAGCATAATACGAGCGAAGACTTTGAAGAAGGTGAAACTCAAACCGCTAAATTTGCTGGAAAATCAATAGGAATTACAACGGTATTGTTTGTGATGCTGTTCTTCGTATTCAGATACTTTTTGGTGGGCGAATTTGGATTCAACTCTGTGGAAATGGGACAATTGATCAAAGGAATTATTTATCCTTTCATCTATGCAGCCGGGATTTCATTGGCATTCTTAATTATGAGTTCTGCTGAAAATAAAATCGAAAGACAAAGAATCTGGGTGATCTACATTGTTTCGTTTTTCATTATTTTCTTCTGGGCGGCTTTTGAGCAGGCAGGTTCATCACTAACCTTCATCGCAGATAATCAAACTGACAGAAATATTTTTGGCTGGGATATGCCGCCTTCAATGGTTCAGATTTTCAACGGGCTTTTCGTGGTGCTTTTGGCTTTACCATTCAGTTTACTTTGGGATAAATTAAGAGCTAAAGGCAAAGAGCCGGTTTCTCCTTTGAAACAGGCGATCGGTTTAGCTTTGATTGCACTATCTTATTTCATCATCGCTTACAACGTAAAAGACCTTGGAAACTCAGGATTATTAGCAATCAAATGGTTGATTTTGCTTTATCTGATCCAAACAATGGGTGAACTTTGTTTATCGCCAATCGGATTGTCTTTGGTTGGTAAATTAGCGCCAAAAAGATTCTCATCTTTATTATATGGCGTATTCTTCATCGCCAATGCTGCAGGTTACGCATTAGCAGGAACTTTGGGAGCAATCATCCCTGCAACTGGAGACAAATTTGCAAAAGCGCAGGAAATTGGTGTTAATCTTCAGGATGTTCTGGATAAAAAAATAACACTTAATCCTGAACAGGCAAAGGCTTTTGCTACAGCGCAATTGCCGACAGAATACACAACATTCGCAGGTTTTACCATTCACAATCTTTTCGAATTCTTTATGGTATTCGTGGTTCTTTGTGGAATTGCAGCCGTATTATTAGCCTTCTTATCACCAATTCTTAAGAGAATGATGCACGGTGTGAAATAAAAATTTTCACATTGATTTATAAATTCAAACCACCGGATATTCGGTGGTTTTTTGTTAAATTCGTATAATGGAAATCTCAGAAGACTCTTTGTTTCTTTCCGTAAAAGAAATTATTAATCAATCGCGCGAACGTGTTTTTCGAATGGCGAATTCTACTCTGTTGATTTCTTATTGGAAAATTGGACAACTCATTGTAGAAGATGAACAAAAAGGAAATGAGCGTGCAGAGTATGGAAAATTTGTTCTAAAAAATCTTTCTAAAAAACTGACTTTCGAATTCGGAAAAGGTTTTGATGAGAGCAATCTTAGAAATATGCGCTCTTTTTTTAATGCATTTCCAAAATGTGACGCATTGCGTCACGAATTGACCTGGACTCATTATAGATTGCTTTTAAAAATAGATAATCCCAATAAAATCAATTACTATATAGAAGAATCTATACAAAATAACTGGAGTTCCAGAGACCTCAAAAGACAAATCAATTCTCTGGCTTACGAAAGAGTTTTAGTACATAAAAAATCTTCGACTGAAAATATCCAAAGCGTTCTAAGAGACCCATACATTTTTGAATTCTTAGGATTAAAGACAGACGAAAAAATTTCGGAAAAAGAAATTGAAACTGCCATTATTGACCACATTCAGAAATTTCTGCTTGAGTTTGGAAAAGGTTTCGCTTTTGTAACAAGGCAGCAGCATATTTCTACAGACACTTCAGATTTTTATATTGATTTGGTCTTCTACAATTACATTCTCAAATGCTTTGTCATCATTGATTTAAAAACCGGAGAACTTTCTCATCAGGACATTGGACAAATCGATATGTATGTGAGAATGTACGATGATTTGAAACGTAACGAAGGCGATAATCCGACAATCGGAATTTTGCTGTGTTCTGAAAAAGATGAAACCATTGTAAAATATTCTGTCCTTAATGATAAAAACAATCTTTTTGCCAGCAAATATCTGCTCTACCTTCCAAAAGAGGAAGAACTGAAACAGATTATAGACCAAGATAGAATCCGGTTTGAGCTAGACAAAGAAAACAATAATTAAAATTTAATATCATAAACTTATTATGAATCTTACCCTCGAAGAAATTCAGAATTTCAAAGGCAAATACCCTAAACAGATTTGGTCTTTATTTTTCTCAGAAATGTGGGAGCGTTTTTGCTTTTATGGAATGCGGGGAATGCTCGTTTTCTTTATGATTTCCCAATTAAAATTTGGCGATGAACAGGCTAATCTTCAATATGGCGCAACGCAGGCATTTGTTTATGCATTTACATTTGTAGGCGGTTTGTTTGCCGATAAGATTCTTGGATTCAGAAAATCTTTATTTTGGGGCGGAATTCTGATGATTATCGGAAGCCTTATTCTTGCGGCCAATCCTCACGATTATTTCTTTTTAGGAATTTCATTCACTGTTGTGGGAACAGGATTTTTCAAACCGAATATCTCCACAATGGTTGGAAAACTATATAAGCCTAATGACAGCAGAACAGATGCGGGATTTTCCCTGTTCTATGCAGGAATCAACCTTGGAGCGCTATTGGGAGGCTATCTTTGTATTGCTATTGGAAAGGGCGAAATGTTTTCGGATCTGATTCCGGAGTATAAAAGATGGAATGTAGCTTTTGGATTAGCGGCTATTGTTATGGTCGTTAGTCTGATTAATTTCATTTTTACACAAAGAAGCCTTGGGCCAATTGGACTTCAGCCTCAAAAGCTGAATGCTGATGGTACATTTTCTCCACTGGACAAATGGAAAGAATATGGCGTTTACATTTTATCATTAGTTTTCATTCCGTTGATTATGATAATGGTTTCCGTTCCGCAATACACGGATTATTTTATGTGGACGGTCGGACCATTGACACTGCTCTATCTTTTTTACGAGATGACAAAAGTGAATTCAGCCGAACGCAAAAAACTTTGGGCAGCGTTGATTTTCATTATTTTCTCCATTTTATTCTGGGGAATCTACGAACAGAGCGGCGGTTCATTAAGTATTTTCGCAGCGAAAAACCTCAACAAAGACCTTTTCGGATTGGATCCAAATGGCGTTAACAATTCTGGTGGTGCTTTCTTTATCATTTTTCTGGCACCTCTGGTTGGATTACTTTGGATCTGGTTAAATAAAAAGAAACTGGAACCGAATACTATTAATAAATTCGGGTTAGGCTTTATATTCCTGGGACTAGGTTATTATATTCTTTTCGGAACCAAATTTTTCGCTAATCTGCAAGGGATCACCTCGCTTAATATTTTCACCATTGCATTATTAGTAATCACTTTCGGAGAACTATGTTTATCACCAATCGGACTGTCTATTATGACAAAACTGTCTACAGAAAAACTACAGGGAATGATGATGGGAATGTGGTTTCTTGCCTCTGCTTATGGACAATATGTTGCGGGACAAATAGGTGCAGGAATGGCAAAGGTAAAAGCCGGCGCCAACAACTATGATGCGCTCATCACTTATACCGATGGATATAAACAATTGGGATTATACGCTCTAATTGCCGGAGTAATATTAATTTTGATTTCACCTTTTGTAAAAAAACTAATGCAAGGTGTAAAGTAAACTGAATCATTGAAACGTCTATAATTATGGAAAGCTAACTGAATATAAACACAGATGAAAAAAATACTATTATTAACCTTATTTCTAATTCAAGCTTCGGGTTTTGCACAGGTCCGCTGGATGACGATGACGCAGGCTTTGGCTGCGCAGAAAAAAGAGCCTAAAAAAATCCTGATTGACTTCTATGCTGATTGGTGTGCGCCTTGTAAAGAGATGGACAAATTCACGTTCAATCATCCGGAGATTGCGAAGATTATCAATGAAAAATTCTATGCTGTTAAGTTCGAAAGTGACGGCAATGAGACAGTTAGTTTTGCCGGACATACATTTATCAATCCTGACTATAAAAACAAGAAAACAAAAAATCCGCTTCACCAGTTTTCCAAGTATATGAACATCAATATGATTCCGACAATGGTTTTTCTGGATGAAAAAGCAGATCCAATCACCAGCCTTTCCGGAGCGCTCAAAGCCAAAGAAGTGGAACCCTATTTCACAATGATTGCTTCCGACGAATATAAAAACATCAAGACCCGAAAAGAATGGGAAAGCTACCAGAAAAAGTTCAGGTCGAAGATTAAGGATTAATTTAAATTCAAAAGAAAATTAATGCTACATTCTTTTCCGGTGACAAATTTTGCGTTTTTCTTTTGTGACTTTTGTGGTTTACTTTAATTTTCCCGAAATTCGTCGGAACAAATTTTTCTTGTTTGACTTTAGAAACTTCCATAGAATTTCTCAAAAATATCGGAACCGAACGCGCAAAACTCATCAAAAACGTGTTGGGAATCTCGACTGTGGAAGATTTGCTGACCTTTTATCCCATACGTTATATTGATAAAAGTAAGATTTACAAAATCGGTGATTTGACAAAAGAGCCGGATGCGGATATTCAGTTGAGAGGAAAAATCACAGATATCCAGGAAGTTGTTTACGAAAAGGGAAAACGTTTGTCCGCAAAATTTCGGGATGAAACCGGAACGATGGATTTAGTTTGGTTCCGATATACGAATTGGATGAAAGATTCGATTCCGTTAAATAAAGAAATCTTTATTTTTGGGAAAGTTAACCTGTTCAGTGGCAATTTTTCGATGCCTCATCCAGAGATTGAAGCCGATGAAAAAAAAGCGTTGTCAGGTACGCTTTTACCGGTTTATCCTGGAAGCGAAAAGCTTAGCAAACGAAGTATTAATAATAAGTTTTTTCAAAATATCATTTTCAACCTTTTAAAAGATCTGCCTCAACTGATTTCAGAAAATCTGCCGGATTATCTTTTAAAATCGATGAAATTAATGGGAAGACTGAATTCCTATTACAACATTCATTTTCCAAAAGATTTCAAACATTTTGAAGCGGCTGACAGACGATTGAAATTTGAGGAAGCTTTTTTCTTTCAGCTAGGCTATGGCTTGAAAAAACTGCATCAGAAAACAAAATCATTTGGAAATCCGTTTCCGATTGTCGGTGATCATTTCACTAATTTCTATAACAATAATCTTCCTTTCGAATTAACGAACGCTCAAAAACGTGTTCTGAAAGAAATCAGAACCGATATGAAACGTTCGACTCAAATGAATCGTCTTTTGCAAGGCGATGTAGGCTCAGGAAAAACGATGGTTGCTTTGTTAACGATGTTGATCGCGATGGATAACGGATTCCAGTCTTGCCTGATGGCTCCGACAGAAATCCTGGCTCAGCAACATTTCAATTCGATCCAAGAATTATTGCAAAATACGGATATCAACGTCAGACTTTTGACCGGTTCATCCAAAGCTTCGGAAAGAAAAATCATCCACGAAGAATTAGAAAATGGTCAACTATCTATCCTGATCGGAACACATGCAATCCTTGAAGACAAAGTGAAATTTCAAAAATTGGGATTGGCAATTATTGATGAACAACATAGATTTGGAGTAGCTCAACGTGCGAAACTTTGGGCAAAAAATAATATTCCGCCTCATATTTTGGTAATGACAGCAACACCGATTCCGAGGACGTTGGCGATGAGTTTTTATTCGGATCTGGATGTTTCTGTGATTGACGAAATGCCAGTTGGAAGAAAACCAATCATTACAGCGCACAGACGGGAAAAAGACCGGCTTTCCGTGTATCAATTTTGCAGGGATGAGATTGAAAAAGGTCGCCAGATCTATTTTGTATATCCGCTCATCGAAGAATCGGAAACCATGGATTACAAAAACCTGATGGAAGGCCTGGATCACGTAATGACTTTTTTCAAAAGCTATAATGTAACAATGGTGCACGGAAGAATGAAACCTGCAGAGAAAGATATCAATATGCAATTCTTCGCTTCCGGAAATGCCCAGATTATGGTTGCAACCACCGTAATAGAAGTTGGCGTCAATGTTCCCAATGCTTCTGTTATGGTGATTGAAAGTGCGGAAAGATTTGGGTTGTCACAGCTTCATCAGTTGCGGGGGCGTGTTGGAAGAGGTGCTGAACAAAGTTATTGTATCCTGATGACAGACGACAAACTGAGCAAAGAAAGCCGGACGAGAATCAAAACGATGGTTCAGACGAATGACGGTTTCAAAATCTCGGAAGTTGATATGGAATTGCGTGGTCCTGGTGATATTCTCGGAACTCAGCAAAGTGGTGTCATCGATTTCAAAAAATTAAGCCTGATAGAAGATTCTGCAATCATCAAAGCTTCAAAATCAACTGTTGAAAAAATCCTGGAAAGAGATTCTCTTCTCAATCATCCCGATAATCAAGTGATGAAACAGTATTACATCAGGCAATATAAAGGAAAAAATAAATGGTCGCAGATCAGCTAATTGGTAATTCCATCAGATAGTCATCCATTACATAACCGTTTCCAACATCCAAAATTTTTTCTTCATAAATTTTAAATCCTTGATATTCATAAAATTTTTGAGCAGAATTATTTTTATTAACCGTTAGAATCAGTCTTCGGTTTCCATTTTTCTTAGCTTCATTTTTCACAAATTCCAAAACTTCTTTGCCTAAGCCTTTTCCTTGTGCTTCTTTCAAAAAGTAAATCCTATGGAGCTTTGTAGTTTCCGGTTCTTGATGGAATTCAAACCCAACAAAACCTAAAAACTGATTTTCTTCCCGGATCAGATAATAATGAAAATTGGGGTTTTCGAAATGTTTTTTCAAAGCTTCTTCAGAGTACATCATATCCAACATGTAATCAATCTGATCTTGTTTCAAAATATCGGCATAAGCAACAATCCATGACTTTTTTGCTAAGTCCTGAATGGTGGGAATATCTTTTTCTTTTGCTTTGATAATCATAATTAAAAAATTTCTTTAATAATTTCTAGGGATTTCGGCTCTCTGAAATCTGCTAAATGATAATGGTAATATACTAATATAGAGTCCAGAAAATTTTGTTTTACAATCCTGCTAAATTTAATGTCATAAGGATTTTCTGACACCAACAATTCTTTCCAAATGGCCGAAATATCCTTATTAAAAAAATGATGTGATTCAGTTTCTTCGAAGTTTCCGGACTCAGGGTTCAAAAAAACATGTTGGTTGAATAATGGTTGTAAACCCTGATGCTTCAGTAACTGGAAAATAAAAACCAAATGTGACTGGAAATTTTCTGTTTGCAATTCATATAGAAAATTAGTTATTTCATAAAAAATATTCTGATTTTGACTTTCATTTCTGAGAACCTGATTCAGCAGATCCGATACAAAAAACAAAATGGAATTTTTTCTGATATCAGAACTGAAGAGATTAGCATTCTTTTGCTCTATCTTCAATATATTCCGGATATTCTTCTTTCTGTCTGATGTCTGAAGAAATAGCTGGTTCAAAGGAAACAGAAAAGCTTTCTTTTTGTTCTTTGGGGCATAAATTCCTTTTGCAAAGAAACTTTCGAATCCATTTTCCTTACAAAAACAATGGAGAACAGCATCGTGATCTCCATATTTTGTATATGACAATAAAAAAACTTCCTGTGTCATTGATTAGTTCACAACGGCAATTTTTGCGGTAGCCTTATCTGTTCCGTCTTCGTTTGTCATCAAGACATAATAGATCCCCGAAGCCACTCTCACACCACGTTGATTATTAAGATTCCACTCAAAATAACCACCATTCGCGACTGCGGAATGTACAAGATTACCAGCAGCATCAGTAATTCTGATATTTGTTTTTTGTGCTAATCCACGGATTCTAACATTACCTTTGTATTGAGCATACACTACCGGATTTGGATAAACCAATACATTACCAAAATTGGATGTAACTTCAGAAACATCACCTTGATAAACCACAATACCATCTGTAGTCGCAAAATAAACTTTGCCTGTTTTTTCATCAATTTTGATATCTGTTACACTGTTGTTGGGTAATGATGAATTAGACTTAGTAAAATGATAAATTGTTCTATCACCATTGGGTGTGATATAAAAAACACCACCACCATCAACAGAAATCCATTTTTGATTTCCGGAATCTACTACAATCTGTAAAATTTTCGCATCCCTGAAAAGTTCTTCGGCTAATCCATTTTCTTCAATAACAATAGGATCGGTCTGCGGATTTTCTTCCAAGATAGCAGATTTGGGGCTAGATAGAATTCTAAGCCCTTCTCCATTCCCTATCCATACATCATCATTATTATCCACAGATACAGATGATGTTCCATTGATAGGTAAATTATTAGTGGTTTTTAAAACTTTGAATTTGTCATCCGATGTTGATGCTGCAGTATTATTGTAGTCATACATCAAGAGTCCGCCATCCGAAAAGAAAGGTGCAGGAATATATATAATACCGTCTTTCGTAAGCGGTTTTTGTACACCCCCGATATTAAAAGTAGTAAAAGGATCCGCCCCAAAAGCATCTGCGGCTTTATTAAACAGATAAAAACTGGAAACACTACAGTTACCGCTTAATGCCGGGATGGTACATTGTACACTACAGAAAAGGTTATTTTGCTCATCAAAAGTAAGCCCCACAGGTCTGTAATAATAAGCACTACCATTATTAAAGTTATATCTTTTTACAAACTCATTATTTTGCATTTTGTATACACCTTTTTCGGCTGGAGCAGGTCCGTTAGCAAAAAAGTTTGTAAAATAAACAGTAGTAGGATCAGAAGGATCCGGAACTACATCCAGAATATTAAAAAGAATAGTAGAGTTGCTTACAAAAAACTGTGGGTAGTTCCATTTTGTGCCATCGTAATGATAATAACCAATTTTTTGTTCATTAGGTTTTGAAGGTGTAGCAATAGGGTCTGCATCTCTATTTCCGGAAGATACCCATATCTGATTATTGAGAAGGGATAATTTATAAGATCTATTATTATAGGGTCCATCTGGTTTAAAACTACTTTTTTGTTCATTATACATCCCGGAAACCTTGGTTCCTGTAAATAAAGCAGTATTATATACCAAAGCAGTATTGATCAATTCTCCCGCATTAAAATTCTTCTGCTGAATTCCATTTGTACCATAAACATAAACCTGTGATTCATCGGATACGATGATCTGATTATTTGTAACTTTCACATCCTGAATATTGGTGAACGTTCTGGGAATTGTTGAAAAAGTTGTCCCTGTACCATATTTGACCTGATTATTACTTGCAAAAGCAATAACAGCATTTGCATCTACTTTTTTAAAAGCTCCCGACTGAAAGTTTGCCCAACTGGAATATACGGGAAATGTGGAATTAACCTCATGATACTTTAGTCCTGCGTCGGTCGCTGCATATACAACGTTATCCTTTAAGACTGCTGCATTTACAGCCTGATAAACTCCCCCTACAGCAAAAAATGCAGTATCCCCAAACTCTCTTCTCGAAACATTAAAAATTGATAAGCCATAACCTGATGAAATAATTGCTTTATCACCATTAATGGATATATGATTTATATTTTTACTACCATTATAACCTGTTGCCAAAGGAATGTCAACTACCATAAAAATACCGTTAGGAGTAATTACATCAAGTGAACCACTTTGATAACCCACAATGCCCGTTTGAGTTTCTGCATTATAATCAAAGGCGGAAATTTTAACTTCATGCAAACCATTGGCTTTTGATAGCTTTTTAATTTCTCCTGTTCCTGGATAATAGTAAAAGATGCCATTCTCGGTAGCCGCAATTATACGATCTCCATCTTCACGTATTACCAAAACGTTATTGTACGAAAACAAATCACTCCATTTGGTTGCCTGCGCCTGAGAAATCAGAGTTATAAAAATTGATATAAGTAATAAAATTTTTTTCATCTTAAACTATTATGCTTTCATCTATTAACTGATTATTCCACGAAATATTTTTTACGTTTTTGTTTTTATCAAAATAAAAATCTAATCTTCCTAATAAAATCCCTGCCCATCCTACCTGATTGACAATGACATTTTTACCGTCCTTATTCTGAAAGCTTAATGGTTCTTTCAAAAAAGTATGTGTATGGCCTCCTAAAATCAAATCTATTCCGGAAGTTTTTGCTGCCAAATGTTTATCCGACATTTTCTCAGGCTGGTCCTGGTAATCAAAACCAATGTGGGACAAGCAAATTACCAAATCACATTTTTTCTCGTTTCTTAAAAAATCGGCATAATGCTGAGCCACTTCAATTGGATCGTGATAAACCGTTTCTGCATAGTTCTTCTTTCCAACCAAGCCATTCAGCTCGATTCCGACTCCAAAAATTCCTATTCTGATTCCGTCTTTGTTGAAGATTTTATATTGCTCGGTTTTTCCGTCAAGGATTGTATTTTTGAAATCATAATTAGAGCAAATGAAAGGGAATTTTGCATTCGGAAGGACTTTCAGAAAACCTTCCAAACCGTTATCAAAATCGTGATTTCCCATTGTTGACGCATCATACTGCATCATACTCATCAGTTTAAATTCCAATTCGCCGCCAAAGAAATTGAAGTAAGGTGTTCCCTGGAAAATATCGCCGGAATCCAGAAGAAGAACATTTCTTTCTTCGCTTCTGATTTTCTTGATTAATGAAGCTCTTCTTGCAAAACCGCCCTGGTTGGGATTACTTTTAAACGAATCAGCAAAAGGTTCAATCCTGCTGTGCTGATCATTGGTATGTAAAATAGTCAACTTGTATGCAGATTCTTTTTTCAGTAGATCAAATTGTTCTGCTAACAAAAGATTAGGCGCTAATGTCAAAGCAAGACTTCCGCCTCCAATATATTTTAGAAACTCTTTTCTTTTCATTATTCCTGCACTTTTTTATTTTTGAAAATCAATCTGACGTCATCAGGCGCAGAAATTTCCGGATTTTGCTTAAACTTTTCCAGAAACAGATCACGCATTTTGATTCCGGTAGGAATCATTTCGCCTTTGCTGAAGAAAAACATATTATCTCCTCCCAAAGCCAGATAATCCGATGTTGCAATATAATACGTTTTGTTCTCATCAATTGTTTTGCCGTTGATAAGCTTTTTCGAGATCATATCACCTCCGTCTGTTTCTATTATCATATGAGAAACTGGGTTATTTTGCTGCGTTTTTAAATAATATTGAAACATACCATCAATAACCTTTCCGGACATTTTTACAATTACAATTTCGTTATTGAAAGGCATCACTTCGTAAATATTTTTCAGAGTAATATCTCCTTTCGGAATTATATTTCGGATTCCTCCGATATTGATCACTGCCGCATCTATTGCAGGAATGTTATTCTTTTTCGCCCATTCGTCAGCACCTTCGAAAGTATAATCCGCCAGAAGGTTTCCCAGGTTGCTGTTGTCTCCTGATTTATTAAGTTCCGTATTGGTATGAGAAATTTTGGTATTCATTTTACCTTCCAATTCGTGTTTGTAAGGTTCTATGATAGCAGCCATTTCTTTATCCTCCGTGAGATCGCTGGTGATGTAAATATTCTTTTCGGTATGGATGTTTGCTATATTGAGCGGTGCTTTACAACCAATCAACAACAAACTGATGATACCAAATCCTAATAATTTATTTTTATTCATTTAATTTTTATCTTAATTACTGAATCGTGAATCTCCGATTTCATTTAAAAATAATATGGATACAAATCTAATGATTTTCGGGTTTTAAAACTAAATTAATCCTGTTATTGATTCTTCAAATTGGATTCTTAATTATAACATTTTGAGATGTTGTTTTTATGAAATGAATTGCACGCAGCCCGGCCTGAGTGGAGCTCATCCGCCACAGGCGGATAGCGGGAACGGAGGACGGAAATAGCTGCCCAAATAAAAATATTAATATTGACAATTTAACAGCAACATCAATGTTTTAAATAAATATTGTGAGTGAGTTCTATTGTCTGTTTATCAAAATAAATTAACTTTGAGAAATTTAATTTTCAAATAAAAATGGGTCAGCTAAAAGGCGTAGGTGTAGCTTTGGTAACACCTTTCAATGAAGATCTATCCGTAGATTTTGATTCTCTTACGAGATTAATCGATTATAATATAGACAACGGAACCAGCTTCCTGGTTGTTTTGGGAACTACAGCTGAGGCTGCAACACTTTCTAAGGAAGAAAAGGACAGAGTCATTGCTCACATCACCAAGATCAATAATAACAGATTACCATTAGTTTTAGGAATTGGCGGAAATAATACGGCTGAAGTTGTACAGCAAATCAAGGAAACGGATTTGTCAGATTTTGATGCTGTTTTATCGGTTTCTCCTTATTACAACAAACCAAATCAGGAAGGGCTTTACCAGCATTACAAAGCTTTGGCGGAAACTGGCGAAAAAATCATCATTTATAATGTTCCCGGAAGAACCGGTCAAAATGTTGAAGCTTCTACAACTTTGCGTTTAGCTAACGATTTCCCGAATCTTTTTATGATTAAAGAAGCAGCACCAAATATTTTGCAGTATTTCGATATCCTGAGACAAAAGCCAGAGAATTTTTCACTAATGTCTGGCGATGACGAATATACTTTGCCAGTGACTTTGGCGGGCGGTGACGGTGTCATTTCGGTAATCGGCCAGGCCTATCCCAAAGAATTTTCTACAATGGTAAAATTGGCTCGCAACAGAGAAGTGGATGAAGCTTATAAAATTCACAATTCTTTGGTAGAAATCACAAGATTGATCTTTGCTGAAGGTAATCCTTGCGGCGTCAAAACTATCCTTGCGGAAAAAGGTTTGATTAAAAATTACTTGAGACTTCCATTAGTTGCGGCTTCGGAAGGACTTCAGGAAAAGATAAGACAAGAGATGCAAAAGCTTTCTTAAAAAATAAAAAGGTTCAGAGATTCTGAACCTTTCTTGTTATATATCCAATTTGATTTTATAAACATCGGAAGAGTTTCTTACAATACCTTCCTGAAAAAATCCCCCATTCTGAGGAATCAATTCGATAAAATCAAAAACCAGACAATCTTTTGGTAATCCTGAGAAAATCAATGTAAACCAATATTCTTTTCCATAAGGGACATCTGTCCAATCCGGGAACAAGCTGATATTCTCAAAATGAATCAGCTTAGAAATATGTTCAGAATGCCTGTCAACCAAATAAGTTGAAGACCAAATTCTGATTTTCTCCTCCAAAAACATATCTGATTTGTAACAGCAATGCAATATGACTTGCTTTTCTTCCAGGATTTCCGTTTTCAGTTTCAGAAGAAGGTCTTCGGAGATATTCGGTTTTACTTTTGTTTCACTCATTGGTTGAGTTCTGTATTAATAGTCCAATTCCAGTTTTTCTTTAGAATAATCTCTGATGTGATGAATCAATTCCGGATGCTCAGCTAATTTTTTACCATAACTTGGTATCATTTCCAGAAGTTTATCATACCAGTCTGTTGTCAGTTTCTTTTCAAAACATTTCTCCAAAACCATTATCATTGCAAATGCAGATGTACTTGCTCCGGGAGAAGCCCCTAATAATGATGCGATATTTCCTTCTTTGTTCACAACAACTTCTGTCCCGAACTCTAGTCTTCCACCTTCGAAACGGTCTCTTTTGATAATCTGGACTCTTTGTCCTGCATGTTTCAGTTCCCAGTCTTCTTCTTTTGCATCTTTCACAAAATCCCTCAGATGTGACATTCTCTGAGATTTGTTCATCGTTACTTGCTGAATCAAATATCTCGTTAAAGGCATATTGTGCCACCAAGCTCCGAACAAAGAACGGATATTTTTGAAGTTAACACTTTCCGGCAGATCCAGATAACTTCCTTCTTTTAGAAACTTAGTTGAAAATCCTGCAAAAGGCCCGAACAACAATGCTTTTTTTCCGTCAATAATTCGAAGATCAAGATGCGGAACTGACATTGGCGGCGCACCAACCGTTGCCTGTGTATAAACTTTAGCGTGGTGTTTTTCCACCAATTCCGGGTTGGTTGTAACCAGCCATTGCCCGCTTACAGGAAAACCGCCATAACCTTTGCTTTCCTCGATGCCTGAACTCTCCAAAAGTGGTAAAGCATAACCGCCGGCTCCTATGAAAACAAAGTCAGCGTTTACAGTTTGTTTATGAAGATTTTTCCTGTCATTGACCTGCAGTTCCCAGCCACCTTTTCCATCGGCATCAATATCTTTAACCTCGTGGTAAGTGAAAACTTCTACAGATTCAGTTTTGTTGAGATGATCAATTAATTTCGACGTTAATTTTCCGAAATCGACATCGGTTCCCAGATCCATTTTAGTTGCAGCCAGTTTGTCCGATGGCATTCTTTTATGCATCATTAGCGGAACCCATTCGTTCAGTTTTTGATGATCATCAGAATATTCCATCCCTTGGAACAGAGGCGACTTTTGTAATGCTTCGTGTCTTTTTTTAAGATATTCCACATCTTTTTCACCAAAAACAAAGCTCATATGTGAGCAGGAATTAATGAATTCTTTCGGCTTATCAATAATACCTTTATTAATCAGGTAAGACCAGAATTGCTTAGAAACTTCGAACTGTTCAGCAATATATTCCGCTTTTTTGATGTCAATTTTACCTTCTTTTTCCGGCGTGTAATTCAGTTCACAAAAAGCGGAATGTCCTGTTCCTGCATTGTTCCATGCAGATGAACTTTCTTTTGCCACTTCGCCTAATCGCTCAAAAATTACAATTTCCAGATTCGGGTCAAATTCGTGAAGCATTGTTGCCAGAGTTGCACTCATTATACCACCTCCGATCAATGCAACATCATACTTTGGTTTAGGGGTCATTTATTTAGATTTTTCGGTTACAAAATTACAGATTAATGTCAAGTTTTGTGCCTCATTATTTTCAAAATAACTTATCATTTGTTAAGAAATCTCAAATCTGGTTGTAAAGTGTTATCTGAAATTTTAAATCATTAATTTTGCAAGGATTTTGGAAAATCGGAGTGTAAAAAAAATGAAAGCTTTAAAAACACTGAATCCATATTTCTGGAAACATCGCGTCTTACTTTTTTGGGGATTTTTATTCATTGTCCTGAGTAATTTTTTCGCGATCTACAAAATCCAGTATATCGGTCAGACCATTAATATCATTGAGAAAAATTACTCAACACTTAACTTATCATCTGACCTTAACATCATTGATAATGTTAAGAATAACTGGACTTATTTCAGAGTAATTTTTATCAACTCAGGAATATTAATTGGGTGTTCGTTACTTTCGGGCTTCTTTACCTTTATGATGAGGCAAACTATTATTGTAGCATCCAGAAGGATTGAGTACGAACTGAAAAATAAAATCTATCGCCATTATCAGGAATTGTCGGTCACAGATTATAAAAAGACAACCATTGGAGATTTGTTGAATCGCTTGAGTGAAGATGTTGTAGCTATCAGAATGTATCTTGGTCCTGGCGTGATGTATGTTGTGAATTTGATTATCTTATTAATCATTACCAGCGTTTACATGTTTATGACCGATCTGCAGATGACACTTTGGACTTTGATCCCGCTTCCGATCCTTTCTTACGGGATTTATAAAGTGAGCGACATCATCAACAAAAAATCGAAAGTCATGCAGAAAAGCCAGTCTGCAATTTCGACATTTGTACAAGACAGTTTTTCCGGAATCCGGGTTGTAAAGTTTTTCAGTAAAGAAAGATATATTGAGAAAAATTACGGAATCAAAGTAAAAGATTATCAGGACAAAGCGCTTGATCTGGCTAGAACTGAAGCTTACTTTTTTACGATTATCATTTTCGTCATCGGGCTTCTGAATGTTGCGATTCTTTACATTGGCGGGCAAAAATATATTGCCGGAGAAATGAGTGTAGGAACCATTGCCGACTTCTTTATGTATATTAATATGTTGATTTTTCCTTTCTCTATGTTGGGTTGGGTAACGTCTGTCAATCAAAGAGCGGAAGCCAGTATGCAGCGTGTGAATGAGTTTCTGGATTTGAAATCTGAAATTATTAACACAAATAATGAAGTTTATCCGATAACAGGCGACATCGAATTCCGAAATGTAAGCTACACTTATCCAAATACGGGGATCAAGGCTATAGAAAATCTCAGTTTTAAAATTAATGCCGGAAAATCGCTTGCAATAATGGGTAAAACCGGAAGCGGAAAATCAACAATCGCACAATTGCTTTGCCGGTTAATTGATCCGGATGAAGGTGAAATTCTTATCGACGGTAAGAACCTAAAAACTCATAATCTGAAACTTTACCGAGACCAAATCGGTTATACGCCACAAGAAAGTTATCTTTTTTCTGACACGATAGAGAACAATATTGGATTCGCCATTGACAATCCAAATCATAATTTGGTAGTAGAAATGGCGAAAAAGGCAGATGTTCACAAAAATATTGAAGAATTCAAAGAGCAATATCAAACGATGGTTGGTGAACGCGGTGTAATGCTTTCTGGCGGGCAAAAACAGAGGATTTGTATTGCCAGAGCAATGATAAAACAGCCAAATATTCTGATCTTTGATGACTGCCTTTCCGCCTTGGATACCGAAACGGAAGAGAATATTTTACAAAACATTGATAAGGATATCAAAAATACAACTTCCATCATAATAACTCACAGAGAATCAAGCGCAAAAAGAGCAGATGAAATTCTATTTTTGAATTAATCGACAAATAAATTCAACTCATTTTTTATCAATATTTTAAGAAAAAAGAGGATTTAACAGATTTTTTTAACAAAATATTTTGAAATTCCGAGAATTCTGTTATATTTGTTAATACAGATTTCTAAAAAATATTTAACAATGAGTGAATTTAAGGAACGACATGAGAATGAGATTTTCACTAAAGTGTTGAAAGCAGGAAGAAGAACTTATTTCTTTGATGTGCGGGAGACAAAGGCGGGTGATTATTATTTGACCATTACAGAAAGTAAGAAAAACTTCGGGGAAAATGGCGAGGCTACTTTTGAAAAACACAAGATCTATCTTTACAAAGAAGATTTCAAAAGTTTCCAGGAATTATTTAATGAATCGACAGATTTTATTATCCAGCAAAAAGGCGAAGATGTAATCTCTGAAAGACATGATAAAGACTTCAAATCCAAATCTTTTACGATAGATTCTGACGACGAGGTTTAAAAGAAAAAGCGCATTATATAATGCGCTTTTTTATTTCAGGTATTTTGTAAATATTTTCCTATTTGCAATTTACCATAATTAGCTTTTAAAATTACCGCTATAAATATTGGATAATAAAGCAACATATATCTTGGCAAAGGTGCAATAACATAAAAGAAAAGAGAAAATAGATATAAACCACCCGTAATATAAACGAGAAAACTTCTTTTATTTTGCAGATAAAGTTTTTTTAATGATATTATTAATAAAATCTGAATAAAAATACTATACAAGCTATAAAATAAATAGACCTTATTGCGATTGAGTCCTTCGTAGCCAGGAAAATATTGCGTTAAATTAATTAAAAATTTAATAACTGTCTGTTTTACAAAAAGTTTAGGGTTATTTTCTACAAACTCCATATTCAGATTGTGCAAATATTCATTCATATCTTTTTCATTTGTGAACATTTTTGACAGTGTCGTATTTGATAGAGTCAGTTTTAATTTTGAAGAATATGGATTATTAAAAGTAATATAAGGATCATATTTTTCACTATAACCTTTAGCAAAATTAAAATTAAATGATGTTGAGTATGCAAATGTTCCTATTTTATAATAGTTTCTGATACACCAAGGTAAATAGATCAAGGATGCGACTAATAAAAATGATATCGCATTTTTTAAAGATATTCTTTTCGAAATGTAAAAAGCAATAACTGATAGAATAATAATAAATATAAATTCATATCTCAGATACAAGCTTATTGTACAGATAAGAACAATAGAAAGCCATTGTTTATTGCTGATTGATTTTGATACTGATATTCTATAAATTACTGAAAAGAACAAAAGCATTGAACTGAGAGAAAATGCAAATGAGCTAACTTTATAAATCCCTATTAAAAGCGGAGGAAAGAATAATATTGAGCAAAACCCTGCAATTACAATTATAGATGTAATTTTCTCTTTAAACAGAGTTTTGAAAAGCGAGAATAACGAAAAAAAGATTACTAATCCTTGTATAAAACATACAATTTCCAACCAATTGCTTCCGAAAATTTTGCTCGAAATTAGTAGAAAATAAGAGTAAAAAGGAGGCATGTATGCCGTATATTTTCCATATAAACGATATTCCCAGCCGTAATTGGAAAAGTCTTTCATAATAACCATCCACTCATATTCTAATGAGATCTGTTTTCTTAAGAAATAAATACTGACTATCAAATAAATCAAGAATATCAAAAAATATATTTTCTTCATGAGTTTTCTAGGAAATTACATTTTTCTTCTGTTTAGATTTTTGGTACAAGATAACTAATAAATATGAAACCAAAATCAATTGATACCATTCAAAATCTAATTTAAATCGCATATTTGCTGCATGACCTATCAGATAAGGAAAGGTAAAATTGGCAAAAAATAAAAGAGAAAAATAAAATAATAATTTTGATCGGCGGTATAAAAATACGAGTGAGATTATGGTTAGGATATTTAATACAATAATGTACAATTTTCTTGTTACCAATACTGATAAAGAATTGTCATTATAATATTTCAAAGGCACATACCAAAGACATATAAAATTGCCCACAGCTTTCTTTACGAAAAAATGAGGCTCAAAATTAGTTACTTTTCTTACTTCATTTTTAAAAACCTTTTCATATATGAATTCATCATGCTCGTTTCTCATTTCATATAAGGTTTCATCTCTTTTAAGAGGGATCAATTTCAAATCATCAAAAAACTGAACATTATCCTTGAATCCAAAATAAATGTTTTGCCAAACCGGAGTCTTTGAAATAATAATTTTGTCAAATACAACATAATTTCTAATAACCCAAGGCGAATAGAACAAAACTGTTCCAAAAGAAATTAATATCAAATTTTTGAAATTAATTTTTTTGAAAATCAGTAATGATAAAATTAAAATTCCGGCTATTGGAATCACAACAACTTGTGTCAGAAATAATATTCCGCTTATAAAACTGAAAAAAATATAGCCTTTAAAACTACCGGAATCCCGAAACCAGATTTTTAAATATAAATAAATCCAATAAAGAAATAACGGAACAAATATGTTAGTTGCCTCTATTATAAATGAATAAAAATAGTAAGCCGGAGACAATAAAAACAAATATCCTGCAGCTATCCCAACTTTTTCCTGATTAAAAAATCTCGTGATTTTGCACATCAATACAGGCACTAAGAAAAATAAAACAGATTGCGCTACAGCAGCATATCTGAGTGCTTCACTGTTAAATAAATAGACAAATACGCTGACAAATAGAGGATAGATCGGTAATTTATAAGCAGTAGAGCCTAAACTAATAAACTCGGAATATTGATGATATTTTATGAGGTTTACAGCAATAGTATAATCTTCAAAGACCGAAAATTGTTCTTTAAAAAATAGTATGACTATACATTTAGAAAGTAATACAAGAATATTTGCTATCAATAATCTTTTATAATTAAAAACAAGATTAAAGTACTTTTCCATATATTAATTATAGCCTACAATATAATAAAAAAAACGCTTCTCTATGAGAAACGTTTTAGTTTTGGGTGAATGATGGGTCTCGAACCCACGACCTTCGGAACCACAATCCGACGCTCTAACCAACTGAGCTACAATCACCGTTTTGCGTGTGCAAATATAGATAATTTTATCGATTACTAACAAACAATTCCGTCAAAATTTTTGAAAGCGAGCAATTTTTCTGTTGTGAAGCCTTCAGCGTACTCTACTCCTGAAAGTCTTCCGAGATCTTGTGCTCTGTAAGTCAGACTCTCCAAAAAGTCTTTGGTTGCAATTGGTGTTATCGGTTCGTTGGATTCGGGATTATAAAATTGAGTTTTGTAGGCTAGACAGGCTTCAATTTTTTTGTTCAGAAAGCCAGATATGTCAACTACAAAGTCCGGTGTTATATTTTTCCATTGGATATAATGAAAAATTTGCTTCGGTCTCCAGACATCCTGAATGTTTCCATTATCAAAAGTTTCTATCTTTCTCAATCCTGCCAAGAAACACGCATCGGAAACTAGCTTTGCAGCTTTTGCATGATCGGGATGACGATCATCTATAGCATTAGCCAATACTATTTCCGGTTGATACTTTCTTATCTTTTCAACAATTTTCAATTGATACTCTTCAGAATTATTCAGGAAGCCATCTTTTAATTTAAGATTTTCTCTAATGCTGATTCCCATAATATCTGCTGCGTTTTTCGCTTCAACAGCTCTGGTATCGCGTGTCCCTCTGGTTCCTAATTCACCTTCGGTTAAATCAATAATACCAATTTTTTTACCTTCAGAAATCAATTTCACAATGGTTCCGCCACAGCCCAACTCTACATCATCGGGATGAGCTCCGATTGCTAAAATATCACATTTCATTTGAATCTAATTTTTATACAAATTTACTAAAACAAAACTTCCCAATTTTTGAAATTGGGAAGTTTGATAATGAAAATAATTTTAAAAAATTATTTGTTTAAAGTCTTTTGAAGATTAATTGCATCCTGATATGTCGGCTCATATTCAAGTGACTTCGCAATCGCTTGTTTTGCTTTTTCAGGATTGGCATCTTTTTCCATATAAGCTATAAAGAAATAAGCATAACCTAGACTCTGCTTACTCGCTTCTATCTCAGCCGGCTTCACAAGAGAAATAAATTTTTCGTAAGAAGATTTTGCCATATCATTATTTCCTGCCTGCTGATAAGCATAACCCTGGCTATAATAAGCAGGAGCCCAATCTGGTAACGCAGAAGACATCTTGCTCCAGGTTAATATAGCGCCATTCCAGTTCTGAACATTTTGATATTCCTGAGCAAGTTTATAAAGTGAGTCGGTATCTTTAGGATTAGCTGCCACTTTGGCTTTTAACGCCTCTATGGTAGCATTTGTCGGACCTTGATTAGCAGACGCATTACTAATTCCGCCTCTTATTTTAGCCAATTCTTCGTCCCATTTCAGTGTTTCATCTTTTGCGGCTTTCGCAAATGCAACTTTCTGTTGAGCCACTGCTTCCAGTTGTGCTTTTACAGCAGCATCCTTTTCAGTTTTTGCTAATCCGGCAGCAATTAAACCTTGTAAACCTTCATCAGAAGCCTGTACTCTACTTTTCTCAGCCTGAGAAAGGAATGTATCCATATTTTGTTTCGCACCAGCATAATCACCATCTCCATATTGAATATAAGATCTTAATTTATATTTGATCGGGTCATTAACCTTATCAAAAACCTCGTCTAAGGTTTTTTTGGCATTGGCATAATCCTCATTAGTAAAGTAAAGTTTTGCTATTTCCAATTTGGTATATGGATCATCGTCCGCATACTTTGTATAATTAATAAGGTTTTGTGTAGCCTCAGCATTTTTCTGATACTTGATATTAAATCCAGCAAGAGCTTTGTAAGCCGGTGCATAAGTAGGATCTACGGCAATTGCTTTATCAATATTCTCTTTAGCTTGCTGCCATTGTTGTGCAGCAATCCAAAGAGTACCTTTTCTTGTGAATACAGAAGCTTTATTTTTGGCTACAGCTTCTGCTTTATCATAAGCAGACATAGCATTTCCCGGATCTTTTTTCAAACGGTAAGCGTCGCCTAAAGAATAATAATAATTGGCAGGAACACCTCCTTTTTGTGCTTTTTCAATCGCTTTATTAAGATATGTAATAGCTAGATCAGGAGAACTGTTTTTTTCAAATAAAGTCAAAGCTTCTCCCGCTCTGAACAATACTTCAGCATCCTTTTCTTTAGAGTCTTTTACAATCTGTTGAATTTCTGCGATTGCTGATTTGTCACCTTTACCAAGTTTTATAGAAGCCAACCCGATTTTGTTTAAATAACTTTTTGGATCCGCGGCTAAACCTTTATTAAAACTTTCCTGAGCTTCTGTGAAGTTAGGATCGAACTGTGTTAAATATGTGTTACCTAAGTAAAAATAGTTACTTGCTTCCTTAGGATTTTGATTGATTAAGTCAGTGAAATTTTGTTTTGCCTTAGCATACTTTTGACTGTCTACATAATTGATACCGTCCTGGACACTTTGTCCAAAAGTTAGATTTACAAAAAAACCTACTGCAGCAGTTAAAGCAATTTTCTTCGTTAAATTCATTATATACTTTGTTTTCATTATTTTTTCAAAAAATTAAATCGCTGGTATGAATCGCAATATTCAGACCATTATTTTATAAAAAAAAGTTTTTTAAGTTAAAATAATATTAAAATTTAATATTATCTCATTTGCACCTCTCTTTTGAATATATTGTAAGGTTGTAAACCTTCTTTTTCAACAATAATCTGTCCTAATTGCTGACAGGAAAATCGTATAAATCCATTTCCTAATCCATAGTAAGCCTCATTTGTTAAAAAATAAAGAACTCTCGTAAAAGGATATCTCATTTCTTTCAGATTATCCAGAGAGGCTTCATAGCTTTTATTTGCTTTTGTAATTTTAAGAACTTTTAATTGGGCTCTTAGTTTTTGTGCTTCTTCTCCAAAAGGACGGCTAATTGTATTAAAACTGATAACGCCAATTTTATCGGGATAATTCTTCAGTTGCTCTACCACATTCTCATTACCGTTAATGATTGAAAATTTCAGATCAGAAGGATTTTTATTAAATTTTTGAGCAATGAAATTAAGATTGCTGGAGTTCGTACCGTCAAAAATCAATCGTTTTTTATCAGACGTCAACTCAGTATTAATTTCATCCATAGAAATTGATTCTAAAGGAGAATCTTTGGGTACAACAAAAAGAACTGCATCCGCAGCAAATTTGGCAGGTTGCCAAGGCAAATCAATTTTGGCATCGTACGCTTTTTTTTCGTCGTCAGAAAGCTCACGAGACATTACAATAACCCTAACTTTTTTATCTAAAAGATCAAGTAAACCTAAGTCTTCTTTTTTGATAACAACATTGATTTTTGTTTCAGGATTAAGTGCAGTATATCTTTCTACTAAAGCTTCTGTAACGCTTTTAAAAGACTCATCTGCCTCAAGGATAATTTCACCTTTGTTAGGCGTATCAATTTCTTTTGTCTTTTCTTTTGAACAAGAAAAAGCAATAGCATAAATAGCCACTAGTAAGAAAAATATTTTTTTCATTTTAATTATCATTTTTAATTCTGAAAATAGCCCGTACTATTCTGAAGATACCATAAGCTATTAATAAACCTCCTAATGGGTAAGCCACATTAGGTTCCAGAATAATGATGAAGAATTTATAAAGTATAACAACGATTCCTAAAACTATGTAGAAAATTCCTGTTATCAAAGAAAGCCAATTAAACATATACAAATCTAATAAAAAAAGAGAAGTTATAAAAACTTCTCTTTTTAATATGATATTACAAAAAAATTCTATTGGAAATTCATTGTAATTGGGAATCTAAATCTAGATCTTACAGGCTGTCCATTAACTTTACCAGGAGTCCATTTTGTCTTGATTCCTTTTACAGTAGCTTCAGCTTCTCTATTAAAATCAGCATTAGATCCATTGGCTTTTACCTGAGTTAGTGTACCATCTTTTTCAACTACGAAAGTAACTTCCGTTTTAAGAGTACCTTCACCTTCCAAGTTACCAGAGTCAAAATTATTTTGAAATTTACTTCTGAAAGAATTAATACCTCCCGGGAATTCAGCTGATTGATCAACCGATTCATAAACTTCGTTTGTTACTGGTTTTACCTCAGCCGTTGTAGATTTACCTGTGGACGGCGGTGGTGGCGGTGGCGTATAAGTTGGCGTTTTTACACCTTCCTGATTCTGCAACCCCGTTGTAGTTTCCAATTGTTGTGTAATTGGTGGTGGTGGTGTTTCAATCTTTGGAACTCTTTTTGGCTCCGGAACAACATTCTGGATTACCTCCTGTTTTTCTTCCTCTTTTGGTGGAGGTGGTGGAGGTGGTTCTTCTTCTTTCGGTTGCTCAATGATTGGTTCTTCCTCCAGGATATTTACCAGATTTGCATCCACTTCGGTTTTTTCCTTAGCATTCATTTGTTGAATCTTAAGGTAAATCAGCGGAGAAACTGCCAAAAGAAGAAAGAAAGCTGTCCCAATTAAAAAAGACCTTGTAAGCAACTTAGGATAAGTAGTCCTTAGATCATAAGCTCCGTACTCTTTATTTCTATTTTCAAATACAATCTCATCAAGAGTCAGATCGTATTTTAGATTATCATCTGCCATTGTTTATATTTTTAACATGATACTTGTAGAGAGGTTATTCCCCAACTTTCTTTTTATAAACAGCCAATTCCCATGGTTTGATATCGGTAACCCCGTATCTCTCATTTTTGGTAATAGCCATTTCATCAAGAATATCTACAAAGTTCTTATATACTGCATCGTCAGTCGGCTTGATAATTACGGTGAATTTGTCTTTATCAGCTGCTCTAGCTTTTGCTTGCTCAATTACTTTTCTAATTCCTTCTCTATCAAAGTTGGTTTCAACAAGAGTCTGATCGTTAAGACCTTGTTGATCTTGCTGATGATAAAAAATCTTATTATCCTTGCCTATGATGATAGAAATTGAATTACTTAGTTTAATCTCTGTATCTGGTGGTTTTTGGTTTTCCTTCGGTTTCGCAGGAAGACCAAGATCCATTACGTTTGGTTTGCTAAATGTGGTGGTAAACATAAAGAATGTAATCAAAAGAAAACCTAAGTCTACCATCGGCGTCATATCTACGCGGGTATTCTGCTTTTTCGAACGGACTTTGCCGCCTTTCCCGCTATCCTCTTTTACTTGAACTTCTGCCATTTCTATTGATTATTCAGATTTTTCTTGTGATGTTATCAACCAAAATTTAAGAAAGTCAATATCTCTTAAACCTTCAAACAAACTTTTCACCTTCGGGTATTTTGTAGTTACATCTCCTTTAATTGCTAACTTATAGTTAGGATTAACGGCTAAACTTTGTTGAACCCAGTCAATTAATTGCTTGTTTGTACTATCCATTGGAATACCATCTTTCGCCTTAAAAGTTTTTTGCTGATCTTCTGGAAGATTCAAATAACTTTTTAGCTGCCCCATTGGTACTCCTACCGCCTGTACTTTTGTAAATGCTACTTTCTCAGGATCAGTGAAACTCATTCCATATTTCTGACCCATTTTATCCAATAGTTGCATTCTTTCTGTACCGTTTTCAACCGGTTGAAAATAGAATACACCATTCTGAGTAACATTAATCGTCATAAGACTTGCATCAGGAAGCAATTTCTCTGATATAGAAGAAGGCGGTTTTATCTGCTCCACATCAGGTTTTTTGAACTGTGTGGTTAATATAAAGAATGTAAGTAGCAGGAACGCAACGTCGCACATCGCGGTCATATCCGTAACTACTCCATGTCTTTTTGGTTTAATTCTCGCCATTATTTAAATGTCTTTGTTAACTAATTTATGATGATTTTAAAAATGTAAGTTTTACATTTTTATTTATTTCCAATTGCTATTAATTTCTTAGTGAAACTCGGCAAAAGACTGTTGGATACTCATAGAGATTTCGTCAATCTTATAAGTTAAACCATCAATTTTAGAAGTAAAGAAGTTATAAAGGATAATTGCGATAGCAGAAGTACCAATACCCAAAGCTGTGTTCATCAAGGCTTCTGAGATACCGATTGATAATGCTGCAGCATCCGGAGTTCCACCTCCACCACCTAAAGCAGCGAACGCTCTGATCATCCCGATTACCGTTCCCAATAGTGCTACTAATGTTGCAACTGTACCCAAAGTAGAAAGGATCATCATATTCTTTTCCAACATTGGCATTTCAAGAGTTGTTGCTTCTTCTATAGCTTTGTTAAGAGCCGCCATTTTCTGTTCTTTGTCTAGTGTAGTATCTTTCGCCAATGCTTTGTAAGTAGTTAAACCTTCTTTTACAACATTACCTACAGATCCTTGTTGTCTGTCGCACTCTTCAAGAGCTTCGTCAACTCTGTTTTGGTTCAATAAACTTCTAATTTTTAAAACAAAATTATCAAGATTACCATTACCAGAAGCTTTGCTCAAAACGAATGCACGCTCGATCGCGAAAACTATTACTGTGATCATGAATGTAATAAGGATTGGTACAATAAACCCTCCCATGTAAACCATCCCAAGACCGTGTGGGTGCAATTCCTTACTTTCGATATCTGCAAATGCAACCGAAGCTACACCATTGATACGCGCATCTTCTTGAAAGTTAGACGGGTTACCACAAACAAATAAATAAATGGCAATACCTATTACTAATAAGATAGGAATAATTACCGCTGGGTTAAGACCTCCTTTTTTCTTAGCAACTACTTGCTCATCCGTGTTTGAAACATTCATTTCCATATTAAAACTAAATTATAATTGTTAAATTTTATCGTGTAAAATAAAGTCAAATTTTTGAAAAATGCAAAATTATTTTCCGTTTGACTTGTAATTTTTTTATCTGCTAAAATAGCAATTTTTAATTATTAATTAAATTAAAACAGTGTTTTTATGAATTCATTATCTCTTTTAGAAACATTAATGGAAGATATATAAAATTGATTTACATAAATTATGATTTTAATTTTAATGAATTCCAATGTAAAGAATGATAATTTTTCTTAACATTTCTTAAAACCGTAAAATCACATAACAATATTAATGATTTTCTTCGGAACAAAAATGAAATTTTTAACTGATTTATCTCCTAAAACCTTCTTTACGTCATCATTCTCCATCATCAATTTTTCAACATCTTCCTTACCTAAGTCGGCCGCTAATTTGATTTTAAATTTCATCTTACCATTGAAACTTACCGGATAATCTATCTCATCCTCAACAAGATAGCTTTCATCAAGAACAGGAAATGGTTCAAATTCAACAGAATCATTATTTCCCAGCAAATTCCATACCTCTTCGCAAATATGTGGCGCATATGGTGAGATTATAACAGCTAAAGGCTGCAAAATATTGCGTTTGTTACATTTTATTTTTTGTAATTCATTTACGGCAATCATAAATGAAGATACAGAAGTATTGAAAGAGAAGTTTTCGATATCGTAAACCACCTTCTTTATTAAAGTATGTAAAACTTTGTATTCTGCTTTTGTCGGCTCTTCGTCAGAAACAGAGAAAGTATCTCCGTCAAAATACAGATTCCAGAATTTTTTAAGAAACCCATAAACTCCACTCAGACCTTGCGTGTTCCAAGGCTTGGATTGCTCCAACGGACCTAAGAACATCTCATATAATCTTAAACCGTCTGCTCCGTATTCTTCACAGATGTCATCAGGATTTACTACGTTATATTTAGACTTAGACATTTTTTCTACTTCACGACCTGTGATGTATTTTCCGTCTTCTAAAATAAATTCTGCATCTGAATAATCTGGTCTCCAAGCTTTGAAGGCTTCCGTATCCAATTCGTCAGAAGTTCCTTTTAATAAAGATACATCAACATGGATAGCCTGCGTTCTATAATCTTTTGCTAAATTTTTAGAAACATATTGATTAGTCCCATCAATTCTATACACAAAAGCACTCATTCCCAAAATCATCCCCTGGTTGATCAATTTTTGGAAAGGCTCATCATGATTAATAAACCCTCTGTCCTTTAAGAACATATTCCAGAAACGGGAATACAATAAGTGACCAGTCGCGTGCTCACTTCCTCCGATGTATAAATCTACCTGTCCCCAGTAATCTGCCAGTTCTTTTTTCACAAAAACCTCATCATCATTTGGATCCATATATCTTAGGAAATACCATGAGCTTCCCGCCCAACCCGGCATTGTAGATAATTCTAATGGGAAAACAGTTTTCTCATCAATTAAATTAGTATCAACAACTTTTTGATTTGCTTCGTCCCAGGCAAACGTTTTTGCATTTCCCAATGGCGGATCTCCGTCTTCAGTCGGCAAATATTTTTCAACTTCAGGAAGCTCCAAAGGCAACGCAGAAGTTGGTAATGTGTAAGGCATCCCATCCTTATAATATATAGGAACAGGTTCTCCCCAATATCTTTGTCTTGAGAAAATCGCATCACGTTGTCTGTAATTTGTAGTTCCGTGACCGATTCCTTTTTTCTCAATAGCTACAATAATCGCTGCTTTTGCATCATTATAATTAAGACCGTTTAAGAAATCAGAATTTACACAAATCGAATCTTTAGAATCGAAAGAAGCTTCCTGAACATCTTCGTCCGTTTCTACAACTTTTTTAATTTCTAAATTAAATTTCTTTGCAAATCTGTGATCACGTTCATCATGCGCGGGAACCGCCATTACAGCTCCTGTTCCGTAGCCCATTAAAACATAATCTGAAATATAGATTGGCATTCTTTCTCCACTGAAAGGATTCAAAGCATAACTTCCCGTGAAAGCGCCGGAAACGTTTTTCACGTCAGACATTCTGTCTCTTTCAGATTTTTTGGAAGTTTCTTCAATATAAGTATCTACTTCAGCTTTTTGTTCTGCCGTAGTAATTGTTTCTACTAAAGGGTTTTCAGGAGCCAGCACCATAAAGGTTGCTCCGAAGATCGTATCAGGTCTTGTCGTGAAAACCTCAACGATTTCGTCATGACCTTCAACATTGAACTTCACCTGTGCCCCCTGAGATTTTCCGATCCAGTATTCCTGAGAATCTTTCAACGGCTGTGGCCAATCCAAAGTTTTAAGACCCTGTAACAATCTTTCAGAATAAGCAGAAATTCTCATGCTCCACTGCATCATTTTCTTTTGGAAAACAGGAAAACCTCCTCTTTCGGATTTCCCGTCTTTTACCTCATCATTTGCTAAAACTGTTCCTAATGCGGGACACCAGTTTACAGTCGTTTCTGCTCTGTAGGCTAAACGGTAATTTAAAAGGATGTCTTCTTTATCCATTTCAGAAGCTTCTTTCCATTCTTCTGCAGTGAAATTTAATTCATCATTCTGATTGGCATTTAAACCCTCTGTTCCTTTTTCTTCAAAACGTTTAATCAAAGAAGAAATGGGCTCTGCTTTATCTGTATCTTTATTATACCATGAATGGAACAGTTCAATGAAAATCCATTGTGTCCATTTATAATAAGAAGCGTCCGAAGTTCTTACTTCCCGGCTCCAGTCGAAAGAGAAACCGATTTTTCTCAGTTGCTCTTCGTATCTTGTAATGTTTTGTTCAGTCGTGATCGCAGGATGCTGTCCTGTTTGAATAGCATACTGTTCAGCAGGAAGTCCGAAACTGTCATAACCAACCGGGTGAAGCACATTAAAACCCTGATGCCTTTTATATCTCGCATAAATGTCGGAAGCAATATATCCAAGCGGGTGACCTACGTGAAGTCCTGCCCCGGAAGGATACGGAAACATATCGAGAACATAAAATTTGGGTTTGTCTGTGTTATTGGAAGTCTTGTACGTTTGGTTGTCTTCCCAGTATTTCTGCCACTTTTTTTCTATCTGCTGATGATCGTAAAACATTCTATGAAGTAAGAATTAATAATGATTTTTTTTAAGATTCACAAAGTTAAGATTTTGAGAGGAAATGGCAACTTTAAATTTAACACTATTAATTTTCGAAAATGAAGTCCTTTCTCTTTATTCTTTTATCTTACATGCTTTATTTATCTTTGCAAAAAATCGCAAGTGGCAGAAATTTCTATCATCACACCGAGTTACAATTCTTCAAAATATTTGAACGACACCATTGATTCTGTTCTCAATCAAACTTTCCAGGATTGGGAATGGCTGATTACAGATGATTGTTCGACAGATAATTCGGTGGAAATTTTAGGAAAACAAAGCGATCCGAGAATAAAAGTTTTCAAAGCTGAGAAAAACGGAGGCGCCGGACACGCAAGAAATATTTCTCTTGAAAATGCGACAGGAAGATTCATTACTTTTCTGGATGCAGATGATTTTTGGGAACCCAATTTCCTTGAAGAAATGGTCAATTTTATGAAGTCCGAAAATGCAGAATTGGCTTATTCCACTTATTCTCGTTGTGATGAGAATCTAAATCCTACAAAAATTGGTGATTTTGAAGCAGACACCATTGTGACCTTCAGTAACCTTTTGAAGACCTGCCGATTATCGCTTTTATCATCTATGTATGATTCTGAAAGAGTGGGGAAATTCTATTTTCCGGAAGGTACAAAACGTGAAGACCACGTGATGTGGCTGGAACTATTAAAAAAAATCCCACAAGGAAAACCTCTGCAAAAAACTTTATCAAAATACCGAATGCTTCCCAACAGCGTTTCAAGGAATAAATCTAATATTATGAAAGACCAATATCTGGTTTATAAAAATTATATGAAATTTTCAACTTTGAAATCTTTGTATTATACAGCCAATTGGGCTTTTAACGGATTTATGAAATATTCTAAACTATTCAATTAATGGAATATTCAAAGGAATTTAAAGCCGCGCTCAGTCAGTTTTCGCATTCGGAAAAGGATAAGTTGATTTTCAGATTACTGAAGAAAGACAAATTACTGTCCAAGAAATTGTATTTTGAGCTTATCGATGAGGAAACAACAGATGACAAGCGCAACACAATGGAAGCTTACATCAAGGAAAGAATCTTAGAAATATCAAAGTACATAGGCAATCCGAAATATTTCCTGGTTTTAGTACGAAAATTAAGCGCTGAAATCACAGAACATGTCAAAGTGACAACGGATAAATTTGGAGATGTTTATTTGAATTTATTTTTGATTAATGAAATTTTGGGACACAACGATAAATTACAAAAACAGAGATTCGATGCAGTTTATAAACTTTACATTTACCTTATCAACAAGATTTTCAAAGCCTTAATTCAAATCAAAAAATTGGATGAAGATTATTGGCTGGAATTTGACGAAATTCTATCAGATATTGATTCCAAAATCCATAATAATCTTTATTTTGAAAAGCTTTGTATCAATAACGGTTTAGATTTCAACTGGCTGAAATGTGAAAATATCCCAGACCATTTTGAATTGATTGTGAAGGAGATAAAAAGTCAGGGATTTTTGAAATAGGATTTTTAACCACAAAGACGCAAAGTTTTCACAAAGAACACAAAAAATACAGCTCAATTCTTTGTGAACTTTGCGACAAGCCTTGTGAGCATAGTGTTTAAGTCGACGATGTTTTGTTCAGAATTTTCTTTACAATAATCTCCGTCGCATCAGGCTGAGAATTCACAAAATTGTAAGCATTTTCGGACATCTGTTTCAGGAAAGATTTCTCTTCATCCTCTGTCTGCGAATCTTTATTAATCAATTCTGTGATAAAAGCTGAAGCCGCAACAAAGTCGTCAAAACATTTGGCTCCTTTCGCCTCAATCAGTGTATCTGCCTCCGGGTTCTTCTTGTACTGATTTCCAAAAATCACCGGAACACCATAGACCGCCGCTTCCAGAATATTATGCAAACCCGCCGAATGAAATCCGCCTCCAACAACCGCAAGATCCGCATAAGAATACAATTTGGAAAGTTTCCCGATACTATCTATGATGAGAGTTTGAGAGTTTGAGAGTTCAGGGATATGAGAATTTGTAAGGGAACTGTATAATATAGCATTCGGAAATAATTTCTGCAGATGCGGAACTCTGTGCAAATCGTGAGGAGCAATGATGAGTTTCATTTTGGGAAGTTTTTTTGCCACAACCTGAGCAATATCTTCCTCTGCCTGCCAACTGCTTCCGAAGACAATCAGCTTTTGGTCCGCTTTGAATTCTTCTATGAATTCCAGGTGATTATCTCTGTCTAAAAATTGTTTCACCCGGTCAAATCGTGTATCACCAGAAACCGTAGAATTGGTCAATCCTATTTTTTTTGCCAAAGCCTGTGATTTGATAGTCTGATGAAAAAACCAGTCGATGTTTTGACGAAGCTGTTTTGCAAACCATTTTCCATAACTTTCAAAAAACACCTGATGCTCATAAAACAAAGCTGAAATCACATAGATTTTCACGCCTCGATGCTTCAACTCTTCCAGAAGATTGTACCAATAATCATATTTAACCGTGAAGAAAATCTCCGTCTCAAAAGAGGAAACAAAGTCTTTCACATCTTTTTTTCTGTCAAAAGGCAAATAGCAGACAGCATCAGCAATCTGTTTTCTTTTCTTCACATTCTCATAACCGGAAGGTGAAAAAAACGTCACTAGAGTCTTATGTTCCGGGAATTGTTCTTTCAGCTTTTCAAGAACCGGAAGTCCCTGCTCATACTCGCCAAGACTTGCAGCGTGCATCCAAAGCACTTTTTGTCCATGGATGTTGTCCCGAACGATTTTCAGAGATTCTTTTCTTCCCCTGACTCCTTTTTTTGTTTTGGAATCGAAGAGTGAGAAAACTTTCATCCCGAAAATCATTAAGTGAACGAAAAGATTGTATAGAGATTTCATCCTTTATTTTTCTACTGCAAATCTATCATTATTTGTTGAAGGATTCGATATGACGAGAAATTCCAAATTAACATCTGATTGATTTTCTATCAGGTGATTTTTATTTGGCGAGATATGAAATCCCGAATTTTCAGCAACCTCGAAAACCTCTCCATCAACAGTAAACACTGCTTTTCCTTTTAAAATAAAGAAAAACTGTTGGGCGTTTTTATGGAAATGCAATTGCTCTTTTGAATTTGGAGGCATCGTTTCCTGCTTAATGGAAAGATTATTTGAGTTAAGCAAAATCCAACTGTCGCAGTTTCCACCCCAGATATAATGTTCTGTATTTTGTTTTGATTTTATCATCGCTTGTTTTTGATTAAGACAAATTTAAAGATTAGAAATTATAAACCGTAATTTTGTCATTCTGAAAGAATCTCAACCGTCTAGATTCCTCCGGAATGACAATATTGGATTTTTGCAAACTGTTGTTTTTATCTTGAATCCGCAGCCCAACTTGAGCGGAAATCCTTTTTATGCAGTGGAGTGAAAAGATTGACTTCGTCGAACCACTTCGTTAGGTTTGGGAGCGGAAGGCGGAAATAGCTGCCATAATTATTGAAATAAACGAGAAGTGAAAAATTAACATAAAAAAGTTTTTAAATATTTGCCACTCAAAATAAAATCCCTATATTTGCAGTCTGAAAATAAAAAGATAATTACGAACTAAATATATTAGTGATGAGTAAAAGAACATTCCAACCATCTGAAAGAAAAAGAAGAAACAAGCACGGTTTCCGTGAAAGAATGTCTACACCAAACGGAAGAAGAGTGTTGGCAGCTAGAAGAGCGAAAGGCAGAAAGAGCTTAACTGTTAGTGCATCTCGCGCTAAGAGATAATTTTCTTTAATTATCATATACAAAAAATGCTTGAAAAATTTTCAAGCATTTTTTGTTGTTAAAATTTCCCAAAAGTAAAAGCGGAAAAATAAGTTTTTGCTATTTTTGACTTTCACAAACTTTCAATTTTCTAATTATGCCGCACAGAAATGATCCGGGTATCGATATTATAGATTTGAGCAATGCTAAGATTGTACAGAAAAACTTTACCGTCCTGAATGATGTTGATCTTCATATCAAAAAAGGAAAATTCTGTTATCTGATCGGGAAAACAGGTTCCGGGAAAAGCTCTCTTCTGAAAGTCCTTTACGGGCAACTTCCCTTGCAAGGCGGAAGCGGACAAGTCGCAGGTTTTGATTTGAAGAAACTGAAACAATCTGACGTTCCAAACCTAAGAAGAAAATTAGGAATTGTTTTCCAGGATTTTCAGCTTTTGCCGGATAGAAATATTGAAAAAAATCTTCTTTTTGTCCTCCAGGCAACCGGCTGGAAAGACAAACATAAAATGGAAGCAAGAATTGATGAAGTCCTGTCCAGCGTTGGGATGAAAACAAAAAAACACAAGATGCCACATCAGCTTTCCGGTGGTGAGCAGCAACGTGCCGCAATCGCAAGAGCTTTGTTAAATCATCCAGAATTGATTCTTGCAGATGAGCCAACAGGAAATCTTGACCCGGAAACGTCAAACGATATTATGACGCTTCTTAAAAATCTAGCGGAAGAAAACCATTGTGCAGTTGTAATGGCGACACACGATTATCATATGATTCAGAATTATCCCGGCGAAGCCATCCGGTGCGAAAACGGACAGGTTTCTGTTCTGGACACAGCGGAATTATTCGAATAAAAAAAATTATTAGTTATAGATAAAAAAGCTCTCTGAAAATTCAGAGAGCTTTTTTGTTGAATATATGGAAATCTTTTGTCAGCTCAAGATATTCATCGGAATAAACTCTTGGTGACTTTTCAATAACAAAATTCTCTTTTTTAGTTCCCGATTGTTGGAATGAATATTCTAAAACTACTCTTTTCGGTTCAGCCGTTTTGATTCCTTTAATAATGACCTTTCTTTTGAGAAACAGATTATTATTAAGACAAATCTGAGTGAATTGTTTTTCGGAATCAATAGGAATAACAACAGAAAACAAACCTTCATCAGAAAGTAATTGTGAAGCCTTCTGGATCAAATCAGAGAAATCCAACTCCAATCTTTGTCTTGCCAGGATATCTTTGTCAGAGCTGTTAATTTCAAAATAAGGCGGATTCGAAATAATTAAATCAAATTTTTCCCCGGTTTCAAATTGTTTAAAATCCTGAAGTTGACTTTTGATTCTATCTGAAAAAGGAGAATTCAAAAAATTAGTTTGAGAGATATTAACAGCTTCGGAATTAATATCAATGGCTAAGATATTGGCATCAGGATTTCTCTGAGCCAGCATCAGGGAAATAATTCCGGTTCCGGTTCCGACTTCCAGAATTTGTTTTGCTCCCATAACATCAGATAAAACACCTAACAAAACGGCGTCTGTCCCAACCCGGAAAACATTAGAACTCTGCAGGATGTCGAATTGCTTAAATCGAAATGGTTTCATCTAAAGATTGGAAGGCATTGAGATAGTGAAAATCGCTCCTTTATCAATAGTTGAAACCACTGTAATCGTTCCGTTATAGTCTTCAACCATTCGTTTCACCATTGTTAGTCCGATTCCCATTCCGCTGTTTTTTGAAGTGAAATTCGGGTCGAAAATTTTGTCGAGTTGATCCGCCGAGATTCCTATGCCATTATCTTCCACTGTGATTCGGATTCGTTTTTCAATTTTCTCCAGATCAACATTAATGACCGATTTTCTACCCTCCGCTTTTGCCTGACTGGCATTGGTTACAAGGTTGGTAATGATTCTTGTCAGATAATCCCTGTCGATCTTCATCATTATGTTGTCATGGTTGGCATGGACAAAAATATTTTCATCACTGAAAATCGTCAGAACATTTTTGATTTCTTTATTAAGATTGATTTCCTCATCATTTCTTTTAGGCAGTTGTGCAAACTCCGAAAAAGCACTTGCTACTCTACTGATAACATCAATTTGCCCGATGATTACTTCACTTAGATTTTTAACTTTCATTTCGTTATTCGGATCATTGGGATCAAATTTTCTTTCAAAATTCTGCATCATCAGTTTCATAGGCGTCAGAGGATTTTTAACTTCGTGTGCCACTTGTTTTGCCATCTCTTCCCACGCGGATTGTTTTTCGATGTAGCTAAGACGTTCCCTTTGGTCAGCAATTTCAGAGATCATTTTATTATAAGCTTTTACCAATGCGTTTAGCTCATCGTTCTTATAGTATTTAATCGGCTGGAGATTTTTATCAAACAGATTAATCCTGCTAATCATAGATGTGAAACGTGTAATTGCCTCTGTTAGGTTATTTGAAATAATCCAGCTAAACCAGATACTGAACAGAATAATCAAAAGATTAACACCGATGATGTATGCAAAATAATGTTTGAAAACCTCCATATAAGCACTCTCATTGTGGTAATAGGGGAAATAAACATAGGCAATATCTTCCAGCATGTTATTCTTCAGCACCATATAAGAAGAGACAATTGTCGCTTTCAATCTATCATCATAGGATTTATCATCATATTGTTTTCCGTTTTTTCTGATCGCCTTGATGACATCAGCAGGCATTTTTTTCTGGATGACAAGATTCGGTTCCTTGTTGGATAAAAGGTAATTCCCTTTCAGATCATAGATGATAATATCGTGTTTGTTGATATCGGCAATCTCATAGATTTCGTTTTCAAGAATTTTAGGAATGTCATTAGTTTCTACCTGAGAATGACTAAGTGCATAATCCAGAGAAGACATCAGCGCTTCGGATTTATTCTGCATATCCGTTTTGCTTTGCATCTTGGCATTGTCACGCAAAATCACAAACGACAAAGCAGCCGAAGTGATAACACTTAGGAAGCAAATCGCTAAAAATCCAATAAAAACCCTATTTCTTAACCGGTAACCTTTATAATCACTTAATGGCATTTTGCTTTTTCAAAAGTTTCGCAACATATTTCCCAATGATGTCGAATTCCAGATTCACCACATCACCTATTTTCAAATGCTTCATATTTGTAAACTCCCACGTGTAGGGAATTATTGCAACAGAAAACCTATTTGTATCGCTCTCGGCAACCGTCAGACTCGTTCCGTTTACAGTAACAGAACCTTGCGGAACCGTTGTATATTCTGTAGTTTCTTCGTAAGAAATTGTAATAAAGTAACTTCCATTCTGGTCTTCGATACTTTCTACAACTCCGGTTTTGTCAACGTGACCCTGAACGATATGACCATCCAATCTTCCTTCGAATTTCAAACAGCGTTCCAAATTCACTTCCGTTCCCACATTCCAAAAATTAAGATTGGTTTTTTCCAGTGTTTCGTTGATCGCCGTTACCTTGTAAGAATCGCTGTTGATTTCCACAACAGTCAGGCAACAGCCGTTATGAGCCAGGCTTTGGTCGATTTTCAACTCCTGTGTGAAAGGACAACTCAGTACAAAATCGATATTACTTTCGTTCTTGTCAATTTTCTCTACTTTTCCCGTTGCTTCAATTATTCCTGTAAACATTCTTTTCTTTTTTATTGATTTTTTTAGGAGCTTAATCCCGCTTTCCGTTGCAATCTTTTCCTTTTCAAAGAAAAGAAAAAGGATTTCCACTACAATCGGGGCTATGGCATTTGTCATCAATATAATATTTAGTTATAGAACTAGTATGCAACCAACCTAAAAAAACCTAAATTTGTAAAATTCTTTTAAATGTCAAAGATAAACAAATGAGCTCCAAACATCATAAAATCAGAGTAGGAATTTCAATCGGCGATTTCAACGGAATCGGACCCGAGATTATTCTGAAATCTCTGAAAGACAAAACCATTACCGATTTTTTCACGCCGGTTATTTTTGGATCAGGTAAATTATTTACTTATCAGAAAAACGTTTTCAAATTGCAGACGAATTTTAATTATATCAATTCTGCAAAAGAAGCTCAGGGTGGGAAAATCAATATGGTAAACCTTACAAAAGAGAATAGTAATATAGAATTTGGTGTTCCTACAGAAGAATCCACAAGAATGGCGATCGATTCTTTGGAAGCTGCAACAGAAGCTCTGCTTAAAAATGAAATCGATGTTTTGGTAACCGCTCCTATCAATAAGGACGAGATGATGAAGTACGGCTTTGCTCACGCCGGACACACAGGCTATTTTGAAGAGAAAGCGCAGAAAAAAGCGGTAATGTTTATGGTAACAGACGATCTGAAAGTTGCTGTTTCCACGCATCACATTCCAGTTGCTGATATTGCAAAAAACATTTCGAAAGAAAAAATCAAGAAGCAGATCAGACAATTGATAACAACTTTGAAGGAAGACTTCTGCGTACAAAAACCGAAAATTGCAGTTTTAGGACTTAATCCACACGCTGGCGACGGCGGCGTCATCGGCAAAGAAGAAATTGAAATCATAGAACCTGCCATTAAAGAACTTTTTGAAACTGGCGCTCTGGCTTTTGGTCCGTATCCTGCTGACAGCTTTTTCCAGCCGGAAAAATACAAGGCTTTTGATGCAGTTTTGGCAATGTACCACGACCAGGGATTAGCGCCTTTCAAAACCATTGCTTACGAAGAAGGCGTCAATTACACTGCCGGCTTACCTTTTATCAGAACTTCGCCGGATCACGGTGTTGCTTATGACATCGCAGGAAAAAACCTGGCTGATGAAACTTCTTTTTCGGAAGCTATTTTTACAGCCATCAGGATTTTTAAGAACAGAACCGAATATCGGGAACTGATGGAAAACCAGCTTCGTCCAAAAGCCATGCATATTAATAACGGCGTGGATGAAGACCTTCCAACCGAAGCTGAGTAAACAAAAATATTGGAAGTAATTTTTTGCATTTCAAGTATTTCCAAAAAACATTTTGTTATTTAAAAAAATTAAATTATTTTTGCACACCATTTTTTATGGACAGATTTAGAAACTACGATATTGCTTTTTCTGGTCTTAAAACCGGAAAGCACGATTTCAAATTCGAAATCAATCAGGAGTTCTTTGATTTATTTGAGACTGAACAAGAGTTTTTTAACCCAAAAATCGACGTCAATGTTCACTTGGACAAACACACCACATTTTTGGAATTCTATATCAACGTTTCAGGAACAGTTCAATTGATCTGCGACATCAGCAACGATGAATTTTCTGAAAACATTGAGAATGATCTGAAGGTTCTTGTAAAATTTGGTGAAGAATATGATGATAGTAATGAAGATATTATCACGATTCCTCAAAAAGATAGTGAGTTCAACATAGCCAATCTTGTATATGAAGCCGTTGTTTTATCGATCCCGATGAAAAAACTGGCGCCATCCGTAAGAGACAATGATGAATATCAAAAACTCCTTGACCAATACAGTCCAAAAGAAATTGAAGAAGAGGAAGAACAAAGCACCGATCCAAGATGGGAAGCTTTGAAAAAGTTAAGAGACAATAATTAAGTATAACTATAATTCGTTTGAATTTTTAAAATAATCAACAATGGCACATCCTAAGAGAAGACAGTCGTCTACAAGAAGAGATAAAAGAAGAACTCACTACAAAGCTGTAGCGCCTCAATTAGCAAAAGACGCTACTACTGGTGAATTGCATCTTTATCACAGAGCTCACTGGCATGAAGGAAAACTTTACTACAAAGGAAAAGTTGTATTAGAGAAAACTGTAGAAACAACAGAAGAAAACTAAGATTTATCTTCCGATAATCTTATACACAACATAAAAAACCACTCGGATTTTATCAATTTGGGTGGTTTTTTATTATATTTGGCGTTCAAAACAATTTAAAAATTTTATGGATATAAAAGACATTCAGAATCTTGTAAGATTTGTTGCAAAGGCAGGTGTTTCCGAAGTAAAGTATAAAAACAAAGACTTCGAAATCTATATCAAAACTCCACTTGGAGGAGAACCTGTAAGTTATGTAACTCCTCAAGTTGCTTACCAGGCTCCTGTTTCCGCACCAGTTGCAAATCCAGGATCTGCTCCTGCAGCTTCTGAAGCAACAAGCTCTGCTGATGACAGCAAATATATTACAATCAAGTCTCCAATGATTGGTACTTTCTACAGAAAGCCATCTCCGGATAAAGACGTTTTTGTAAATGTTGGTGATGCTGTAACAGAAGGAAAAGTAGTTTGCGTGATCGAAGCAATGAAGCTTTTCAACCAAATTGAATCAGAAGTTAGCGGAAAAATCGTGAAAATATTGGTTGATGACGCTTCACCTGTAGAGTATGATCAGCCATTATTCTTAGTTGATCCATCTTAAGGAATTTTAAGGTAAAAGATTATAAATTTTAGATGAAATTCTTTCGTTTAAAATTAATTTAAAATTCAAAATTTATAATTTAAAATTTCGAACAGATGTTCAAAAAAATATTAATCGCAAACCGTGGTGAGATCGCAATGCGGATCTTGCGTACGGCAAAAGAAATGGGGATCAAAACGGTTGCTGTTTATTCGACAGCAGATAAAGACAGTCTTCACGTGCGTTTTGCAGACGAAGCTGTTTGTATTGGTCCACCAATGAGTAAGGACTCTTATCTCAAAATCCCTAATATCATTGCTGCTGCAGAGATCACCAATGCAGACGCCATCCATCCGGGTTACGGATTCTTGTCGGAGAATGCGAATTTCTCCAGAATCTGTGCTAAAAACGGCATCAAATTCATTGGAGCTACGCCTGAGCAAATCGAGAAAATGGGAGACAAAGCTACAGCTAAAGCAACAATGAAAGCTGCTGGAATCCCATGTGTTCCAGGTTCTGACGGATTAATTGATTCTTACGAAGATGCTAAGAAAACGGCTAAAGAAATCGGTTATCCTGTCATGATCAAAGCGACTGCTGGTGGTGGTGGAAAAGGTATGAGAGCCGTTTGGAAAGAGGAAGACCTAAAAGACCATTGGGATTCTGCCATTCAGGAAGCAGTTGCTGCTTTTGGAAACGGCGGAATGTATATGGAAAAATTGATTGAAGAGCCTAGACACATTGAGATTCAGATTGCCGGAGACCAATATGGAAAAGCTTGCCATCTTTCTGAAAGAGACTGTTCTGTACAGAGAAGAAACCAGAAACTAATCGAAGAAACACCTTCTCCTTTTATGACAGATGAGCTCCGTGAAAAGATGGGAGCTGCCGCTGTAAAAGCCGCTGAGTTTATTGGTTATGAAGGTGTTGGAACCATCGAATTCCTGGTAGACAAACACAGAAATTTTTATTTCATGGAAATGAATACCAGAATCCAGGTTGAGCACCCGATTACCGAACAAGTTGTTGACTACGATTTGATCCGTGAGCAGATTTTGCTAGCATCAGGAACACCAATCAGCGGAAAAAATTACTATCCGAAGATGCATGCTATAGAATGCAGAATCAATGCAGAAGATCCTTATGCCGATTTTCGTCCATCTCCGGGAAGAATCACCGGACTGAATATTCCTGGCGGGCACGGTGTAAGAGTTGACACACACGTTTATTCGGGATATGCGATTCCACCAAACTACGATTCTATGATTGCCAAGCTTATTGTAACAGCTCAAACCAGAGAAGAAGCAATTGCAAAAATGAAACGTGCTTTGGAAGAGTTTTATATCGAAGGTGTAAAAACTACCATCCCGTTCCACAGACAATTATTGGAAAATGAAGATTTCTTAGCAGGAAATTATACTACGAAGTTTATGGAAGACTTTGTAATGGACAGAAGTTTTGATAATCATTAATCGTTTTCATTTTAATAAAATAAAAACTACTCTAGAAATGGAGTAGTTTTTTTATTTATGTAATTATAAGTTTTCATTAATTCATATCTGCAAAAATTGATAAAAGTGCAATTGGTTCATATTAAAAATCAACTATTGAAATCAAGAATAAAATACACAATTAGATATGATCTTTTGAAGAATAATATTCTTAGATTTGTAAAAAATAAAATTTATGTCAACAGCAGAAATCACAAAGAATTCTCAATATTTTATCGATCTCGAAAATCAATTTGGCGCTCACAATTACCATCCGCTTCCTGTGGTACTGGACAAAGGTGAGGGCGTCTATGTTTGGGATGTCGAAGGTAAAAAGTATTACGATTTTTTGTCTGCTTATTCCGCTGTTAATCAAGGACATTCTCATCCAAAAATTGTGGATGCTTTGGTAGAACAAGCCAAAAAATTAGCTTTGACATCAAGAGCTTTCTATAATTCTAAATTAGGAGAATACGAGAAAAAGATCACTACTTTATTTGGATTTGACAAAGTGCTTCCTATGAATTCCGGAGCCGAAGCTGTAGAAACAGCGGTTAAACTAGCCAGAAAATGGAGCTACGAAATAAAAGGCATTTCTGAAAATGCTGCTAAAATTATTGTTTGTGAAAATAATTTCCATGGAAGAACAACGACAATTGTTTCTTTCTCTAATGATCCTGATGCTAACCAAAATTATGGTCCTTTCACACCCGGATTTATAAAAATCCCTTATAACGACCTCAATTCTTTAGAAGAAGCTTTAAAAAATGATTCTGAAAATATTGCGGCATTTTTAGCAGAACCAATACAAGGTGAAGCCGGGGTTTATGTTCCTGATGAAGGATTCTTAAAAGGCGCATCGGAATTATGTAAAAAATATAATGTTCTTTTCATTGCGGACGAAGTTCAGACCGGGATTGCAAGAACAGGAAAATTAATCGCCTGTCATCATGAAAATGTTCAGCCAGACATTTTGATTCTTGGAAAAGCACTTTCCGGAGGAATGTATCCTGTTTCCGCAGTCCTTGCAAATGATGATATTATGAATGTTATCAAACCCGGGCAACATGGTTCTACTTTCGGAGGGAATCCGATTGCCTGTGCCGTTGCTGTTGCAGCTCTTGATGTAGTTGAAGAAGAACATTTATCCGAAAGAGCTGAGGAATTGGGTCAACTTTTCCGTTCTGAGATTGAAAAATTAATTCAGAAAACAGATCTGATCACAAAAGTTCGTGGAAAAGGATTATTGAATGCTATTCTAATCAATGATACGCCTGACAGCAAAACAGCCTGGAATCTTTGTTTAAAGTTAAAAGAAAATGGACTTCTTGCAAAACCTACGCACGGCAACATCATCAGATTGGCACCACCTTTGGTCATTACTGAAGAACAGTTGCTGGATTGTATTAAAATAATCGAGAAGACTATCTTTGAGTTTAAAAAATAACTATGCCGGAAAATAGGGAGAAAGTTAGTGGTTTAATTATAACATATAACGAAGAGAGAAATATTCGGGAAGTATTGGAATGTTTTGATTTTTGTGATGAAATAGTTGTTGTAGATTCTTTCAGTACCGATAAAACAATAGAGATTGCAAAATCTTTTCCTCAAGTTAATATTTTTCAGAATCAGTTTGAAGATTTTACAAAACAAAGAAATTTTGCATTGACTCATGCTAAAAATGACTGGGTATTGTTTTTGGATGGTGATGAGAGAATCACGCCGAAATTAAGAATGGAAATTTTGAAAACTGTAGAAAATCCGAATGCAAAAGATGCTTACTATTTTTACAGAACATTCTTTCTAGGCAGGAAAAAAATCAATTTTTCGGGAACTCAGAATGACAAAAATTTTCGCTTGTTCAGAAAGTCGAAAGCACATTATTCCGAAAATAAAAAAGTGCATGAGACTTTGGAAGTTAATGGAACTGTTGGCGTTTTAAGACACAAACTTCTTCATTATTCTTTTGAAAATTATAATCAGTTCAAAAATAAAATGCTGTCTTACGGCAGATTAAAAGGTAAGGAACTTCAACTGAAGGGTGAAAAATATAACTTCATTATACAATGGAGCAAAGTTATTTTCAAATTCTTTAAAACTTATTTTATAAAACTTGGAATATTGGATGGCATCAATGGTTTGAAAATCAGCTACCTTCAAAGTGTGTACGTCTACGAAACTTATAGAACTTTGAAACAGTAATTCAACTTTTCAAGAGGTTTATTTGTTAATATAGAGTGGTTTTTTGTTCTTATAAAATTGATCAACTAAGTTTTTGAGCTTTCTTTGGGTACTTGATTCCTTAACCTTTACTGGAATTTTACTGAAATCAATTTGTCTGATCTTTTCAACAATTTCATCCAAAGAATAATTTTTCATAAAAATTTCTTTCAAAAAATGGCTGATAATCTGGTTCCATTCTGATTTATTTCCCCAATAATGACCAACAACGTTATCCGCAGGTTTCAGTTTTGAAAATTCATTGAGTCCCAAAGAAAATGCAAACTGTTCTATCAATCTTCTTGTCACACCGTCCGCACACATCGCATCATTAATCCCTAAAGTTAAATCGAGACAACCAAAATGTTTTGGAGAAATCCCGATTAGACCAGCATTCCACATTGTAGAGTTGTTATCTATTTTGACGTTAAAATAGGATTTTCCTTTCATTTGTTTCCACATCAGTCTTTCGGTTTTTGATGAAAGAGCCGATAGCTTTCCTTCTGCTACGTGCATAAAATTTTGTCCATTTTTCATTCCATCACGTAGAGAATACATATTCTGATAAAAAAAAGTATCACCATCCAAATATAGAATAGAGTCTGACGGATATTTTTCGGCAACTAATTGTAGCGCTTTGATTTTCACTCTCCAAAAAAATTGATATTTACCTTCCCACTCTTTTATTAGTGCACGGCTAATTGGTAATATTTCTATCTTATCATGAAAAGAAGCAAATAATGATGGATCTTCTGCAACCACGATAATCCTGTCTTCAGTATTTTTATGCGCAAAGGCAGTATACGCTGAAAAATAGACTTGCTGGTAATTTTCCAGGTTGCTGCCAAATACTAAATATACAATATTCATATATTGATAAAATTTTTACTGCTTAATAAATCTTCTTATAAGGTCAAATTTAGTAAAAACCTCCAGATCTCAACTTTTTTAGCTTGATATATTTTTATTATATTGCGTCATAAAATATCCAGCAATTATGGTTATCTGCATAATATTTGTTTTTATGTATTAAACAAATTTTAAAAAGATTAATTCGCTGCCTAATAAAATGAACAATCATCTACTGATAAGTCTAATCATTCCTTGTTACAATGCAGAGAGGTCTTTGGAAAAATGCCTGACTAGTGTTATTAATCAATCTTATAGTAATTTAGAAATTATTATTATTGATGATGGTTCTACAGACGGAACTTCAAAAATCTATGAATATTTCCAAATTAAAGATAAAAGAATAAAAATTTTTAAGCAAGCTAATTCCGGCGTATCAAAAGCGAGAAATAAAGGAGTAAAATCGGCTACTGGCGAATATATTTGTTTTGTGGATTCTGATGACTGGGTAGAACCGGATTATTGTTCAGAGTTGTATCATTTACTTGTTAATGAAAATGCAGATATTTCTATTATAGAAGCATCATATGAGGATGAAGATGGAAACATTGTATTCAACAAACCGATTTCGCAGGAGAAAATATTTGATGGAAACAGAGCTTTGATACTTTTATTAGAAGATGAGGAAATCCAAAGCCATCCCTGGGGAAAATTATACAAAGCCGTTTTTTTCAAGAACGTAAACTTTCCTGAAAATCTTAAAAGCTTTGAAGACTATTCCACGCTTTTCAAAATATTTCATAAAACAACGAAAGTCGCTAAATCCAATAAAAAACTTTACCATTACATTCAACGGGAAGACAGTCTTTCCCATAATCTTTCGCCCGAGACTGCTTATTTTTTTTATTTGGCGATTATGGAGGTATTCAGATTTTGGCAGAGTTCAGAAACAATCGGAAATCAAAGTAAGATCAGCAAAAATATAATTAGAAAACTGTTGATGGTACTGAAAAGAATTATCAGAAATACTTCGGTAAATCAAATGAAATTAGAAAAAGAGGAAATTCGCAAGTCATTCTATTCATTCCTGAAATATCCAATAAGAGATATCGGTATAGAGTATTATCTCTATTTGAGATTATATTATTATTACCCCAATTTATACGCAAAATTAATTTCTAAATAATGATATCTAACAATCGTTACTTTTGTGTTTAACCCATTTTAGCTGATAGAACTAAAGAAGAATTATTTTCTGAAATCATTTTGATATTTTGGCAAAAACAAAAGAAATAGACTGATCATCCATTTGAAAATTCGCCAAGCTACTGGATATTTTTTTATATGTAAAACCTGTTTCATTCTTTTTGCTCGCATTTCCTGAGTTAATTTTGCATCTTCTTTGAATGCAGAAAAATATTTGTTCAGTGTTTTCTCTCGTTCCTGATTGTAAACAGGTAGATTTTCCGATTTAGCAGAAATACCTGAAAAATCATAATAACAAATTATTTCGTTTAAGTATTTGTGAGAGACATTGTAAATAGAAATTAGAATAATAAAAAACTCCCAATCTGCACAAATTTTATAATTCTCATTATAAAAAAAATAGTCACTGAATAAAGATCTCTTGATGAAAGCCGCCTGATGATTAAGACCACCATCATAGAAGAAGCCAAACGTTAAATTGTTCGGAGACTTTATCACCTTTCTGTAACCTTTATCTTCATTAAAGAAAACGGAATCTCCATATAGAATGCCAATACCAGAATCAAATTGATTCTTTACTTTTTCCAGAACAAATTCATCATAAAAAAAATCGCCACTATTCATAAAAATAACGTAATCACCAGTCGCTTTACGAATTCCTTTATTCATAGCATTATAAACACCAGAATCTTTCTCAGACACCCAATAATTGATTTGATGATTTTGCTCTATCAACTCTTTGCATCCGTCTGTGCTTCCTCCGTCAATTACGATGAACTCAAAGTCCTTCCAGGTCTGAACACGGACAGAATCAAAAGTTTTGACAAGACCTTCTTTATTATTATAATTGATTGTAATGATTGTTAATTTCATTCTCTTATATCTTCAGCTGCTAATATGTAAACTTCCAAACACTGTTTTGCGGCTACTTCCCAATCAAATTTTTTCACCTGTAGTAATCCTTTTTCTGAAAATTGTTTTCTGAGATTTTCATCTTTTAATAGCATTTTCATTTTTTGCCTCAAATCTGCCTCTGATGTACAATCAAAATACATACCTGCCTCGCATGCAACTTCCGGGAAAGATGAGCTATCGGATAAAATTATAGGACATCCACATGCCATGGATTCTAATACCGGTATTCCAAAGCCTTCATATAGTGAAGGAAAAACAAAAAATATTGCATTTTTGTAAAAGAGGCCTAGCTCATTTTCCTCAAAATTCTTTTGTAAGATTTGTTTATCTAGCTCTTTTTTTTTGATGAAGTCTATTTCTTCGTCAGTAAACTCTCCGCCACCGGCTGCCAATAGAATCAAATTCGGATTATCCTTTAATATTGGATCTATCGCATTGACTAAGAATGTGAAATTTTTATAATTTGCACGAGATCCTACATATAAGATATAACTTGAAGGTAAATCAACATTTACATTGCGATCAATTTTTATTGAGCTCCCATGATATATAACTACTATCTTATCCGGATCAATGTGAGGATAAAATTTGAGAATATCTTTTTTTGTATTATTAGATACTGCAATAATTCTACTAGCTTTTTCTATTAATATTGATTTGAATTCGATAACATTATAGGGGTCATTCTCAAAATATTGCGGCATCAATTCATGAATCATGTCATAAACCGTCAACACAAAAGGTTTTTCTCTAATTAAATCAAGAAAATATGGATCGTAATAAGTAGGGATAAATACATCATAATTATTTTCGTGACATATTTTTTCAAGCAATTGATTTGCATTTTTTTTTCTCAACGATTTGGTACTGATCCCAAGAAAAGCAAGAGTATTGTATAATGATGTTAAAAATATATTTTTCGTAAGTAGGTCCGAATCTTTTAAATATATGTTATCCGTACTATAAATAGGTATATTGACATCTACAGCTGGTTTCTTAGCAAGCACAGAAAAAATCTCTGTGTAGTAACGGGAAATACCACCATATTTTTGCTGATTAAAAATCTGTGGATCAACCAATATCTTCATTTTTCAATTATATTAAAACCTTTGTTTCTGGATTAAAACAACTAATTAAAAAATTATTAACTTCTATCATATTCATCCTCCAACCTTACGATATCTTCTTCTCCAAAGTAAGTTCCGGTCTGGACTTCTATAAAAACAACAGGCTTATCCGTAAGATTCATAATTCTGTGTTTCGCACCCAATGGGATAAAAACGCTTTCCCCATAACCCAAAGAGATTTCTTTGTCATCTAAAACAATTGTTGCGTTGCCTTCAACGATTGTCCATTGCTCCTGTCTTTTATGGTGATACTGATAAGATAATTTTTGGCCGGGATTGACTTCTATTCGTTTCAATTTATAGTTAGGTTCATCCGCCAAAACATAATATTTACCCCAAGGTCTTTCGCCAATTTCTAACATAGCTATTATTTTAATCTTCAAAAATACTATTTCAGATAAGATTAACCAAATTCAAAAAAGTAAAAACCATTAAAATTTCTTAATTTTGCGCCACAATTTTCAGTAAACAATGATTCCTGAAAAAAATAAACGTCTATTTATGAAAAAAGTAAGAGTGCGATTTGCACCAAGTCCTACAGGAGCTTTACATTTAGGAGGAGTCAGAACGGCTTTGTATGATTATCTGTTCGCAAAAAATCAAGGAGGAGAATTCGTTCTTAGAATCGAAGATACCGATACAGCAAGATATGTAGAAGGCGCGGAAGATTATATTATGAACTCCTTGGAATGGTGTGGAATCGTTCCCGATGAAAGTCCAAAAGTAGGCGGTCCATATGCACCTTATCGCCAGTCTGAGAGAAGAGATATCTATGACAAATACAGAGAGCAAATCCTGAAAACTGATTATGCTTATTTGGCATTTGATACGCCAGAGGAATTAGATGCTATCAGAAAAGAATTCGAAGCGAAAGGTGATGTTTTTTCATATAATTACCAAACAAGACAGCAGTTGAGAAACAGTATTTCTCTTTCTTCTGAAGAAGTTAAGAAATTGTTGGACGCCAATGTTCCTTATGTTGTACGTTTCAAAATGCCGATTGACAGAGTTCTTAATCTTCAGGATATTATCCGAGGAAATTTCTCAGTTAATACTAATACTTTAGATGATAAAGTTCTAATTAAAAACGATGGAATGCCAACCTATCATTTTGCAAATGTTGTAGATGATTTTGAGATGAAAATCTCTCACGTCATTCGTGGTGAGGAGTGGCTGCCGTCAATGCCTTTGCACGTTTTATTGTACGAAGCAATGGGTTGGGATGCTCCGGAATTTGCTCATCTTTCTTTGATATTAAAACCGGAAGGCAAAGGAAAACTAAGTAAAAGAGACGGTGCAAAATTCGGTTTTCCGGTTTTTCCCATGGATTTCAAAGATCCGGAAAGTGATGAGGTATGGAAAGGTTATAAAGAGTCAGGGTATTTTCCAGAGGCTTTCATTAATATGACAGCACTTTTAGGTTGGACACCTTCGAATGATAAAGAAATTGTTTCTTTGGACGAAATGATTGCCGAATTTGATCTTCATAAAGTTCATAAAGCCGGCGCAAGATTTGATCCGCAGAAAGCTAAGTGGTTCAATCAGGAATATCTTAAACTGAAATCTGATGAAGAGGTTTTAGTTTTATTAAAAGAAGTTGACGAAGTAAAATCATTGAACATTTCTGATGAAAAATTATTGAAAATTGTTTCATTGATGAAAGAAAGAGCAACTTTTGTAGTGGATATCTATAACGATGGAAAATTCTTCTTCGCAGCACCACATTCCTATGACGAAAAGGCCTTGAAAAAAGCCTGGAATGATACAACCTCAGCAGTTTTAAAAGATCTTTCTACAAAACTAGAAATAACAGAATTTTACCCAGAAGTTTTGAAACAAACCATTCATCATTTTGCGGAGGAACATTCTTTGGGAATGGGAAAAGTCATGATGCCGCTTCGTTTGGCTCTTGTTGGAGAGCTGAAAGGTCCTGACGTTCCGGATATTATGAACATCATTGGCAAAGAGGAAACGCTGGCAAGAATCGAAAAAGCAATTAATTCAAATTAATTATATAATTCAAAACCATTTGTAAAAAAAAGATTATTTTTGAATTTGGTTTAATCCAAACAGAATATGGAATATTTAGAATTTGAGCAACCTGTAAAAGAACTGATCGAGCAGTACGAAAAATGTGTACAACTAGGTACTGAAAGTGGCATTGATGTAGATGAATCCTGCAAAAAGATCAAGGATAAAATAGAAGATACCAAGAAAAAAATATACGGAAACCTTACACCTTGGCAAAGAGTCCAGCTTTCCAGACATCCGGACAGACCGTACACATTGGATTATATCCATGGTCTGGCAGATGAAGGAAGCTTTGTAGAATTGCACGGAGACAGAAACTTCGGTGATGATCCTGCCATGGTGGGCGGCATTGCCAGCATCAGCGGAAATACAGTGATGCTGATCGGAACTCAGAAAGGTAGAACAACCAAAGAACGTCAGCACAGACGTTTTGGTATGTCTAATCCGGAAGGTTATAGAAAAGCTCTTAGATTGATGAAATTAGCGGAAAAATTCAATATCCCTGTAGTAACTTTTGTGGATACACCTGGAGCTTATCCTGGTCTCGAAGCGGAAGAGCGTGGACAGGGTGAAGCAATCGCAAGAAACATCTATGAGATGTGCCAACTGAAAACGCCAATCATTACTGTAATTATTGGTGAAGGCGCAAGTGGTGGTGCATTAGGAATCGGTGTCGGAAACAAGGTTTATATGCTTGAAAACACATGGTATTCGGTAATATCTCCGGAGAATTGTTCCGCAATCCTATGGAGAAGCTGGGAATACAAAGAAACAGCCGCAAACACAATGAAGCTTACCGGTGAAGATATGCTGAAACAAAAGCTTATTGACGATATTATTCCTGAACCATTGGGCGGTGCACACTATAATCCTACAGCGACTTATGAAAACGTGAAGAAGGTTTTGCTGAAAGATATCAAAACATTGTCCAAAATGCCGGTTGAGAAACTGGTTGCAGAACGACAGGATAAGTTTATTGCGATGGGAGAATTCAAAGGGTAAGATTAATTATTCTTCTGATAATTATAAAATTAACCCTTTCAGAGTTAAAAACTCTGAAAGGGTTTTTTCGTTGTTTTGTTTGTACAAACGTTATTATATCTTGAACATCGCAGTCCGACTTGAGCGGAGCTCTTTTTGCGAGGAGGCACGACGAGCAAAAAAGCGGGAGTGGAAGGCGGATATAGACGCCCAATCAAAAGCAATCTATAAAAAAAAGCGATTCAATAACACTTGAACCGCTTTTATATTTAAGAAAATACTCTGATTATTCTGCATCGAAGTCAGCGTCTGCATCAGCAGAAACTTTTTCTCCTTCTTCTTTAGACTTTTCTTTTTCTGCTTTTCTTTGAGATTGACCTTCTTTTACAGCGTCTGCTACAACAGAAAGGATCATATCGATAGATTTTGAAGCATCATCATTTCCTGGGATTACGAAATCCACTTTTCTTGGATCTGAGTTAGTATCTACAATACCGAAAACTGGGATGCCCAATTTCTTAGCTTCAGTAACCGCGATGTGTTCTCTCATAATATCAACTACGAAAATAGCTGAAGGCAATCTCACCATATCTGCAATAGATCCTAAGTTTTTCTCAAGATTAGCTCTTTGACGATCTACTTGTAATCTTTCTTTTTTAGATAAAGTTTCGAATGTTCCGTCTTTCTTCATTTTATCGATAGCGTTCATTTTTTTAACCGCTTTTCTGATAGTTACGAAGTTCGTCAGCATTCCTCCTGGCCATCTTTCAGTGATGTAAGGCATGTTAAGTTCTGCAGCATGTTTTGCAACAACTTCTTTCGCTTGCTTCTTAGTCGCTACGAAAAGAACTTTTTTACCTGAAGAAGTAATTTTTTCCAAAGCGCTACAAGCTTCGTCCAATTTTACTGCTGTTTTATGTAAATCTACGATGTGAATACCGTTTTTCTCCATGAAAATGTATGGAGCCATATTTGGATTCCACTTTCTGGTCATGTGACCGAAGTGTACACCAGCCTCTAAAAGGTCTTTTACATTTGCTTTTGCCATGTTTTCTTGTTTTTTGTTAGTTTACTTTCCGCTTTTCGGCAATCAATTTTACTTTAGATGGGAGTAAAATTTGGATGCTAAACGTAACGGGCAATTTTTTGTTAGATTAACAGATTTTAAGTAATAGATAACGAACCAAAATAGTTCTGAAATCTGAAACCCAGAATCCGAAGTCTGATAATTAACGTTTTGAGAATTGGAATCTCTTTCTCGCTTTTTTCTGACCTGGTTTCTTTCTCTCCACCATTCTTGCATCTCTGGTCAACAATCCTTGTGGTTTAAGAACCAATCTGAATTCTTCGTTGATCTCGCACAATGCTCTTGAAACACCTAGTCTGATAGCTTCTGCCTGACCAGTAATTCCTCCACCAAAAACATTAACAGTCAAGTCATACTGACCTAAAGTTTCTGTCAATAAAAATGGCTGATTAACTTTGTAAACTAAAACATCTGTACAAAAATATGTTTTAGCATCTTTTCCGTTTATAGTAATGTTACCAGTTCCTGGCTTCACATAAACTCTTGCAACAGAAGTTTTTCTTCTTCCGATTTTGTGTACTATAGACATACTCAATTATTTGAATTCGTTAACATTGATTACTTTTGGCTGTTGAGCTTCGTGTTTGTGCTCAGTTCCTTCATATAGATAAAGGTTTTTGAATAAAGCCGAACCTAATCTGTTTTTTGGCAACATGCCTTTTACAGATTTTTCCAATACTTTAAGAGCATCTTTTTTTCTAAGCTCTTCAGCAGTCATAGACTTCTGACCTCCTGGATATCCAGTGTGCCAAATGTAAGTTTTGTCTGCCCACTTGTTTCCGGAAAGTGTAACTTTCCCAGCGTTCAAAACGATTACGTTATCTCCACAATCTACGTGCGGTGTGTAATTCGTTTTGTGCTTACCTCTCAAAATCTTTGCAACAGTAGAAGCTAGTCTTCCCAACGGTTGCTCAGCAGCGTCTACCACAACCCATTCTTTATTAGCGGTAGCTTTGTTTGCCGATACTGTTTTGTAACTTAATGTATTCACAATTTATCGTTTACGATTAAACATAATTTTCCCCTAAAGGGTGTGCAAAGGTAAGAATTTTTTCCCGGATGAAAAATTTTCCTCAGAAAAATATTTTAATTTTCTAAAAACTAATACGTTAACGAATCATTAATTATCCGAAAACTTTCTGAAATTTGTCAAAATAAGCTTTATTTATAATTCGGGATTTTTATATTTTTGAGGAAAATTCTATAAAATGAGCCACGGAAAACTGAGAGAAGAAAAAGATTGCCTTAATTGCGGACACCATGTTGAGGAACATTATTGTCCGCATTGTGGCCAACAGAACATCGAGACCAGGCAGCCTTTCCATTACCTTTTCACTCATTTCGTAGAAGACTTCACCCATTATGACGGTCAGTTCTGGGGAACTCTTAAAAATCTTCTTGTCAAACCCGGCAAATTAACCAATACTTATCTGGAAGGTAAAAGACAAAAATTTGTTCCGCCGGTTAAGCTTTATATTTTCATCAGTTTCATCACATTTTTCCTGTTTGCCGTATTTCCGCCATTCAAGATTAATTTTGAAGGTAAAAAAGAACCGGGAAAAGAAAAGACAATCTCTTTGAACAGACTGGCTGAAACTTCCAAAAAGCTCGATAGCATCAGAACGGAAGAAAAAATAAAAGGAACAGATTCTGTAACTATTAGTAAAGTGAACACTTTGCTGAAAGATTCCGCAAGATTAAGTGATATCGAAGATAGCTTTGACATGAGCAAGAAGCTGGATGATAATTTTGAATATAATGGATATACAAATCAAAAATCATTTGATTCTGCAAAAGCAAAAAATCCTTCGTTCTTCGATTTCATCAATGTGCCTGTTGCCCATAAGTTTTTCGAACTGAAGGAAAAAGGTATTACAAAAGGAGAAATTGTAAAAAAATTGGGTGAGACCTCTTTTCATAATCTGCCAAAAGCTTTGTTCATTTATCTTCCGATTTTTGCATTTTTCCTGTGGATTTTCCATAACAAGAAAAAATGGTGGTATTTTGACCACGGGATTTTCACATTACATTATTTCAGTTTTTTATTATTGACCATTTTGTTATTTTCCTTTTTATATAAATTGGCAGACGTAACGCATTCTTCAATCAGTGTCATCATTTATTTATTGATGAATGTGATATTCTTCTACAGCATCGTATATTTTTTCATAGCCCATTATAAGGTTTACCATACACACGGTGTTATCAGTTTTATCATCGGCTGCATTTTGTTTATGTTCAATTTCTTTGCATTTATGCTTTTGGTAATAGGCTTAGGCGTCATCAGCTTTCTGATGATTCATTAAAAACAAAAAGCCGGACTTTTCGAAGTCCGGCTTTTAAATCATATAACCTAAAAATTAATACCTCAACGATTTGCTTTCCCGGAAGCTGGCAATCATATAATACGCTACGAAAACCGTAGAGAACTTGATAATCGAAGGAACTGCAGTTTCAAAATTGAAACATAACAATCCGACAGCAATCAAAAAAACAATTCCAATAAAGGAAATTCCCATTTTCTTTGGAAGCGACCATTCCGGGTGGTCCACAAAATAAGCCAATCCCCAGCCAATTCCAAAAGCCGAAGCGACGTAAAGTTCAACCCAAAATTCAGCAGGTTCCCCTGTTAAACGTCTTAAGAAAAAACTAATCAGAGTTCCAACTACGAAATACATCAGCGCTTTTATCATTTCAAAGAATTTTGACAAAAGTAAGAAATGTAATTTTTATAATATATTCGATGCAAAACATAAAGACTCGAAGAAATATTTTCCTCTAACTATTTTATTTTAAGGCAAAAAAATCAAAGATCTTTAAATTAACGAAGTTAAAACCTTTGTGCCTTTAAAACATTAAGCAAGTAAAAATCCTTCATGCCTTTGTGTTATTTTTTTCCTCATTAAAATCTGCCTCAACAAAATTCCTTAGATTTGTTTAAATGATATTTTTATGCGCGAGGTAAGACTCAATTCGATTCTGGACAATGACTTCTACAAAATCACAATGCAAAACGCAGTAGTAAAGCTTTTTACCAACGAGATTGTAAAATATGAATTCATTAACAGAGGAAAACACAGCTTCCCAGAAGGTTTTGCGGAGGAACTGAGAAAATCCGTCAATGCAATGGCTGAATTGAAGCTGACCAAAGACGAAAAAAAATATCTGAAAGTCACTTGTCCTTATCTTGCTCTACCCTACCTCGATTTTTTGGAAGGTTTTCATTACGACCCTTCGGAAGTGAAGATCGAACAAAACGGAAATGAGCTAAAAGTTTCGGTTGAAGGCCTCTGGTACAGAACAATTCTCTGGGAAGTTCCGCTCCTGTCGCTTATCAGTGAACTTCATTACGAAATGAATCACATGGAGCGACAGACCAATGAAGAAGTTATTGGCAAGACGCTGGAAAAAGCCGCACATCTTACAGAACTCGGTGTTCCGTTTGCGGAATTCGGAACAAGAAGAAGGCATTCTTATAAGGTTCACAGATTGGTGATGGACGCCTTGATTCAGGATAAAAAATCAACTTTTACAGGAACTTCGAATGTCCATTTGGCGATGCTTTACAAGGTAAAACCAATCGGAACACACGCACACGAGTGGTTTATGTTTCACGCAGCTGAATTTGGGTTCAAGATGGCTAATTCCATTGCGTTAGAAAACTGGGTTAATGTTTACCGTGGAGATTTAGGCGTTGCACTGTCTGACACTTATACAACTGATGTTTTCTTCCAACAGTTTGATAAGAAATTTGCGAAGCTGTTTGACGGTGTTCGTCACGATAGTGGTGATCCTTTTGAATTTGCTGATAAAACCATTGCACATTATCTGAAGAACGGCATCAACCCATTATTCAAATATATTATTTTTTCTGACGGTCTTAATCTCGAAAAAGTGGAGGAAATCACCAATTACTGCAGAGGAAAAATCGGGATTTCTTTTGGGATCGGAACCAATCTTACCAATGATGTCGGACTCAAACCAATGAATATAGTAATGAAGCTCATCAGCGTAAAAGGCATCAATAACGAGTGGATCCCAACAGTAAAACTCTCTGATGAAAAAGGAAAATATACTGGCGACCCAAAAATGATTGAGTTAGCGAAGGAATTTCTAAGAATCAGCTAAATTGAATTTTATCTTTTTAACCGACTTATAAAATTCTGTTAAATATTTTTAATAGCCATTGTCGCATCAAAAAAGTTTTTAATTTTACTAAAGACGAAAGTTGAAATTAAAATGCGATTGGTGCCCGCTTTGTTTGGCATCAATTTTAATAGTTATAAAACACAACCTAAATAAATTAATTTTTATCCTATGAAAAAAACATTTAAAATTGCGGCTCTTGCATTGATGGTATCAATGACAGCCGTTTCCTGCAAAAAGAAAGTTTCTGATGCGGAACTGACTTCCCAGGCAACCACAGCAATCACGGCTTATCCAGGAACATCTGTTGAAGTGAAAGAGGGACAAGCTCACCTAAGCGGAGTTTTTGCAACCGAAGCTGATAAACAAGCTGCTATCGACGCTCTTAAAAAAGTTCAGGGTATCAAAGATGTTCACGATATGGCAACCGTAGCCCCAGCAGCCGCGCCTGTGGAAGTGAATACTGTTGACGCCGCTGTTTTACAGAAAGTGAATGATGCGCTTAAAGATATCCCGGGCGTAAAAGCGGAAGATGTTGCAGGGACATTAACATTGACAGGAACTACAACTGCTGCTAATGCAAGAAAAGTAAAAGAATCTGTAGATGCGCTTAAAATTGGTAAATACGATAACAAAATCACTGTAAAATAATCACAAATGAGTTTACAAGACAAATATGCAAGTGTAGTTTCTGCTGCTCAGTCGGCAGGACTTTCCGACCTTTCTGTTCAGGAACAGGACGGTGTTTTATATATCACAGGAAAAGCGTCTAGCAGCGCAGCAAAAGATTCAGTTTGGAATGCTTTGGGCGCTATTGATTCTTCTTATACAGCAACCGATATTAATATCGATGTTCAGGTTTCCGGATTGGCAGCTGGCGCTTCTTTGACTGTTGCAACTGATGAGTCTAATCTTAATATCAGACAGGAACCTTCTACGGAAGCTGCAGTTGTAGGAAAAGCAGCTAAAGGTGAAGTGGTAACTTTGGTTGAGCAATCTTCTGACGACTGGTGGAAAATCAAAACGGCTGACGGCGAAGAAGGTTATGCTTATGCAAGATATTTGAAAGCTTAATTTCAAACTTAATAAAAATTAAAACCTCTGATGTTTCAGGGGTTTTTTCTATTTTTGGTGCCGAAAACTATAACATTTGATGAAAAAATTCTGGCTTATTTTCATTCTCGCTTTTCTAAAACTGAATGCGCAGACTTACAGCTTAACCGGAAAAGTGACGGACGTAAATAATAATCCGTTGGAAAACATTACTGTTTCTTTGATGAAACAAAAAGATTCGGCAATTATCAATTACATTGGAACAAGTAAAAGCGGAAACTTCAGCATCAAAGTTCCTCCACAAAACGAAGCCTCATTTCTACAGATTTCCGGAGACAAACTCAAACCATTCTCTCAAAAATTCGAGTCCATTCATCAAAATGAAAATCTCGGAACAATCAAACTCAGCAAAGAACTTGTAACGAATATAGAAGAAGTCAAAATCACGGTTTCACCTGTTAAAATTAAAAAAGATACAGTTGAGTACAACGCTTCTTCTCTGAAAGTAAAACCTGATTCCAAAATTGACGACTTGGTGAAAGAAATTCCTGGAGCCGAGATCGATGCGGATGGAAAAATTACGGTTAACGGAAAATCTGTGAGCAAAATCCACATCAACGGGAAACCGTTGTTTGATAAAAATGGAAAAATAGAGTTGGAAACGATTCCTGCCAACATCATCAAAAAAATTCAGGTTACCACTTCCAAAACCAAGGAAGAAGAACTCACAGGAAGAATACCAATCACAGACAGTCTAACTGTGAATTTTGAAATGGATCCTAAAAATAAAGTTGGAGTTACAAGCAACATCAGATTGGGCTACGGTTCCGATGAACGTTATGACGGTGCAATTTTCTTTACAAAAATAAAACAGGATTCACGCCTTTCATTAGCAGCAGGTTCCAATAATATCAATGCAGGATTATCCGGAAAAACGGGTTCCGGAGCAGGAATTTTCAGTACAACAATTGTGAATGCAACCTACTCTAACAAGTTTGATAACTTCGATTTGGACAGACTGAATGCCAATTATTATGAAAGAAACTCCGAAACGTATTCCAAATCTGCCCGAACCACCTTTCTGCCCGACTACAAATTAGACAGAAATACAGAACGTACTGGCGACAGGGATTTGCGAAGATTGGGATTCAGCGCCAATTCGATTTTGAAATTGGATAAGTTCACAAACATTATTTTCAATTCCAATTTTAATAACAACGCCACCGAAAGCACTTCTGACAATCAGTCTGTAACCTTACGGGATGATGTTCTGCTCAATTCAAGCTCGGGTTCTATGAAACAAAAATCTGTCAATAATGGTTTTTCACAATCATTAGGAATTACAAGAAAATTCCTGAAAGAAAGACGAACTTTTTCAGCGTCTGTCAGCAGCAATGTTATGGATAACAGTGGTACTGATTATAATCTGACAACGACAATATTTCATCAGTCTCCCGAAGAAAATGATTATCGAAATCAGCGCTCAATAACCAAAAATCAAAATACAGATTTTAGCTTCAATGCAAGATACGATGAACCAGTTTCCGACTCGGCTATCGTTTCCACAGAAATTACCTACAAATCTCTGTCACTCAAAAATGATAGAAAAGTTCACGATTTTGATACCGTGACGGGAGAATTTTCTACATTCAATTCTTTGTTGTCTAATACAATTAATCAAGACATCAATTCACTTTATGCTGTGGTGGGTTATGATTTGAACAAAACCAAATTCCGGTTTTTCTTCAATGCTAATCTGGAAATCAACAACAACGATTTTCATTCTTTCTTTAATAATGACAATATCGATTTCAGAAAAAACTTTATTTTCCCGAATTATAACACAAGATTCGTTTACAAATTTTCCAGTAGCAAATCCTTGGAACTATCCAACCAAAGCGATTTCACAGCTCCTCAGATGACGGCGGTCAATCCTTATATAGACCTTTCCAATCCGTTGCTTACCACACAGGGGAATCCTGATTTGAAAAGCACCTGGAAAAATACGAGCTCCATTTATTTTGTGAATAAGAATCTTCCGAAACATATTACTCACTCAACTTTACTGAAATTCAGTTATACGGATAATAACGTTTCCGATTTTTCTTACTATGACGATACGGGAAGGCAGTTCAGAACTTTTGCCAACATTAGTGGAAACAAAACCCTAAGTTGGGATAGCCGTTTTTCAAAAACCTACAAATGGGATAAAAATGAATTCCGGATTTCGCCATCATTTCTGACAAGTTTCACCCACAGAAAAGGTTTTGTGGATGATGTCCAATACACCAACACGATTTACAATATTGCGCCGAAGATGACTGTGAGGCTTAACTTGAGAGATATTTTGGACCTGACTGGCTCTGCCAATCTCAATTATAATTTCTCCAATTACACCAATTATAGGATTGATAGAACGCGTGCAGCTCAACAGAATTACACTATCGGAATGGTGAATTACTTTTTGAAATCCAATCTTTATTTCACAAACGACATCAATGTGACCAAGAATAATAACATTTCGGCAGGTTTCAACAGGACTTCCTATTTCTGGAATTCCAGCGTGAATTATAAATTCTACAAAAAACAAATGACACTGCGATTCAACATGAATGATGTTCTGAATCAACGTCAAAATGCTATCAGAAATATCGGCGACAATTACATCGAAGACAGAGAAGAACTTGTCCTGAAACGTTATTTTATGCTATCACTGATGATGAATCTAAATAAGTTCGGAGGCAAGAAAAACTGATTTTATTTTTGTAAATAAAACCTATTGTGACTATGTGGCTTAATCAATACAAAACCTCTTTCGTCAAAATACTTTCGATGTTATCAGGATAATCCACTTCTATCATCTGGTCAGAATTAATCCATTCTCTGATTTTAATTGGATCCAATTTATCCGAATTCGCAACACCCAATCTGTCCAGCGCAAAAGCATTACACTCTTGTTCATATTGATTTTCTATTGGGATAACGAATAGTTTTTTGTGCATAAACAATGCTTCAGCAGGCGTTTCGAAGCCGGCATTACAAAGAATTCCTTCACAAGATTCGAACAGTTCCAGGTATTTTCTCTCATCAATCGGGAAGATTTCTACGTTGCTGAATTTCTGATGTTGCTTGGCATATTTAGAAAAAACTTTCCATTGAACATCGATTCTTGTCAGAAAATTTGTGATGACTTCATCAGAAAAACTTGGTAGATAAACCAAATAATGGCCTTTGTTTTCAGGATTCAGCTTTCTGATTTTTTGTCGGATAACCGGCTTTTTGATATGGGAGTTATAATTTTCAAAATGGAATCCGATTTTCTTCTCACAAGGCACATAATGTTTCAGGATAAAATCTCCAAACCAATCTTTTTTATCCGGTTTCGGTGTTTCCTTAAAAGTTAAAGATGCCTGATGACTTAATTCTACAATCGGTAGATTTTTTAGTTTCGCAGCCCAGCCAGTCAACGGTTCAAAATCGTTGATGATTAAATCATACGCACTTAAATCCAAATCTTTGATGACTTTTGCCGCTTTGCAGAAATTATTCTCAAGAAAGGTTTTTTTGTAAGACAATCCACCTGTTTTATTATAAAGCAAAGAAATCCCTTTGAATCGAAAATCGATATCAAAATCAGACTTCAACTGGGTCTGATGTCCGCTGATTAAAGTGTCTACCAATGCGTGTTTCTTCAAAATCGGGATAATTTCCTGCGCTCTGGCAAGATGTCCGTTTCCTGTGCCTTGGAAGGCGTATAATATTTTCATAAGGATTAAAAATTAAATATTTGTGTTTTTTATTTTAATCGCAAAGACGCAATTATTTTTTTAAATTTTTACTATAAGTCGCAAAGTATGACTGAAAAATTTGCGATTTAAAAGTTAGTTTATTTCATTTTCCGCCTTTGCTGTCGTAAAAAATTAAACAATCTGCGTCACGATTTTCATCAGCTCTGCACTGTCAATTTCTTTCATTTCCTCTGGTTCTTCATCGATTAAATTATATTTCTCATCCTCATAAACAAAAAGCTTCCAGTCGCCATTATGATATTCTAAAGCCGAAAGATTTTCCACCCAGTCACCGGAATTCAAATACATACATTTTCCTTTTTTACCAACTACTTCCCGGATTTGAGGCTGATGAATATGCCCGCAAATCACATAATCGAAATCATTTTCAATCGCCAGTTCCGAAGCTGTCAATTCAAAATCACCAATATACTTCACAGCCTTTTTGACATTATTCTTGATTTTTTTGGAGAATGAATATTTCTCTCTGCCAATTTTCTCAAGAAACCAATTCACGAGATTGTTAATAGCAATCAGCAAGTCGTAACCTTTTCCTCCCAACTTCGCAATCCATTTAGAATGCTGAACCGACGCATCAAAAACATCTCCATGGAAAATCCAGGCTTTTTTTTCGCCTATCTTTAGAACGTGTTTGTTGCACAATTTCAGTTTTCCCAATTCGAAATCTGTGAAATTTCTGAATGCCTCATCATGATTGCCAGTGACATAAAAAACCTCCGATTCTTTCGTAGCGAATGAAATTAATTTCTTGATCACCTTGAGATGGGACTTCGGAAAGTACGATTTCTTGAACTGCCAGATGTCGATGATATCGCCATTTAAAATCAAAATTTTGGGGCGGATAGAATTCAGATATCTCAACAGTTCTTTTGCCTTGCAACCGTAAGTTCCAAGATGCACATCCGAAATAATAACAATTTCCACATCTCTTTTCATTAACTATCAGATTTGTACAAAGAAATAATTCTAATTTGAACTGTGCGTGAATGTTATTTTATTTTTGTTGATCAGAATCGGTTGTTTTTGTTTGAGTCTCTTAATATTAATTTAAAATATTAGTGGTTATTCTCTCAAAAATATTAGTTTTGTTCAGTTTCAATTTATATCAGGACTTATAAAGCTTAGATTAAATACAAAGCTGACAAAGATTTTTTGAAACTGCTTAAAGCTCACAAAGCTGCTTCGCTTAGAAAGATTTGAACTTCTTATTTCAGCGAAACGCCTTTGTGAACTTTAAAACATTAATAATAAATAGATTAAAAAACTTTGTGCACTTTGTGTTCAAAAAATAAATTAGTTATGAAAGGTCAGAATAAACTGTTTTTCGCAATCATTATTGCACTAATCTTAGGTGTTGTTTTAGGAGGAATTGTCCACACCAATTATCCCGACTCTTCCGAAAATTTTTCTAAGAATATCAAACTGTTGGGAACAGTTTTTATCCGACTGATTCAGATGATTATTGCGCCTTTGGTTTTCTCGACTTTGGTGGTTGGGATTGCTAAAATGGGCGACATCAAAATGGTTGGTCGCGTTGGCACAAAAGCAATGCTTTGGTTCATTACGGCTTCCTTGGTTTCCTTATTGATTGGCTTGGTTTTAGTGAATTGGTTAGAGCCTGGCCACGTTACCAAGTTACCAATTCAAGATGCTTCTTCAGCTTCCGAAATCGTGAGTAACAGCAAAGGATTTTCTATGGAAGACTTTGTAAAACACGTGATTCCGAAAAGTTTATTCGAAGCTTTTGCAAGCAATGAAGTTCTTCAGATCGTTGTATTTTCGGTAATGTTTGGGATTGCGTTGTCAGCAATGGGTGAAGAATATGCAAAACCTGTCATCAAAGGGCTAGATATCATTGCTCACGCTATTTTAAAAATGGTCGGTTACATCATGTGGGTTGCGCCGCTTGGAGTTTTCGGAGCAATTGCGGCAGTTGTTGCTACCAATGGTTTTGAGATTTTTAAAGTTTATGCCATTTATCTCAGAGATTTTTTCTTTGCTTTGGCTGTTCTTTGGCTGGTTCTTTTATTAGTTGGTTATATGATTCTTGGCAATCGCCTTTTCGAATTATTGAGAAGAATCAAAGAACCTTTGTTGATTGCATTTTCCACCACAAGCTCAGAAGCTGTTTTCCCAAAATTGGTAGAAGAACTGGAAAGATTCGGATGTAATAATAGAATTGTTTCTTTTATTTTGCCATTAGGTTATTCTTTCAACTTGGATGGCAGTATGATGTATATGACCTTTGCCTCGATTTTCATTGCCCAGATTTATGGTATTGATATGCCATTGGGACAACAGATCATAATGCTTTTGGTTCTGATGTTAACAAGTAAAGGAATCGCTGGCGTTCCGAGAGCAAGCTTGGTTATTATCGTTGCGGCGTGTGGAATGTTTGATATTCCAGTTGAAGGTATTGCATTGATTTTACCAATCGACCATTTCTGCGATATGGGAAGAAGTATGACGAATGTTTTGGGTAATGCGCTTGCGACGTCTGCCGTGAGTAAGTGGGAAGGGCAGTTGGAGAGTTAGATATTTATTTTACATTATATATAAATACAATTTTGTCATTCCGGAGGAATCTAAACTGCTGAGATTCTTTCAGAATGACAAAATTTCTTTTTAATGATGTAATAAATCAAAGCTCATAGTTGTCCTTATGTCGTAAACCTATAACTAATGAAACAAGCCTTCTTAATCTTATTCTTTTTAAATTTTTCATTTTTAGGATTTTGTCAAAAAACTGAACAAACAAAAGCAATCGATAACTATCTGACCAAAGTAATTAAAACTTACGGCATTCCTGGAATGGCGGTTGGAGTTGTAAAGAATGATAAAATTATTTTCCAAAAATATTACGGTAGAGAAAACTTAGAGTCTGAGAAGAAAGTAGATGCTAATTCTCTTTTCAGAGTTTATTCTACTACAAAACTAATTACCAATGTTGCCGTTTTCCAATTGATTGAGAAAGGACAACTGTCTTTGGAAGATAACATTTCAAAATATCTCGATAATCTTCCCAAAGAATGGCAAAATGTCAAAGTAAAAAATCTGTTGTCACATTCATCAGGCATTCCGGATTTTGAGCGTCATAATTTGCCTACAAACATTTCCAACTCTGAAGTTTTTGAACGACTTTCCAAAGAAAAAATGGAGTTTGAGACGGGAAATCAGTATAGTTATAATCAGACTAATTATATGATGTTAGCAATGATTATTGAAAGGATAAGTGGACAAAAATTTGAAGATTTTGTTCTGAAAAATCAATTTTCTGATGCAAAGAACAAAATCATAATCAATTCCAATTCTCTTGAAGAAATCCCCAATCGAATCCAACTTTACAGATATAATGATTCTCTGAAACAGTTTAAAAAATCTACACACGTTGGTGGTTTGAGAGCTCATCCTGCTAATGGTTTAGCCATTTCGCTTCCTGATTTTTTACAATGGAGCATTAATCTTGACACCAACAAATTCCTCACAGACCAAACAAAAAAGTTGATGTGGAAACCTTTTGATTATACCAATAAACAAGATATTTTTGCGCACGGTTGGGAAATTACCAAAACTGGAAATGTAACGTCTTATGGTTTTTCCGGCGGAAACATCAATGCTTACAGTATTTTTCCTGACAATGATTTGTCAATCATTTTTATGTCGAACGGCTACAAATACAATTCTTTTCCCCCACTTTATTTTATAGTCAATCATATTGCAGGATTGATTGATAAACAATTAGCAAATCCGTATTGGTCAAGAGAAGAATCAGTTGCTTCTGAAATTATTAATAAACCTAATATTAAAAAGGAAATTTATGGTTATAGGATTGAGAATGATAAAGTGATTTTTGCTTACAATGTTCCTAAAAATTTAAATGCTGAAGCGATAACGAAAATAGCTGTTGCTGGTTCATTCAACGATTGGAATCCTGCTAATACAATGTATCAAATGATTAGAAAAGACCGAGACACTTTTGAATTGGTTTTGTCTAAATCTCAGTTTGAAAAAGGAAAAACTTATGAATTTCGGTTTGTGATGAACAAAAATGGTTGGTTCACGACACCTTACAGCGCACTCAACACAAATGGAAAACCTGATGATAATAATCTGACTTTTAAGGTTGATTAAAATTTAATCTTTGAAAGCACTTCGACTCCGCTCAGTATGACAGCTCTAGTAAGATTCACTTTTCCGGCATTGTCAGTCTGAGGCTCTCGAAGACTTTAAATACTAAAAATCCATTAAAAGTGTAGATTCAGATTCCTTCGGAATGACAAAAATTTATTTTTATTGACAAAATTCAAATTGTAGCCCTGATTGTAGTGGAAATCCTTTTTTGCGTTAGCTTCGAGACCTCAGTCTGACAAAACGTGATGCAAAAAAGATTGCAACGAAAGCAGGTTCCCGGCTCCTAAATGAGTTGGAGAGCTCGGAAAGCTGTAAAGCTCTTTTTGTTTTATGTTTACATCAAAACTTCCCAACTCAAAAAACGCTTTAACTAAATCCATGTCAAAAAATCATTAGCATAGACAAAATCACAAATCCTATTGATTCTAAATTAATTTTTAAATCCGTAAATTTGTTGTCTCAAAGATTAATAAAATTTTATGCTGACGAAATCAAAAGTTCAGGATTTTCTGAAAGAGATAGAAGTAGATGACCTCGTAAGTAATTTCCAGGTGATGGGTGACGATGTCTATATCGATATGACCGCACATTCACCTGCGATGCACGAAAAGAAAAAGCTGGAAGTTGCTATGAAACAAGCTTTTGCTTCGGAATTCGGTGAACACATCAACTTAAAATTGAAAATCGTTTCTCCCGAATTGCCTGCAACACCTCCAACTAATGAAATCAAAGGAAAACAGATTCCGGGTATTCAAAACATCATTGCTATCGCTTCCGGAAAAGGTGGCGTTGGAAAATCTACTGTTGCAGCAAATCTTGCGGTAACGTTAGCAAAAATGGGGTTCAAAGTCGGACTTTTGGATGCAGATATCTACGGACCGTCTGTTCCGACGATGCTTGACACAGAAGGACAAAAACCAATTTCTGTAGAAGTGAACGGTAGAAATCTGATGAAGCCCATCGAAAATTACGGCGTAAAAATGTTGTCTATCGGATATTTTTCCGGGGCTAACCAAGCTGTAGTCTGGAGAGGACCAATGGCTTCCAAAGCCTTGAATCAGATGATCCGTGATGCGGATTGGGGAGAATTAGATTTCCTTTTGATAGACCTACCTCCGGGAACTGGCGATATTCATCTTTCTATTATTCAGGAAGTTCCAGTAACGGGTGCTGTGATTGTGAGTACACCTCAGCACGTTGCTTTGGCTGATGTAAGAAAGGGAATTGCTATGTTCAATATGGAAAGTATCAACATTCCGGTTTTGGGACTGATAGAAAATATGGCTTATTTCACACCGGAAGAGTTACCTGAGAATAAATATTATATCTTTGGAAAACAAGGCGCCCAATTTATGGCAGAGGATTTGGGAATCCCGGTTTTGGGAGAGATTCCTTTGATTCAAAGTATCAGAGAAGCAGGAGATGTAGGAAGGCCAGCAGCTTTGCAGGAGAATTCCAAAATCTCTGAAATCTATACCAAAACTGCTCAGAATATGGTTGAAAGCCTTGTGGAAAGAAACACCAATCTGCCGCCAACTGAGGCTGTGAAAATCACAACTATGGCTGGTTGCTCACCTAAGAAAAAATAACTTTATGAGTAATATAAATCAAATTCAGGAAGAACTGGCAACCAAAGTAATGGAAGCTTTGGATAGTATTCGTCCATTTCTAAACAAAGATGGTGGCGATATCGAGCTTGTAGATGTACAGGGAACTACTGTGATTGTAAGACTACTGGGACATTGCTCAAGTTGTGGGATCAGTAGCTCTACCATGAAACTGGGTGTGGAAAACACCATCAAGCAGTTTGCTCCGGAAATAGAAACTGTTATTAATATAGAATAAAAAAAATCCCGATTCAGATTTGAGTCGGGATTTTTATTTGTTTCAAATTATTATTCTACAATTTCTGCATCAATAATTTTAGGATTATCCTTCTGGCTTTCCCAAAGCAGAAACTTGTCCACTTCCTTCATCAGCATCGGAATGGCAAAAGCTAAGATTGCCAGATCATCCAAAGCACCAATTCCCAAAACAAAATCTGGAATAATATCAATTGGAGAAATTACGTAAAGCAGCGCTAATGCCGGAATTAAAATGTCGGTAAACTTCATTTTATATTCTCCTTTCCGCCAGAGTTTAATCATTCTAACAGCCGCAGGAATCTTTTGGAGAAATCCTTTGTGTTTTATAGCTTCCTGAGCTATTTTGAATTTTGAATGTTTCATTTTGTGTTTGATTTTTTTCATTTTAGACTGCAAAATTTGCAAATTCTATTCCATTGTATTTTTTATAATTGTTAATTAACTTTCTTTAAGGAAAATACGATTAAGTTAGTTTATCAGTCAGTTTTGCAAATTGTTTCTCTGCATTTTTTCCTTCATACAAAATATCATAAACAGCATTGATAATAGGAAGTTTCAGTTTCTTTTCTTTACAAATGGCATAGATTCCGTTAGTTGCATAATAACCTTCGGCAACCATACTCATGGACTGGATTGCAGACTTTACCGTATAACCTTTTCCAATTAAGTTTCCAAGGTTTCTGTTTCTGGAGAACAAAGAATAAGCTGTTACAATCAAATCTCCCAGATAAGCACTGTCGTTTACATCTCTCGGTTCCGGATAAATCGCTTCCAGGAAAGTTTCCATTTCACGAATTGCGTTAGAAACGTACACTGCAATAAAGTTATCTCCATAACCCAAACCGCTCGCAATTCCGGCACCGATGGCATATATATTTTTAAGAATGGCAGAATATTCGTTTCCGAGAATATCGCTGCTTGTATTCACTTTGATATAGCAAGATGACAGGATCTCCTGCAAAATTTCCGCATCTTCCTGCTCTGCCACAGCCACTGTAAGATACGATAAACGCTCCATTGCCACTTCTTCCGCATGACAAGGACCGGCAATAACTGCCTGATTTTTGAATCCGATTTTGAATTCGTCGCGAAGATAATGTGCCACAATATCATTATGTTTTGGGACAATTCCCTTAATCGCTGAACAGAACAATTTGTCCTGATACTCGCATGTCAGTTTTTCCATAGATTCTGCAAGATAAATGGAAGGAACTGCCAGAATAACAACATCCGAATTGGAAACCAACTCATTGATATCTGTAGTGATTTTAAGTTTTTTTAGGTTGAAACTAACGGTGGTGAGGTAAGTCGGATTATGTCCGCGCTGCTCAATTGCACCCTTTACAAACTCATTCCGAACACACCAGTTGACCGTTTTGCAGTTTTCAAGAAGCATTTTCACGATTGCTGTCGCAAAACTTCCGCTTCCCAAAACGCCAACCCGTACATTCTTAGATGATTTAGTCAATTTCTTAGCCATTATTTGTCGTCTTTTTCATTGCTACAAATCTAAGGTTATTTATGAATTTACCTCAATGTAAATTTTCTTTAACAATTAATTAAGAATTATTAACTTTTGTTAAATAAAAATTCGCTCAACGTTGATTAAAATTGAAAAATGTAAAAAATTCTTACTTTTGCAGTCCATTTTAAAAATCAATTAATGGTCCAATTTCTAAAATCAAAGAAGAAAACCAATATTGTTCTTATACTTCTTCTAGTCGCTTGCTTTGTTCAGGCTATGATTATTGCAAAACTCTATACTGGAAAAGACGATAAAGTCTATGAAGTAAATCTTGTTAAAATCAATAATGAAAAAGACAGCATCGATCATCTCCAGCTGAAAACCGACCTTGCGATTGTTGACCAAAGTATACGGAGTATCGACGGATTCCTAAAATCAAAAAATGTTTCTGACCTTAGAATAGAAAGATTAGCAAAAGACAGCCTGGAGAATGAAGTTTATCTTGCCAAAGTCAGTAACCGCTACAGCCAATACCTGGTCGATCTGGAACAACGGTTACAGCAGGTTCCGCTAGGTATTCCTACGGATGGCTATATTTCTTCGAATTTCGGGATCAGAAAAAATCCAATTCCTCCAAAATCTACGGAAATTACAAATAATTCTAATGTTGCCGAAGAAAAGGACAGCCTGGGAAATGTCGTGAAAAGACAGGCTATTGTAAAGGAAGACAAAAATGCATCCAGTAATGCTCCGGCCGAGAAAGACCAAATGCAATTCCATAAAGGATTGGACATCGCTGTAGCTTACGGAAGTCCTGTAAAATGTGCAGCATCCGGAAAAGTGATTTTTGCCGGTGTGAAAGGAGGATACGGCAATTGTGTGATTATAGAGCACAGTAATGGATTGGCAACTCTTTATGGCCATCTTTCCGAAGTTTTGGTAGAGACTAATGATCGTGTAAAAGTTGGTCAGATCATCGCAAAATCAGGAAATACCGGACGCTCTACAGGTCCCCATCTTCATTATGAAGTTCATAAAAATAACCAACCCATCAATCCAAGGTTGTTTTTGAATTTCTGATTTGGATTTTCGAAAACATATATATTAGTTTGATAAATTGTGGAAAAATAAAAAACGCTCCAGAAACCTGGAGCGTTTTATTATATAAGAATATCAATTATTTCTTCAATTCTTCAAGAAACTCATCGTGAGAGATTTTGGTTTCTTTCTTTTTAGATTTTTCAAGGATAACATCTTTCAACTTAGCCATAGCAACTTCGGAAGAAATTTGTCTTACCTGATTCTCATCTTTCAGCATTTCTGCTGCATATTTCTGAACCTCATCATCACCTAGATGGTGGATTCCGTAGATTGCTAACTGGTTTCTTACCAATTGCTCAGCTTGTCCAAGAACCTCTGCATAATCCAATTGGATATCGTTATCATTCATCAGTTTTCCTTCTAGGATCTGACCTTTGATAATATTTTTCTCGTTTTCAAGGATTTCTTTTGCCTGCTCTTCAGAAGTGATATTCTGGTTGGAGAACAATAACCACTTAATAAGAAAAGCTTCCGGTAGTTTGATTTCTTCTTTTTCGTTAATTTGTTGAAGGATTTTATTTACGAAATGTACATCAGCATTTTGTTGGAAATACTCATCCAATTCAGATTTCACTCTCGCTTTCAATTCTTCTTCAGTTTTGATAACATCTTTACCATAAACTTTATCGAAAAGCTCTTGATTAAGCTCTGCTAAGTTCAAACCGTAGATATCTTTTACAGTTACTTCCACTTCGTTGTGGTGAAGGTGTTCTGCTTCTTCTTTGCTGAATCCTAATTGTTTTGCCAACTCTTCCTTAGCCTGAAGATCTTCTTTAGACACTTTTACAGAATCGTCTTTCTTCAGTTTTTTAACCAGATCATAAGCTTCTTTCTGTTCTTTGGAAACAGTTACGTTTTTTGGTGCGTGGTGGTGATCACCTTCAGCCTCAGCTTCTACAACTTGAGAAACCTCCAATGCCACATAAGAATCTTTACCGATTTTTTCCTCAGGAACTCTTTCGGCAAAACGCTTTTGCATATTTTCTACACTTGTAGATATTTCTTTGTCAGAAGCTTCAACTTTGTAGTGAGGTGCTTCATATTTAGTCAAATCTACAGTGAATTCCGGCTCATATCCAACTTCGAAAGCTACGGATAAAGAATCTGCATTATGGTTAAAATCGTTTACCGGCTGAGGAACCGGCTGCCCGACTAATCTTAGTTTATTTTCATTAACGTAGTTATTCAACGCATCAGAAATTTGCTTATTGATTTCCTCGTAAGCAATACCGGCTTCATATTGTTTTCTAACCATGCTCAATGGTACTTTTCCTTTTCTGAATCCAGGAACCTGTGCATTTTTCGCATAGTTGATCAATTGCTTTTCTACTTTTTCTTTATAGTCTGATTTTTCCAATGTTACTGTAAGCAATGCACTTACTTCATCATGGTTTGTCGCTGTAACGTTCATTAATTGAAATTTTTAGGTTGCAAAAATAGAGAAAATTTGAGGAAATGCAAAATTTAATCTACTCCTGATTTTTATAAAAAATCATAAATTTTATAACAAAAAAGATGCTTTATAAATAAAGCATCTTTTTTTTAACTGTTTTGAAAAATCAGTTACTCAAACCAAATGTAGCCTGAGCGTCGGTTTCACCACCGGTTACACTACCCCAGGCTGTTCCGTTTTGTGCTTCATTGGCAGTCGCAGGCTCATGAATCAATGTCAGCTGTAAAAGCGGAGATGACGATTTCACGACTTTTTCAACCTCCCATTTCGTTTTCAATCCTACTTTACCAAGCTTTCCTGTAGAACTTTCATCATCCAACCTGGTGAGATTGATGGTAGATCTCGGAAAATCGAAGATTAGAAAATGTTCATCTTTAGCATCTTTGATTTCCTTTGTTACATCTTCATTACCATTCCAGAAAGTGGTTGTAACTTCGTAGGACTTTCCATCAGTTAAAGGAATTACAGGCGCTCCGGATCCGATGATATAACTATAATTGGTACTTGCTCCGGTGGCAATATCTTTTACATTAAGCGTAATTTTTGTCAATTCCTCCTGAGGAAGATCATCCGCTGCAACATCTTCGTCCCTCTGACAAGAGATCACGTTAAAGATTAAAAATAATACCGCTAAAAGACTTATTAATTTGTTAAGATTGAATTTATTTTTCATTTTTTAAATTTTTTAATAATTGATTGATTTTTTAATTAATGGTTAGAATTTATATCTGAAATTAAGAATGAAATTTCGTCCCATGTCATAGGCGAAAAACCTCATCCTGTTCAGATAATCTCTGTAAGAAATATTAAATATATTATTAACGGTCAAACCTGCAGAAAAGTTTTTTGCCACATTAATTCCTGTCTGTACATTCCATAGAGAATATTGTTTTGGAGGTGTACTGATGTCCACAACCTTTATAACTTCCTCTTCATCAACATAGTCTGTATATTCCAAATTATGTATTGGGAAACGATTCTGATATAAGAAAGTCTGATTCTCAACATTAAGATAGAAACCATTCCATTCGTTTTTACTGAATTGTAATGCATTCGAAAAATTGACAGGCATCATTAGAATCAGCGGTTCATTATTGGTTTCATCCTGTCCATAAACATAAGCACCTCTTCCTTTGTAAGTCAAATTTTCTGTGAGATTGAAATTAACATCCACATCTAATCCATACATTTTGGCATCGATTTGCTGATAGACCCAAACCGGAAAAGTGCCTGCCTGTGTGTATTGCAAAGTGCCATTTGGAATCTGGTTGATGAAATTTTTCGTGATAAAGAAATAGGGATTTGCAGAAATCTCCAATCCGTTCAGAACGTCAAACTTAACATCTGCAATCAAATTGAATTGATGACCTTCCTCATTTTTGATAGCCATATTTCCTTTCTCAATAATCGCTGCGGAATGATGCAACCCGTCCGAAAACAATTCAGCAATGTTAGGCGTTCTACCAACTTTTGCATAATTGAATTTCAGATTAAAGTTTCCTGAAGGATGATATTCTAAACCTGCATTATAAGACAAATTCTGATATTTTAATTTCGGGCGTGTCAAAACTCTGTTTGCATCTGTCATCACATAGAACTGCGGATAAGTGGCTGCGTAATAATCTTCCCAATCACTTTTGTTATACCACTTCGTTACATCATAATAATTATAATCATAACGGATTCCGGCTTCTGTATTCAATTCAGGAGTGATTTTATATTTGAAAACCGAGTAGATTCCTGCAGAATATTTATCATAATTTGGAATCAATCTTCTGGCCTGTGTTGCAGGATCGGAATAATTGTTTTGAAAGCTGGCATCAATTCCTGTTTCCAAAGACCATTTTTCTCTTTCCAGCAAATCATTGATATTGAACTGGTGTGTCATCAAAGCCAAATCCAAAGAAGGAATGGCACTTAAACTGCCTCTTCTTAAATCAAACTCCTGCCGATGATTATACTGAAAACTATAAGTTGCCGACACTTTCCCGATATTCTCAAATCTGTTGAAAGCAGAAACTTTCATCAGATGATGTTCAACCAGCTGTCTCGGATTATCAATATCATAACTGAAATTTCCGGAGTAAAAAGGCACAGGCGTATTCATCGCCGCTTCATATTCCTTTGGTATAGACACATGCGAATCGCGCAAGATTCCAAGATTCTGATTGGTCAAATAATAATCAAAAGAAATCCCATTTTTAAATGTATTCTTCTGCAACGTAAAATTGAACGAAGAGAAATCCGAGCCTGTATTTTTCAGATTATAGTGTGGAGCACTTTGATCTCCCAGTTTCTGAATGTTACCTCCTGATTTCACAGCCCATCCATTTTTCCATACTTTAACCAGATTGACATCAACACCTAAACCTCTTCCGTTAGAAATTCCCGACAAACCGACACTTCCTTTCAAAGTATCTTTTTTAGGAAAAATTTCTGGTTCCAAAACCACGACACCACCAATCGCATCACTGCCATATCGTAGAGCCGATGCGCCTTTGATAACATCGATGTGCTGAAAATTATTGACATCAATATTAGGTGCATGTTCCACTCCCCATTCCTGTTCAGCCATTCTCACACCATTGTTGACAATCGAAATTCGGCTGCCGTAAAGCCCATGGATCACAGGTTTTACAATATTATTCCCGGTTTTCAAACCACTGACTCCCGAGATATTTTTAAGAAGATTTCCAAGATTTTCTGTAGAATTCCTTTCGATTTCCGAATGATCAATCGTTTTCACAACCATAGAACCGCTATTCTTGTGATTACCATGAACAGTCACAGATTCTATCTCGTTCACATGATGTTCCAATTGGATCGTCAAATGCAGATTCTTATCCACAGACAAAGATTCTGAATAATCATTACAATCGGGATGAGAAGCTGATAAAGTGTATGTTCCTGCTGAAACATTCTTGATTTTGAACGCTCCTTTTTGATCTGTTTTTGCAGAATATTTCCCAAAAGAAACCAAGACATTTTCCAGTGGTGTCTTGTCATGAAAATCCTGGACAGTTCCTTCTACAGAATAGTTTTGCGCAGATCCTAATGCAAGTCCAAAAAAGACTAACATCAGACTAATAATATATTTCATAATTGTTTTTCTAAAATGTACTTTGTACAATATAAAAAGTTGTAATTGAAATAATTAAGCAATGATTTTTAACAACATTTCAAAACTAGATTTCTAGAAAATCAGATTTGAATCGCCAATGCAGCCCGACCTGAGTGGAGCTCATCTCGCCAGAGGCGGAGCGGATAAAACGGTCTAAAGTCTTCAGTGTCGAAGAAGTCAAATCACTAAGTAATTAATATTTCAAATACGCTCAGGCATTCTTACAAATCCCGAGAACAAAATAATGTTGCTTCCGCAAGACAGTCGCTCCGGAAGAACACAAATTACGAAATAGCGGGTGGACCGCGGAGTTGAAAGGTGAATTTGGTCTGAGACCATATTTTTTCCTGTACAGAAAAAGTTTGCTGAGCTACGTTGGTATGGTTTTCAAACTGAAAAGCAAATTCTTCCGGAACCAAAGTGTTGCCTGTCGCCAGAAAATGACATGCCAGACAGTCCCCAGACTGATTTTTTGAGACCGCTTTGGAAATGCTTTTCTCCGTTTTTTTGAAACCTGAATCTGTGTAGAAAGATTCGCCGTTGTGATGATGCAATTGTGAAGAAAACAAAGCCACAAAAAGATACATCACGGCAAAAAATACCGAGATGAAATTCTTAATAACTCTGTTTTTTCTGATCAACATAGTTGCAAATGTAGAGATTTTTTATAACAGAATCAAGATTATGTTAAATTCTAAAAATATTAAGAGTTTAAAATGAATGCAAAAAAAATTCTCGCAGATTTAACAGTTGATATAGATAATTCAAAAATCTGCTTAATTTGCCAAATCTGCGAGAGATATTTTTTAAAGAATTACAAACTTTTATTTCTCTTGTTCAAAATATAAACGGTAGTATTTCCCCTTCTCGTCCTGTCCCGTTTCTATCATTTTGCGGTCGCCATGGATGTAGATATGGAAATTTTTATCGAGTTTAATAATCGATTTAAAATGTCTCTGTTGCTTTTTAACCGCTTGTGTATTAATCGGGAAATCTTCAGAAATCGAGATCTGCATATCCTGCTCATAATCGGATTTGAAGTTGGAAAAACTCTCGATAACACTTTCGTCCTGCAAAACTTCATTGACAAAATCATCATATTTGAACTCTTCCTTTTCTTTGAAGAAATTGATCGACTTGTTGAGAAAATCCGCCTGGTCAGCTTTGGAAACTTCAAACTCTTCCGGTAACTTTTGTGTGATAAAATCCTTATAAACTGTCAATGTTTCCTGGGTGTGGAAGTATTCGTCGTCGCGTTGTTTTACTTTCAGGAAGTCCTCGAACCAATAATACATATCGCCGTTTTTGTTGTTATCAACCACAGACAGGATATAGCCGGTTTCTTTGTCATTGTTATAGATCAAAGCCGCTTTATCTATTTTTGACAGGCTGATCCCAAAATCTCTTTCGATTTCAAAAGATTCATCCTGAGGATTGATTTTAAGGAAACCTTCCCTCTTTTCAGTTTTGAACAGCCCGATAGAATCTATTTTTTTGTCACTGTTGTCAGCAGACTCGATAACATCGCCTTCAAAATAAACAACGAACAACTCACCAGCCTGAACGCGCGGATTTTCTGCCGCATCATAAAGATGTTTGGCAATATTCTCAGATTCCCATTGGAACTTGGCCTTGTCTTCAAAAATTTCGGATACAGAACTGTAAACAGGATTATTCACCAGATAAGAGTCGCTGTAGAACTGGAATTGTTCTTCGGATTTGAAAGCACTCATAAAATAATTTCCGAGCAACTCCTTCATCTCATCTTCCAGCTGTAGCTCTTCTTGGGAAAGCGTTAAAGATTCTCCATTGATTTTATTCCCGACTCTGTGAACTGTAATTTTTGAAAACATTTGTTTTTGTTTTAGGATTGCAAAGATAATTTATTCTCTTGTTTTCTAACGAATCAAAATACTGTCATTGCGAACGAAGTGAAGCAATCTTAATATTAGTAGCAAAAATCCCCGAGCTCACGCTTAGGGATTCCACACAATCATTTGATTCTAAGAATTAGGATTTTCAGGATTCTCCTCTTGGGCTTTCTTCTCCGCTCTTACCTTGGTCAGCAATTTCGAAATCGTATAATCATCCTTCTTCACCGCATTTTTGAAAACCTTTTTACCGTTATTGCTCACTTTGGAGATGTAGCTGTAAGCATTTTCAAACAAAAGCTTATTAGCCTCTACCAAAGATTTTCGGTTACTGATAATCGCAATTTGTTCCGCATTCCAGGCTTCCAGCTGAGGAAGAATCGGAGGAAAATACTTCAAAAAATCTTTCGGCATATTCCCGGCATCCAGTTCCGCCTGATGGCTATCAAGATACGGCAGCACCTCTCTCAGGTCGTATACGGCACCTTCAATATTTCTTGTGGTCAGTTTGCTTCGGATACCGGATATAGAGACAGACTCCAGTCCGGCATCCTTCACATAGTCTATCAAAAACAACAATTTTTGATTAGCCTCATCCGCCAGTCCGTACAACTTTTTGGTCACGCTTTTCAGTTCCTCCGTTTTCGCCAGAACAGATGCCGTTCCTCGAACTGCATCAATAGCATTCTGAAATTCGGTCACAAAATCCGAATCCATCATCTTGTAATGTCCCGCCAGTTCCGCTTGGTCTCTGTTAAAACTCGCAATCAGCGCATCGCCAATCGCCGGATACTCCTCATAGTTTAAATTGTTATTTCCCATTTTTTATGTTTTTGAATTAATTTTATTTATGGTTTGATTTACTCTTCTGATTATCTACTCGACTCTTCTGATTGTCTACTCAACTCCTCTGATTGTCTTCTTAACTCTTCTGATAGTTTTCTCAAGTCATCTGATTGTCTATTCAAGTCATCTGACTGTCAACTTAACTTCTCTGATTGTCTACTTAACTCTTCTGACCGTCTACTCAACTTCTCTGATTACTTTCTCAATTCTTCTGACAATCTACTTTATTCTTATGATTATCAACACAACAACTAAGACACTCAAATATATTTATATTTTCATTCACAAACAAACATTATTTAAAATAATTTTCATATAAAAATCCTATTTAATTTATTTTTTAAACAACTAAAAACCATTACAATTAACAAAAACCCTTCACCTATAAAATTATGATTGAATTCTAAAAATCGATAAGCCATTATTAAAACAAATAACCACAAATACCCAGAATATTTTATCTTTGATACAAACCTTGATCAAAATGACCTCAACCTTACAAAAATATAGCCTGTTCTTAGTTTTATTAATAACATTCTCTCTGTCAAAAGCCCAAACCATAGAGGAGGAAGTAGCGAAAAAATCCTGCGAATGCATTGATTTGAAACTAAAGGAATCCAATATCGTATCCAAAGAAGAAATCAACAATTGTATTGGACAAAGTCTAGATGTTGTTTTGAAATCCAAAACGGAAAAAGAAGCAAAAAAATACATGAGAAATATGAATGCTTTTGTCGAAAAAGCCAGAATAATTTACAAATCTGTTTCAGAGAATTGTTTGCCAAAGACAAATTAAGAAACAAAAAAACCCAGCCGAGGCTGGGTAAAAACTAATAACCATGAAAACTCAAATTAAACATGAGAATCGCTTCAACTAGAAGCAATAAGTAAGCCATCAAATTTTAAAAATCTTATAAAAAATGTTATTTTATGTTAAAAAATCGATTAATGATTTTGTATTTTCTGCTTTGAATATTTCAATATAAAAAAATCCCCTCGCTTACGCTCGGGGATTTATATTTAATCAGTCTCTGACTGCCTATTTTACTTCTTCGAAGTCTGCGTCCTGTACATCTTCACCTCCTGCATTTCCAGCATTCTGAGCTCCTGCATCTGCACCTTGAGCGCCTTGCCCTGCTGCATACAATTCTTCTGAAGCTGCCATCCAAGCTGCATCTAATGCTTCTGTTTTAGCTTTTACGTCGTCTGCATTTTTAGCTTCGAAAGCTGTTTTCAATTCTCCGTGAGCTGCTTCGATTGCTGCCTTTTTATCTGCAGATAATTTCTCACCAAACTCTTTCAATTGTTTTTCAGTCTGGAAGATCAATCCATCAGCTTTGTTGAAAATCTCAACTTCTTCTTTTCTCTTAGCGTCTGCTGCAGAGTTTTCCTGAGCTTCTTTTTTCATTCTTTCGATTTCTTCTTCAGAAAGACCAGAAGAAGCCTGGATTTTGATAGACTGCTCTTTACCGGTTCCTTTATCTTTAGCAGATACACTTAGGATACCATTCGCGTCGATATCGAAAGTTACTTCGATTTGAGGAACACCTCTTGGAGCTGGCGGAATATCTGTAAGGTCGAATCTACCGATCTCTTTGTTATCGTTGAACATTGGTCTTTCACCCTGTCCTACTCTGATGCTTACAGCCGGCTGGTTGTCAGAAGCTGTAGAGAATACTTCAGATTTTTTAGTTGGGATCGTAGTGTTCGCTTCAATTAGTTTAGTGAAAACAGAACCCATAGTTTCAATACCCAAAGAAAGTGGAGTAACATCTAATAAAAGAACGTCTTTTACATCACCTGTTAATACACCTCCCTGAATAGCTGCACCGATTGCAACAACCTCATCCGGGTTAACTCCTTTTGAAGGTTTTTTACCGAAGAATTTTTCTACTTCTTCCTGGATGATCGGGATTCTTGTAGAACCACCTACCAAAATTACTTCGTCGATATCTGAAGTTGACAAACCTGCATCTTTCAACGCTTTAGCAACCGGCTCCATAGATCTTCTTACAAGATCTGCAGATAATTGCTCGAATTTAGCTTTAGTCAAAGTCTTCACTAAGTGTTTAGGACCTGTAGCTGTAGCTGTAATATATGGAAGGTTAATTTCAGTTTGTGGAGAAGAAGATAACTCGATTTTTGCTTTTTCAGCAGCTTCTTTCAATCTTTGTAATGCAATTGCATCAGATTTTAGGTCAACACCTTCTTCAGCTTTAAATTCGTCTGCCATCCAGTTGATGATCACATCATCAAAGTCATCACCTCCTAAATGCGTATCGCCGTTTGTAGACAATACTTCAAAAACACCGTCACCTAGATCAAGGATAGAGATATCGAAAGTACCACCACCAAGGTCATATACAGCGATTTTTTGATCTTTATGGTTTTTATCAAGACCGTAAGCTAATGCTGCAGCAGTAGGTTCGTTGATAATTCTTTCTACTTTAAGACCAGCGATTTCACCAGCTTCTTTAGTAGCCTGTCTTTGCGCATCGTTGAAGTATGCAGGAACAGTGATTACCGCTCTTGTTACTTCCTGCCCAAGATAATCTTCAGCAGTTTTCTTCATTTTCTGAAGGATCATTGCAGAAATTTCCTGTGGAGTGTATTCTCTGTCGTCGATTTTTACTTTTACCGTATCATTTGGTCCTGATACTACTTTATAAGGTACTCTTGAGATCTCAGAAGCATCATCTTTAAAGTGTGTTCCGATAAATCTTTTGATAGAATAAACCGTTTTTGTAGGGTTTGTTACTGCCTGTCTTTTTGCAGGATCTCCCACCTTTCTTTCGCCATCTTCTGTAAATGCTACAATAGACGGCGTCGTTCTTTTACCTTCTGCGTTAGGAATTACAACAGGGTCTTTACCCTCCATTACAGCAACACAAGAGTTGGTTGTTCCTAAGTCAATTCCAATTATTTTACTCATTTTATATGTTATTTTTTGTTATTAAAATTTATAATCACGAAATCTCAACATTTATACCACGGCAGCAATTGTGACAAATTGTCATCAATAAAAAAACTCCGCAATAGCGGAGTTGTTATAATAGGAGTTGGTTTTACTGTAACTATTTTTTGATAAATTTCATTGATTTTATGAAAGCTCCATTATCATAAGTTCTTACAAAATAAGTTCCTGCAGGAAGATTTTTCACATCAATCTTATCTGTTTCATTTTTAACAAAAGCTTTTTTTACTAGTTTTCCATCATTGCCAAAAATCTCAACTTCTGAAATCTTAACCAATGGTGAGGCAATGGAAATATAATTTACTGCAGGATTTGGAAATACATTAATTGAATTGGCTTTTTCCACATCATCTACAGCCAGTAAGGAACAAGCGTTAGAATTCAGCAGGCTCGCTCTCGGACCCGCCATTGTATTTTGAGCAATCGTCTTTTGACCATTTGAGAACATTGCCATTTGATTATCGTAAACATAATCCATGTAGTTCATAAACATAGCACCACTTGATGTAGTGACACAGGTATAAATATTAATATTACTTGGCTTATCGAAATGAGGAAAATAGGTTGCTGGTGTATCAGCACAGAAGTCATCCCAGCCTGTTTTTCCACAATTATTTTTATTTGGAGTTGTTCCGTAATCTTCAACAGATCCCCAAGGATGTTCTAATCCAAAATAATGTCCGATTTCGTGAGTTGCAGTTCTTCCTTTATTATAAGGAGAAGCAGCTGTTCCCATCGTTCCGAATTGCTTATATCCTATGGCAAGGCCATCATAGGCTGCACCAGCCGAATCTGGCAGATAGGCCCAGCCTAAATAATCTGCTGACATATTGCCCACCCAAATATTTAGATATTTTGTAGGATCCCAGGCAACCAATCCGGAAGATTTATAATAATTATTATCAAAGTCAAAACTGGAAGTTACAGATTTTCTTTCAATACCATTTGTGTTGGAGCCATCTGGCTTTTTAGTTGCCATACAGAAAGCCAATTCCATATCCGCAGCCACACCTTGAAAATAGGACGGTACAACGCTATTGAAGTCAGCATTCAGCTTTCTGAAATCGTCATTCAGAACTTTTATCTGTGAAGCAATCTGAGCTTCCGAAATATTCATAGTACTGTTGGAATAAAGCACGTGAACTACTACGGGTATTGTAATAACTCCAGCTCTCTTGTTTGCATTGTAATTATTATTTACTAAAAAATCTTTCAAAGCCTGCCTGTTTGCAGCTGCTTCCGGATTAGCAGCAAAAAATTCTGCCATTTTTTTATCTGTCCCACAAGTTCTCTGTCCATAAGCGTTTAGAAAAAGAGCACTTACCAATGTTAATAGAATTTTCTTCATAATTTTTAAATTTCCAATAAAAGGGAAGCAAATGTATTAATTTTTATCAAATGACAAATATCTTTTTTAAATATCTAAAATCCATTTCATTATCATTGAGTTTAAAACATTTTATAATCTATTTAAAAATTAATTGACATTTAAGAAACATACAAAATTGTCAAAACATTGTAGTTTGCGTCCCACAAATTATTCCAATGGATTTTATTAATTTTGAGATCATCAAAACCTCATCAATGCCACAACAATTCAATCCGCGCGATGTCACCTGGCTGGGCTTCAATGCCAGAGTTCTTCAGGAAGCAATGGATAAAAGCGTTCCGATACATCTCAGAATTCGTTTTCTTGGAATTTTTTCCAACAACCTGGATGAGTTTTTCCGTGTTAGAGTTGCCGGATTGAAACGTGCAATGGACTTCAAACAAAAGGTTCTTGCCGAATCTTTTTATGATGCGCCTTCAAAAATCCTTCAAAAAATCAATAAACTTGTAATTAATCAGCAAGAAGATTTTGACAGGACGTGGAAAGATGTTCAGCGCGAAATGGCTAAGGAGAAAGTTTTCATTAAAGATTATAAGCATCTGACTACTAACCAGAAGGAATTTGTCATAAAATACTTCGATGAAGAAGTAGAATCTAATGTGATTCCGATATTGCTTCATGACAACAAGCCGATGCCTTATCTGAGGGAAAAAAGTCTTTTTATTGGTGTCGCAATGCGAAGAAAAGAATGGCAGTACGAAAGCCAATATGCCATCATAGAAGTTCCGGTAACGGCCAACGGAAGATTTGTCCTGCTGCCAACAGATGACAAAGAGCAGAAAGATGTAATGCTTCTGGAAGATGTGATTATTTACAATCTTCCGCACATTTTTTCCTATTTCGGATATGATGAATTCACAGCACATTGTTTTAAAGTGACCAAGGATGCAGAATTTGATTTGGATAATGACATCAAAACAACCTTGGCAGACAAAATCGAAAAAGGTGTCAAAAGCCGGCGAAAAGGAAAACCTACACGTTTTGTTTTCGACAAAGAAATGGATAAAGCGCTCTTGGAATTTCTTATCAAAAAACTCAATCTCAACAAGCGAGACAGCATTATTCCAGGCCAGAAGATTCACAACTTCAGGCATTTTATGGATTTTCCGGATGTATTCAAAGCTTACCAAAAACCTGTTGAAAGATCTTCTTTCATCCATCCGGAGTTTGCCAACAAACAGAGAGTGACAGACGTTATCATCAAGAAAGATGTTTTGCTGACTTTCCCTTACCATTCATATGATTCAGTTATCGATCTGTTGAGAGAATCCGCAATGGATCCGGATGTAAAATCAATCCAAATCACAGCTTACAGATTGGCCTCAAGTTCGAAAATCGTGAATGCACTGATTAATGCAGTCCGAAATGGCAAAGAAGTGACAGTAATGCTGGAACTGCGGGCAAGATTTGATGAAGAAAATAATCTTGAATGGAAAGAGAGACTGGAACTGGAAGGCGTCAAAGTACTTCTCGGGATTCCCAATAAAAAAGTACACGCCAAACTATGTGTCATCAAGAAAAGAGTAAACAACAGGACCATTCAATATGGCTTTGTGAGTACCGGCAACTTTAATGAAAAAACAGCCAAAATCTATGGAGATCATTTGCTGATGACTTCCAACAGGGTAATAATGGCAGACATCAATAAAGTGTTCAATGTTCTCAGCAAACCGAAAGCCGACCCAACTCCGGCTCTCAAAACCTGCAAAAGCCTCCTGGTTTGTCCCCAGTTTATGAGAGAAAAAATCATTGCTCACATTGATAAAGAAATTGAAGAAGCCAAAGCCGGACGCAAAGCAGAAATGATTATCAAAGTTAATTCCCTGAGTGATAAAACTTTGATTTTGAAACTTTACGAAGCTGCAGAAGCTGGTGTTGATACCAAAATGATTGTCCGTGGAATATACTGCGCCGTTAATCAGAAATATTTTAAGAAAAAAATCTATGCCATCAGTATTGTGGACGAGTATCTGGAGCACGCCAGAGTGATGTATTTTTACAACAAAGGTGCAGAAAACATGTACATCTCTTCTGCCGACTGGATGACAAGAAACCTGGATTACCGTATCGAAGCAGCAACACCCATTTTGCAGAAAAACCTGAAAAAGGAACTGAAGGAACTCCTCGAAATCCAGCTACAGGATAATGTGAAAGCCAGAATTCTTGATAAAAATATGAGAAATGAATATGTAGAATCTGACAAGAAACAAAAAATCAGGTCGCAGATAGAAACCTATAATTATCTCAAAAACCAGAAATATTAAGAATTTACTTTAAATTTATGCTTTAAATTCCCCTCAAGAAATGATAATTGCTGCTATAGATATCGGAAGTAATGCCGCCAGACTGCTGATCAATGAAGTAAAACCATCCAACGGAAAAGCAGAATTCACTAAGCTGAATCTCCTGAGAATCCCTTTGAGATTAGGTTTTGATGTGTTCAGCAACGGTAAAATCGGCGCCGAACGAAAGCAAATGGTCATCAACACGATGAAGATCTTTAGCCAACTGATGACTATGTACAAAGTGGATCATTACCGCGCCTGTGCTACCAGTGCAATGCGCGACGCCAAAAACGGACAGGAAATCATCGACATTGTAAAACAAGAGGCCGATATCAATATAGAAATCATTTCTGGTGATGAAGAAGCAACTTTGATTTATGAGAACCACGTAGCAGAAGGATTAGATAAAGATTTTGCTTACCTGTATGTTGACGTAGGAGGCGGTTCTACAGAGCTCACGTTCTATGAGAACAACAAAATGAAGTATGAGCACTCTTTTAACATCGGAACCATCAGATTTCTCAACGGATTGGTTTCCCAAGAGATGTGGGAAGAGATGAAGAATGAAATCAAAGACAAAATCAAGAGCAAAAAGCCTGTCGTAGCTATTGGTTCCGGGGGAAACATCAATAAGATTTTCTCTCTAAGCAAAACCAAAGATGGCAAACCAATGCCTGTTTCCGTCATCAAAAAATACCTCAAAGAGATGCAAAACCTTTCGGTGGAAGAAAGAATGCATTACTATCAATTTCGCGAAGACCGTGCCGATGTTATTGTACCAGCATTACAAATCTTCAACAATGTGATGACCTGGGCAGAAATCAAACATATCTATGTTCCGAAGATTTCTGTGGCAGATGGACTCGTAAAAAGCATTTATTACAATCTCAAGAAAAAGAAATCAATCTGATTTTTATGTTCCGTAATTCTCCCGACAAAAATTTCTGACACATTCATAATTACCCTACATCAATGCCGGGCAAAATCCAAAAGTCTAAATTTGTATCTATAAAAATGAGATTATTATGGAATTAGGAATAGGTATGTTCGGAGATGTTTCTTTGGACAACAAAACCGGAAAATATAGAGATGCCAGCGTAAAACTTAACGAGATCCTTGAACAGGTAAAATTGATGGACCAGGTTGGTCTGGACGTTTTTGCGATGGGCGAGCATCACCGTGCAGATTATGCAGTTTCTTCTCCCGAGATTCTTCTGGCTGCCGCTGCAAGCATCACGAATAATATAAAACTAGCAAGTGGCGTAACAGTTCTAAGCTCATCGGAACCTGTAAAAGTCTATGAGGATTTCTCAATGATTGATCTGATTTCAAAAGGTAGAGCAGAGATTTTTGTGGGAAGAGGAAGCTTCATTGAGTCTTTTCCATTATATGGTTATGATCTGTCGGATTACAATCAGTTATTTGAAGAGAAATTAGACCTTTTACTGAAGATCAATAATGAAGAAAATGTTAGCTGGAGTGGCATCCTGAGAAGACCGATGGAAAACCAAACGGTTTACCCAAGAGCTTTCAACAACGGCGTGCTACCAATTTGGATTGCTGTTGGCGGAACTCCGGAATCTGTTTTGAGAGCTGCTAAATTAGGATTACCATTAATTGTCGCAATCATTGGCGGAATGCCGAGACAGTTCAAAAACCTCATCGAGTTTTACAAGCAGGAATATCTGAGAGCAGGACACGACGAGAGCAAAATGCAGATTGCCATCCACTCGCATACCTTCGTAAGTGATGATCAGAAAGATATTGATCAATACTTTTTCAATTACAAATCCCAGATGGACAGAATTGGCAGAACCCGAGGATGGGCACCTTACACCAAAGAGCAGTATGATGGCGGAAGAAGCAAAGACGGTGCATTATTCATTGGAAGCGCAGATGAAGTGGCAGAAAAAATCAATGAGGTGAAAGAACTGTTTGGATTGACAAGATTTATCGGGCATATGGATGTTGGGGATCCGGCACACGACGTGATGATGAATTCTATAGAATTATTCGGGGAAAAAGTAGCGCCAATAGTAAGATAAGTCAATAAGATTTTTTCAATTCAACCCTTTCAGAGTTTGAAACTCTGAAAGGGTTTTTTATTGTTTTTTTTAAATGATTTTTTGACTTTGATTAGTCCGATGAACAGGACGTTTGAAGAGGTGGTCAAAAACGTCTTGATGTTTTCACTAAAACAACTTGATGTTTTGGTAAAAAGGTCTTGATGTTTTCGTTAAAACGTCTTGACTTTTTGATATTCATAAGGACGAAAATTACTCTCTCTGTAAGTCCGATGGGCAGACATTTGTAAAGGTAGTCAAAAACACACGTGTCTTTTCATTAAAACACACGTGTGTTTTTACTAAAACGTCCGTACCTTTTCAGAGAAGGATACGGACGTTTGTTATAATTGATGAAGTTTTATATTAATAATTACTTTCAATCAGTAAGATTTAATAAATTGTTTCCTGCAGACTCTACATAAATTTCATCAAAATCTACCGAATCCAATATGCCAATTCCACCTTGCGGTTTCAATTCTACATTATTATCAAGAAAAATTCTAAAATTAAAGTCTTCCATATTAGAAACTCCTTTTTCTTCATAATGCTTTTGGATAATTATCTGGTACTTTTGATAATTATCATTTTTAATCAAATCTCCTCCAATCACTCCCATACTTTCATCTATAATAGTAAAGAATACTTCTCCTATTTGCTTTTCATCAATATATAAATAGCCTTTCATTTTTTAATATAAAAATTAAGAATGCCCTGCGCCATCTTCCGCTTTCGGAGGTGTTTCAGTTTTCAATTCTTTCACCTCAACGACTTGCTTTCCATCTTTACCTTTAAGGTAAGCTGGTAGCTCTAATCCAGCCATATTGAACAGATCATTGAGTGGCGGAACAGTTTTCATCATTCCCGAAACGAAGTTGGCAGTTGAGGTATTGCCATCCGGATTGTTGCCGCTGTCCCAAACGGTTACTTTATCAATCTTGATATTCTTCACCGCCTCAACCTGGGTTTTAACCAACTCCGGTAATTTCTCAATCAACAATAACTGGAAGGCACTGTTGGTATCGCCACCTGCAGCCTGAACCACTTTGTCGTAACCTTCTGCTTGTTTCGTCAGGATTTCGAATAAACCTTTTGCTTCAGCTTCCATTTTAGCAAAGATCGCATCAGCTTCACCCTTTGCCTGCAATCTTATTTTTTCAGCTTCGGCTTGCGCATCGATGATTGCTTTTTGTTTTGCAATTTCCGCAGGAACTACAATGTTAGCCTGTTGAGTGGAACGTTCTCTTTCCGCTCTGGCAGTTTCCGCTTTTTGTTCAGCCACATAGGATTCTTCCAAAGCTTTCGCTGCCTGAACTTTTTCCGCTGCTGTAGCTATTCTCAAAGCTTCTGCTTCTTTCTCTCTTCTTTCCGCATCGGAATTGGCAATTGTAATTTTTGCTTCGTTCTCCCCTTTTACCGCCAGTGAATTGGCTTGAGACGTAGCGATACGCGCATCCCTTTCAGCTTCGGCTTTACCAATGGATTCATCTTTCCCGGCTGATGCAATGCTGATTTCCCTATCTTTTTGAGTAATCGCAATCTTAACGTCTCTGTCTCTTTGTGTCTCGGCGATCTGCGTATCTTTTTCCCGGTCGGCAATTGCTTTTCCAGTTTCCCCGATTTTGGTTTGTTCTGCTACGGAAATAATCGCTTCGTTAATTGCTTTAGCTGCTGCTTCTTTTCCAAGAGCCTCGATGTAACCGGACTCGTCTCTGATATCGGTAACGTTAACGTTGATTAATTTAAGACCAATTTTCTTTAATTCAGTATCAACGTTTTTAGAGATATTGTCTAGGAATTTATCTCTGTCTGAGTTGATTTCCTCAATCGTCATCGTTGCAATGACTAAACGTAACTGACCAAACAAAATATCTTTTGACAACTCCTGAATCTGCTCCGGAGATAATCCCAATAACCTTTCTGCAGCGTTGCCCATAGAGTCCGGTTCGGTAGAAATCGCAATCGTGAATCGACAAGGCACATCCACACGGATATTCTGTCTTGATAAAGCATTAGTTAAATTAGCTTCAATTGAAATCGGTTTCAAATCCAGATAAGCAAAATCCTGAATCACCGGCCATACAAACGCACCACCACCGTGGATACACTTGGCAGAGCTGCCGCCGGTCTTTCCGTAGATGACCAAAATCTTGTCGGACGGACAACGTTTGTAGCGCGAAATCAGCGCCAAGAATGTTACAAATAATACGAATACTCCGACCAAAATCAGAATAAAAGTTCCATTAATCATAGTTATGAATTTTTAAATTTTTTCAACAATTAGTATTTTTTCTTCGATGCGGACAATCTTCACCATGTTTCCGGAAGGGATTTCTTCGGTTTCGGTTATCGCCAATAGTTCGTGATTGGTACCATTCAGTGACACCTGGACTTTGCCTTTACCTGATTTGTTTGCAGGAATTCTTAAGTAAACTTCCGCTGTTTTGCCAATCAGTTTATCGATATTGAAGGTATTGTCTTCTGTCAATTTCAAAATCTGTTTGATAACAATAAAAAAGATAACCACAAACAGACAACCGACAATTGCAGCGAGAATAATAAGAAATGTTTGGTTTTGAAAACTGTTATAAAAAGCTACACCTGTCCATCCAAATCCCATCAGAAAATTGATCAAATTCCGGAACGAGAATAGTTGGAATGGCCCATGAACGGCATCAAAATCACCATTAAAGTCAGCGTGCAAACCGTCGGTGAAATCGGTACCAACAATCGTAAAAATCAATTGAATCAGGAAAATGAGACTGGCAATAATAGCTACCCACCAAAAGGCCTGCTGTAAAGCACTCATCCCGATAAAGAAATCCATCATAGTTTTTGTTTTTCCTAAAAATACATATTTCTTATGAAAAAGACAAGACTTTATTTATAAAAACTATAATTACTTAAAATCATATTGTTTTCCCTGATAAACGAAAGATCCCGAATCTGAAGGAATATAATTGATTTTAAAATCCTTAATTCGTCTTGAAGTCATATAAGGCTTGATAACAAAATCTAAAATCTTGTCTTCGTTTTTATTTGATTTCATCCAAAATGTAACTTGGTCTTTGTCTTTGACGCTCACGATTTTTTCTTTGTAAAAGCTGTGAACCAGCATTTCTTCTTTATTGTATTGATGAAAATTAAATGCAATTCTAAGTGCGAAAAATAGCATTAGACAAAACCCAAACCTCAACAGATTCTTCGGATTGAAACAATCTTTTATTACGAATTTTAAAAAGTAAATTATTAAAAGTAAAATGCTTAATTCTATCAAATTAACTGAGATATTACGGCTCATCAATGATTCAAAATCGGAAAACCAATGAATGAGTTTTAGAACATAGTCAACGAAACCATCAAAAATAGAATACAAATACGGCATATTATTGAATCCAAAAGCAATCAAAATCACCATCAATAAAGAAGAAACAATGATAATCTCGGACAAGGGAATAATCAAAAGATTCGCAACAATTGATATAAAAGAAAACTGATGAAAATAATAAATCGCTAAGGGTAAGGTTGCAATCTGCGCCGCAAAAGTCATTGCTGAGATTTCATAAAAGAATTTTTCCGCTTTGAATCTTGGTTTTCTGAACAGTTTTTTAATGGGATTCGTCAACCACCAAATGCCCAAAACCGCTCCATAACTCAATTGAAATCCGACATCAAATAATTGATTTGAATCGACAATCAAAAGAATAAAAGCCGATAACGCCAAAGAATGCAGCAAGTCCGACTTTCTCTGCAACAAAATCATAATATAATAACACGTAATCATCAGACAGCTTCGCATTACGGAACTTCCATAATCGATGAAAACAGCGAAAGTCCAAATCAAAAGAATACTAAGAATAATCGAAACTTTTCTAAATTGAACAGGAAGAATTTGATTCAAAATCAACAACGTTATCCAGAAAATAATCACCATGTGCGAACCTGAAATCGCCAAGAGATGCACCAAACCGGTTTGATTAAAATCCTTAACGGTCTCAGCATCCATTTCCGTTCGGTCCGCGAGAATAATGCCTTTCAAAAACTCCTGGATCTTCGGAGATAGAGACGAATGATTGATTTGATTCAGAATATCCAATCGCTTTTGTTTGATTTTATCTTCAAAAGAAACAGATAACTTATCGCTTTTTAGTATGTCATTCGGAAGATAAGCCTGGAAATAAACACCTTGTCTTGCTAGATACTTTTTGTAATCGAACTGAAAATCATTCTTGATTTCTTCCGATGTGTAGATGTAAACTTCAGCTTTATAATAATGTTCAAAATCTAACGCTTCAACATCTTTTGGAATACTGATAACTGTTTTGAAAGGGAAACTCTCTTTTTGTTTTAAATCCGAAACGTCAAGAATATCAACATAATATTTCCTGTTCTTTTCATTGGAATTAAGCTTCTTATCCACTTGAAAAACAATGGTTTCTTTTTCTTTTAAAGTTGGAAAGTTGGGTTGTTGAGAATTCTGAAAATGAACAAAAATTCCTATTGAAAAAAAGAAAAATCCTAAACAATAATATTTGATGCGTTGAAAAAAATGATTTTTGATTAATAAGGAAATTAGTGAAACTGACGAGATTATTAGAAATGAAAAGACGATCACCTGACACATAATCAGGTGTTCCTGAAATAGAATCCCGAAAATGAAACATAGCAGCAATATAAGTAATGGCTGTTTTTTCATTGAAGTTCATTTGTGTTTTTAATTTGTTTTATGAAAGGCTTTGACTCCGATCAGCCTGACATTTTGACATTCTACAAGTTCAATATAACAGCGGTTATTATTAGAGCTGTCACACTGAGCGTAATCGAAGTGTCTGATGATAAAGATAATAAATAAAAAAGAAAGTTTGCCATTCCGGAGGAATCTCTGTAAGAATCGATAAAATGTTTAGATTCCTCCGGAAAGATAAAAATGCTTCAAAGCCTTTTGAATGAGCTTCGGAGTATCTATACCTTTATCATTTCTATGCCTTCAATAATTTCATCAATAATTTTAAGATGATGCTTCGTATGAAGACCTAAAAATTTGAGTGTTGTTTTTTTATCGAGGTCACCGAGAAAAGGATGCGTGATGAATGCTTTCTCAGGTAGATTTTTTACGGCTTCCAGTTTTTCTTTCGCCAGATTCAAAAGCTTTTCGATACTTTCTTTAGTCGGTGTTTCTAATGGAACAAATTGTTTTGGAGACTTGATTTTCCCTCTCGGAATCAACCCAAAATTGAGAAACACAAACTTTTTGATGCTGAATTTCGGATTATAATTTTCCGGATTGGTCATTGTCAATCCTTTCAGACTTCCATTGATGATTAAAAGGGAATGTTCCAAATGCCAGCCGACAGAGGCTTTGGAAACTGATGGGTTTTCCTTATTAATTTCAGGAAGCAATGATTCTATTTTTTGTAATAATTTTTCTAATGTCATTATTTCAGATTTACAATAAATTCTGCTGCGTTCTGACTGGCGCCACTTCCTCCTAATTTTGTTCTCAAAATTTCGTAATTATTCAGAACTTCGTCTCTTTTATTAGTATTGAGGATTTTATTAAGTTCATCAACGAGGTTTTTAGTATTCAGTTCGTTTTGAATGAGTTCGGTCACTACTTCTTTGTCCATAATCAAGTTGACCAAAGAAATATACTTAATATTTTTCACCAGTCTTTTCCCGATTTCGTAGGAAATTCGGCTTCCTTTATAGCAAACAACTTCCGGGATATTGAGCAAAGCGGTTTCCAGAGTTGCTGTTCCGGAAGTTACCAAAGCAGCTTTGGAACATCTCAACAAATCGTAAGTTCTGTTGGAAACAAAATGGACATCGTCATCCACAAATTGTTCATAAAAATCTTTGTCAAGACTTGGTGCACCGGCAATCACAAACTGGTAATCCGGGAAATCATTTCTCACAGACAACATGGTTTGCAGCATTTTTGAAACTTCTTGTTTTCTGGAGCCGGGCAACAATGCAATGATATCTTTATCATTAAGCTGGTTTTCTTTTTTGAATTCCTGAATATCAATCGGTGGCAAACCTTCTATTGCATCCAATAATGGATGTCCGACAAAATGCGCTTCAACCTGATGTTTTTTATAAAAATCCTTTTCGAACGGAAGAATCACCAGCATCTCATCGACATATTTTTTGATGGTTTCAACTCTACCTTCTTTCCAAGCCCAAAGCTGAGGAGAAATATAATATACAACTTTAATTCCCAATTCTTTAGCAAATTTCGCAATCCTCAAATTAAATCCCGGATAATCCACTAAAATCAAAACATCAGGTTTATTTTCCAGGATATCTTTTTTACAGAATTTGATATTGTTGAGAATGGTTCTCAGATTCTGAACCACTTCCAGGAAACCCATAAAAGCCAGATCGCGGTAATGTTTGACCAAAGTTCCGCCTTGTTTCTGCATCAAGTCGCCGCCCCAAAACCGGAATTCGGCATTTTGGTCTTTCTGTCTGATGGCTTTCATTAGGTTGGAAGCGTGCAAATCGCCGGAAGCTTCACCTGCTATTATATAATATCTCAAGGTTTATGGATTTTAGATTTTGATAGTCTGCCCGATAGATAAATCTAAAGAAGTTTTCCGTTCAAAATAATTAACTTTGAGCAAAATTAAAGTTTTTTGAGCGATTAGGATTGTGAAAGTTCTGATATGGGGAAATTTGTTTTACACACCAATCCCTAGCCCCGATAGTAGCGGCATCCTTTTTCTTTTTTGCTAAAAAAGATTAATTTAGCCTAAATCGGCTAATAAAGAGTAGTTTACAAGAGTGGAGAACTCTATCGGTAACGATTTAGTAATGGTGCTTACTGCACTTGCTTTCACTTGATTACCTTGTAAATCATTAATGCAAATGTAATAAAAAATGGGTAGAGTACATTAGTGCTTTACCCATTTTTTCGCCCTTTCCTTTCTACTGAAATATCAATAAAATCTCCCCACTGGGGGTATTCTGTGATATTGGTTTCAATATTATTCCCAAATTTTGGCATATCAACAATAGATGCAGCTCCGAAACAAATTGTGAGAACTTCTAAACGACTATGCTATGGAAATCGTGTTGAATAAGATATTAGCGCAAATTCATCATCAGGAAGATAAATTTTCTTCTCAAAAGATGCCAACGGCGGAAGAGGCTTATCAAATGACCCTGTTCCTAAAGGAAATGTTGTTCAATATAAAAGCCCAAGTCGTACAGGATGGATTTACAAATGAACAGCAGGAGATTGACTTTTTCAAGAACATTAAACCACAAATCTTAGGGAAGCTCATTTACTATAATAAAGTCTTCCGCATCGAAACTACCTGCCCTGTGAGCAATGGCAAAATACACCAAAGCTATTATGAGAACCTATTAAAAACCCTCAAATTACAATATAAAGAAACTATTTGCAATGAGGATTTTTATAGATACTACCGTGCAGGCAGGATAGACCGTGACCATACTTATTTCAGGCTCGGACAAATCAATTACCACGATGGATTAAAGAGTGGTGTATTTGAAATTGACCTTAGCTTTTCAACATATTTTGATAACAAAATAGCCCACATTATAGCGAATGAATTACTTTATACTTATATGCTTACTAAAATCAGCCCCGAAGAAAATCCAGATTTGATTTTATTAAATGGAGAAGCAAACAAGGATATTTCGTGGACAAATTCTCAAAATGCACTTATCGAACTGATATACGCTCTATATGCTTCCAATTCTATTGCATTCGGAAAAATAGGCATCCGAAAATTAGCTTTGATTTTTCAAGTGCTATTCCGAACTCCCTTAAACGATATACATCACTCTTTCCACCGAATGAAAACAAGGGCAGGCTCCCGAACGGCATTTTTAGACCAGCTCAAAATATCCCTCGAAGAATATATGGATAAAGACCTTTAACTATTTCAATACAGTGATTTCAAAGCAGTACACAATATGTACTGTTTTTTTTTGCCCATATCTGCCAATTGGCAAATGTTGGCAAATCCCTGTTACAAAATACTCAAAATGCCCTGAACCACTTATTAAACAAGGAGTTTCCCTAAGTGTAAATATTTTCAAAAAACCGCCAAACCAATTGGCAAGGATTGGCAGACAAACACTGCCACCTTTAGGAGTTTTGCATAGTGAACATTTAAAAGCTGTGCAATGAAAATTATAACTATCGAAGAAGAAGCGTGGCAACAGCTAAACAGCCGTATCAATGCCATTGCCGACTACCTAAAAAGATTGGACGAAACCAGCTATGATGACCTGTGGCTCAATAACCACGAGGTTTGCCAATACCTACACATCAGCGAAAAGACCTTATGGCGTATGCGAACCAAAGGCGAGATTGCTTATTCAAAAATCTACGGTCAGTATTTCTACACCATAGGAGCAATTAAGGATATGCTCAATGCCAATGCCATACAGAGCAGTGATGAATTTGTGCAGGAGCTTATGGCAAAAGGCAAAAGCTATATCGAAAAAGGCAGAAAACTAAAGGCAGATAAAAAATAGGTATGAACCCTTAAAAGTATATCCCTATGAATATTGACAGAATGGAATTTTTGGCGTGGATGGAACGCTTAATGGGTCGCTTGGATATGCTGGGCGACAATATAGATGAACTGCAAAAGAAACGCAACAGCATAGACGGCGAGGAATTGCTGGATAACCAGGATTTGCTTCAAATGCTTAAAATCAGCAACCGCTCCCTGCAACGGTATCGCTCCATTGGCAAACTACCCTATTATACGATAAGCGGAAAGCTGTATTACAAGCTATCCGATGTACATCAGTTCATAAGAGAGAGCTTTAACCCACCCTCAAGCAAATGAACGCCAATGAAAGACAAAGGCTGCCTTTGAGTGCCACTTCGGGCGATACAGCCAACGCTTCATTTACATTCGGCGGTAAACTTTAAATTTTTCAGATTATGAGCGAAGAAACGACAAATAAGCAGGAAATGCCCGAACAATTATCGGACATATTATTGGTGCTGGATAAAGAAAAAATGAAAATCCAAGCCGTAAAAAGCATTGATAAAAACGGGAAAATGGAAACCGTTGAACCCACGAAGAAAAACCAAAACCAGTTTATGCGTGTGGACAAAAGCGGCGATTTCTTTTCCAACTTCTTCTCCAATTTTTTCAGCCAGTTAAAGAACCCTACCAATTTTTCATTCTTCAAAGTGCCTGCACCTGTCGCAGTTGAAAAAGCACAGGAAATGCAAAAGCAGGTTGATAAACCCACACCCGAAGGCGAAAAAGTGATGAAAGAACACGAAGTAAAAACAGAACCGCAACAGGATAAAAAACAAGAAAATCAAAATAATATGGCAACAACACAAACAACACCGGAAGCCAGCGAATACCGCTACAAGCCGGAGCAGATTGATTGGGACACAATGAACAATCTCGGATTAAGTAAGGAATATCTTGAAAAGAGAAACCTGCTTGAACCTTTATTGAAAGGTTATAAAACTAATGAACTCTTACCGATTGGTGTTAACCTCGGTGGTACTATTCTCCGCACGGATGCCCGCCTATCTTTACAGCAAGCCGAAGACGGAAAAGTTGTAGTAGGAATACACGGCATCAAAAAAGAACCAAACCTCCATTTTGAGTTTTTCGGACACAAGTTTACCGATGAGGATAAAAAGAACCTGCTCGAAACGGGCAATATGGGTCGCGTGGTTGATTTGAAAAATACCAAGACAGGAGAATTGATGCCGTCCATTATCAGTATAGACAGGCTGACAAACGATGTAATTGCACTGCGAACGGATTTCATAAAAATTCCCGATGAAATTAAAGGCGTGAAATTGGACGATGCCCAGAAACAAACCTTAATGGAGGGTAAACCACTAAAGTTAGACGGTATGATTTCTACTAAAGGAACTGAATTTTCTGCAACGGTACAGTTCAATGCGGACAAGCGTTATGTTGAGTTCCTGTTTGACAGAAATAACTCTAACAGGCAAACGCAAAGCAACGGGCAGAACAATCAACAAAGCAACCAGCAAAACCAACCGCAGGAAGCTCCAAAAACATTCCGTGGCAAGGAATTGACCGATGAACAACATAAGGATTTCAAAGCCGGACAAACCGTTTACATTGACGGATTGAAGGATAAAAAAGGGCAACCGTATCAGGGTTACATCACTTTCAACAAGGAAACCGGGAAAACTGATTTTGCCTTTCCAAGCCAAGTTAAGGCACAGGCAAAACCTGTCGAAGCCCATAAAACACAAACTGCCGTCAATTCAGAGGGCAAAACCAACGAAGCGACCAAAAACATCCAAGAGCCTTTGAAGTCGGGGCAACAAAGACCGAAAAACAAAAAACAGCAGGAACAACAGGAAAGACCTGAAACACCTGCAAAGTCCAAAGGCAGAAAAATGTAGTAAAATATGAAAACAATAATCGCAGAAAAACCAAGCGTAGCAAGGGAAATAGCCGGACTTGTGGGGGCATCCGATAAAAAGGACGGCTACCTGACAGGTAACGGCTATTTTGTTACGTGGGCATTCGGTCATTTAATAGGATTGGGAATGCCCGAAGATTACGGGATTTCGGGATTTGATAAAGCATCATTGCCAATACTCCCCAACCCGTTTTTGCTGACCGTCCGAAAGGTCAAAAAAGATAAAGGCTATACAGCCGATACAGGTGCATTAAAGCAACTGAAAGTCATTGAACAGCTTTTTAACCGTAGTAACAACATCATTGTAGCTACCGATGCAGGTCGTGAGGGCGAACTCATTTTCAGGTACATTTATGAATACCTGAAATGTAACAAGCCCTTTGAACGCCTTTGGATAAGCTCGCTTACCGAAAAAGCCATCAAGCAAGGTTTTGATAATTTAAAAGACGGGGCAGCATTTGACGGATTGTATCAGGCGGCACAAGGCAGAAGCCGTGCCGATTGGCTTGTGGGCATCAATGCTACACAGGCGTTGAGCATTGCAGTAGGCAATGGCATCTATTCGCTTGGAAGAGTGCAAACGCCTACACTGGCTTTGATATGCAGACGCTACCTGGAAAACAAAAATTTCTCGGTAAAGAAATATTGGCAGATACAGCTATCGCACAACAAAGAGTTGATAGATTTTAAAAGCCTTTCCAAAACAAAATGGGAAGACCAAAAACTTGCCGATGATACGCTGAAAGCTATTCAGCGAAGCGAAGCGGCAACAGTTACATCAGTAGAAACGAAAAGCGTTACAGAACAACCGCCTTTATTGTTCGACCTTACCGGATTGCAAAAGGAAGCCAATAAAAAATTGAACCTTTCTGCCGAAGAAAGCCTCAACATTGCCCAAAGTCTTTACGAAAAGAAGTTTATCACTTATCCCCGTACCGGAAGCAAATACATTCCTGAAGATATGTGGGCAGAAATTCCCAACCTGATAAGGGCTTTGCAGGATAGGGAAACCTGCAAGCAAGCCGTATCAAAAATAAAATGGGGACGTTTCAATAAACGTATCGTGAACGATTTGCGAGTTACCGACCACCACGGATTATTGATAACGGATAAAATACCGTCAGCACTGAACGCAAAGGAAAATATGGTTTATGATATGATTGCCTTTCGGTTGCTCGAAGCCCTTTCACAAGCCTGCATCAAAGAGATAACCGATGTAGGTTTACAGGTATTGCATTATGATTTTACGGCAAAGGGTTGTAAGGTTATAGAAGCAGGCTGGCGTTCCATCAAAGGCAGTTTCTCCGATGATGATACCGAACCTCTACAGGATTTGCCTGAACTGAAAAAAGGCGATGAACTCAAAATAAAAGAAGCCTCCGTTCTCGAAAAGAAAACCAAACCGCCCGTACTTTATACCGAAGCAGGGCTTTTGTCGGCTATGGAAACTGCCGGAAAGGAAATCGAAAATGAAGACGAACGCAAGGCTTTACAAAATATCGGTATCGGTACTGCGGCTACAAGAGCCGCAATAATCGAAACCCTGTTTACCCGTAACTATATTCAAAGAGAAAAGAAATCCTTAATCCCTACCGAAAAGGGATTGCAAGTGTATGAATTGGTTAAAGAACGGAAAATTGCGGACGTGGTAATGACTGCCGAATGGGAACTCGCATTGCAGAAAATTGAGAACAACGAAGCGGATGCAGGTGCTTTTCAAAAGGAAATGGAAACTTACGCTTCCTCTATTACCAATGAATTGCTGCAAACTTCCATTGCCCAAAACAACCTGCCCAAATTGGTTTGCCCAAAATGCAAAAGCCAGCAACTCCTTATCCGTGATAAAATCGTGAAGTGTCCTGATGAGGCTTGTAATTGGGTACAGTTCCGTAATGTGTGTGGCGTACAAATCGGCATAGCCGATATTGAAAGCCTTATCAATAAAAAGAAAACTTCACTCATCAAAGGAATGAAAAGCAAGGCAGGTAAGAAATTCGATGCGTATATCGTATTGAAAGAGGATTGTACAACCTCTTTTGAGTTTGATAAAAATAAAAGCTACAAAAAGTAATGGAAAATAAACCCATCATTATCAGCAAGGAAATCAGAAACCTGATTTATACCATACGTGGAAAGCAAGTGATGCTGGATAGCTCCCTCGCTTCCTTATACGAGGTGGAAACCAAGAACCTCAACAAAGCCGTAAAAAGAAATATTGAAAGGTTTCCCGTTTCTTTTTGCTTTCAACTGACCGAAGAGGAAGTTGAAAACTTGAGGTTCCAAATTGGAACCTCAAGTTTAAGCTACGGTGGAAGACGGTATTTGCCCTATGTTTTTACTGAACAAGGGGTCGCAATGGCTTCTGCCATACTCCGTTCAGATATAGCGGTTAAAGTCAGTGTTGAAATTATGGAAGCTTTTGTAGAAATGCGAAGAATGCTTATCAGCAATGCTTCTCTTTTTCATCGTTTGGATAAAATTGAACTGAAACAATTAGAAGCCGACCAAAGATTTGAAGAGATTTTTAAGGCTTTGGAAAGTGATAAACTCCACAGCGAAAAAGGTATTTTCTACAATGGGCAGGTTTTTGATGCCTATGCCTTTGTTTCCGATATTATCCGAAGTGCCAAAAGCTCCATTATCCTGCTGGATAATTATGTGGATGATACCGTATTGACCTTATTGGGCAAGCGAAGCGACAATGTAACCGCAACAATTTATACCAAAAGCATCAGCAATCAGCTACGGCTGGATGTACAACGGTACAACAGCCAATATTCTCGGATTGAAGTTGAGTTATTTTCGGATGCTCACGACCGTTTTATGATAATTGACGGCACGGAACTTTACCATATCGGAGCATCACTGAAAGACCTGGGCAAAAAATGGTTTGCCTTTTCGAGAATGGATATTGAGGTTGGCAGAATGCTCCAAATCTTACACAACTAATAAACAAACCCTCTGATAATTCAGAGGGTTTGTTGTCTAATTTATACTATAATTGTAATTGGGCTGTAATACTCTTATAATAAACTTTTAGTGCATCACGTTCATCATTACCAACGTAACTATTGTGAGCAACTAAACACCGTATCTTGTATAATTCATCAACCATTACATTCAACCAATGTTCATTCTGTTTAGGGAAATATTTTCCAAAAATTATCCAATTTCCAACTATTATTTTCCCTAACTCTATAAAGTCGCAATAAAACAAATCACTATTACCTCGTATGGGTAAATATTTACTCTCTTGTTCGCTTTTCTTCAATTTATCTATTGTGTCTTGTACTTTTCTGGGAATATTTACTGTTTCTGTTTTCATTATTTCTTCAATAAATATTCTTAAAGAATTTTCAATACAATATAAATACAAATAAACTTCCGACATTTCTCGCCCTTTCTGTTGTATATCTTGGGGTAAAAGGTTTAAATGACCAAAGTTTACATTTTGTTGTATTTCCTCTATACTATCCAATAAGGAATTTTCATCCGAAATTAGAGGATAGAATATCTCATTAATGTATTTTCTTCGTTCTGCATATCCACCTTTGGCTTGCATTTCTCTCCTAAATTCCTGAAGTGTAACACAGATTTTAAATTCTTTTGGTTGGTTAGTTTTGAACTTAGCAGACTTATTCAGTTCATTTTTTAAACTTTTATATTCTGCTTCATTTTCACTTGTTATAGTAACATCGGTGGATGCTCCTGTAAGTAATATTTTTAAACGTTCAATGTTTTCTGTATAATTCATTTAGATTAATATTTTCTATTGGTTATTCTTCTCTACTCTGTGGCTCTTCTTCTTGGAGCATAAAATCAAGGAATAATAATTCTGCTTTGGCAGTTTCATCTTCAAACTTTAAGTCCCAACGCTGTTCCATAAATTCCAATAATTTATTGCCTCTATCAAGGATAGTATCAGAGTTCCAAAAATCATATCCTGAAACTTCGATTTCAGAATGTGAACCATCAGAATAACCTTGTCTTATTTTTTCTTTTTTGTCATTATATTTTGCATTCTTCTTGTCATCAAAGCAATCATTTTGTAGGCTTGAATTTATACTTTGTGATAATGGCAAAAGATTTCCTAAACTTCCTTGAAAAAAAGGTATCTGTGATTTTTTGTAGCCTTTGAAACTATCTTTCCAACTTTTATGTGTGGGAGTTTGAGGATAAATATGTTCAATAGAAACTTTGTCTTTTTCACTTTTTACAAATAACTTCCAATCAATCTTTTGGCTTCCTCTTTGTCTTACTTTTTCCATTTCATATTCATATAAGAAATACCGAAGCCCATTCCAGTAATAAAACCCACCTCCGCTTTTGAATTTCTTATCAATAAATTTTTGGAAATATGTATAATCGAAATAGGTTTCTTCGGAATTTTCAGGTGTATAAAAACAGTAACTCATTCTATCATTCAATCGTTGAATAATACTATCGATTGTCAATTCTCCGTTTCGCAACTGTCTTGCTGCACGATAAAATTCACTATTTCTATATGTCGAAAAAGCTCGGCTAAGCCTGAATGTAATAAATATAAAACGTTCAATTGCTTTAAGTAATTGAACTCGCTTATCCGAATTAATATCCTTGTTTAAAAAAGCTACGGTTACAAGCGGACGGAAATAAATTATACCAATTCTATTCAATCGGTCTATCCAAAGGCTTTCTTGTGCAGTTAGGTCTGAGTTGTTTACCGGATTGTGCGTATTATACCAGTGAACGGCAGCAGATTTCAAACTGTTTACATAATCTTCAATTTCTTTTGGAGAAAGTTGGGAACGCATCACTATTATTTCTTCTTCTCCATTTGCCTCAACTTCTTCTTGGTCGGTATCTTCATCTTCTCTAACTTCTTCAAATTCCTGTATGGAACTAAGTCTTACTTCAGTTTTAGCATAAATATTTTGTGGTGTAAACTTCTGTTCTAATAAAAACCTTATGTAATCGTCGCCTTTTTCCCTTGTGTATTGAAAATACATAATCCAATGAGCAACTAAAAAATCATCATCGTTGAGTGGATTTTTTTTGTTTCTTCCAAGTTGGTAATAGACTTCTTTCCACGCATCATTGATTTTCTCACGCAAAGAAATCCGTTCATCATTTTTTAACTCTTTTTCATCATATAAAGTAGTTAAGTAAATCAGGCGATTTTTAAGAAGCTCCAAATTTGATAACTTTTTTCCACGATTATTCATCGTTTCAAATGCAACGAAAACATCAAAGTCATCACTTATTTCATAGACATTAAACATCATATTCTGTGTGACCTTTTTGAACAGCGCTTCAATTTCACTCAAACCATATTTATCAAAATAATTTTGCAGATTTTCTTTGAAAAAGCGTTTGGCATTTTCAAGGTTGAGTGTATAAAAAGTTTCCTGAATTGTTCCGCTATTGGGTTCTAAAAAAATTTTATGTCGTAGAAATTTGAAACTTGGATTATCAACCTCGTATCCAAACTTGTATGTTTTGATAATGAATTGTGGGGGTTTTTCAATTACCAAATATTCTTCCTTAATTGCTTTTAGGCTGAAAGAACCAAGATAAATTTCTTCGTCCTTTTTATCCTTGTTTTCAGGAATAGCTTTGAGTTGTTCCGAAATAGCTTGTATAAAAATTACAAATGTTGTCAGGCGTTGTTGCCCATCAACAATATGAAAAGGTTTAAAACCTCTATCTTCGATTAGCCAACGTTCGTCATTCCAACTACTCCAAATGTTTTTATCTACTTTTTTTAAAGAGAGTAGTCCTGTATAATGAAACCTATCAGTTGGAAGATTAACCAAATCCTCCCAAAAATCTTTTAATTGTCGTGTCGTCCAAGCATAGCCACGCTGGTAATCAGGAATTTTAAATATTCTGTCTTTAAAAATACTTTTTAGGGGTTCTAATTCATTCATTATTTATAGTCTGTCGATTAATTGTTTGCTTTGATAGCTCAAAAATACAAATTAAATCCCCGGTTATTAATTTCCTTACGACAAATCCCGCCTCTCAAAGCCAAACCCTGCCACATTTTTAAAGGCTCTTATCTACTGCTATAATTTTAGGCTTCAAGTAAAATTCTAAACAAAATTATAGTATGGATACACAGCAAAAAGACCTATCGTATTTCAGATTACGACTGCAAGAATTATTAAACACCAGCTTTCCCGAAAAAGCCAATGAGCAGAAATTTATTGAGCAACGTTCTTCGTGGGCTGCCAATGCCTACGAGGGGGCTTTTAGTTCGGGAAACGCTATTGAGCAATGCAACGAAATAGCCAATTACATACTTTTTGAGGGCTTGCATTTCTCCAAATTCGATACCGTGTTTCAGGTGGTATGCAATGAGTTTGATACCATAATGACAGACGAGGAACTGCGACCGTTCGCCCTTAAAGTGTTTCCTGTTTGCGAGCCTGTTTTCTCCAGCTATGAACTAACCGATGATTTCGCATACGGTTTTGAGTTTGACCTGCTCTATACCGAAATAACCGGAACCATCGCAATATGGATAGAGGAAAATGGGCTTCAGTAAAAAGCAACATCTCCAACAGAACATTGATGCCCTGCGAATTGCTTTTAAACTGGAAAAGGAGAAACGGCAAGCCACCGTAGGCGAAAGACTGCTAATGATGCAATACAGCGGATTTGGCGGCCTTAAATTCGTGTTGAACCCCATAGCGAACGAAATAGACATCAACAATTGGAGAAAGACTGAACACGACCTTTTCCCGATTACGCAGGAACTCCACCAGCTACTCAAAGAAAATTCCGAAGACGAAAAGCAATACCGCAGGTATGTGGATAGTATGAAAAGCTCTGTTCTGACGGCTTTTTATACACCGCCACAGGTCATAGATGCGATTTCCGCAACTTTGCGTGAAAGCGGTCTGAACATTGATAAATTCATCGAACCCTCCGCAGGTATCGGGTCTTTCATACAATCCTTTTCAGAAAATAAAAAAGCCAGTGTTACTGCTTATGAAAAGGATTTGCTCACAGGCAAGATTTTAAAACAGCTTTATCCCGAAAGCATAATCCGTATAAGCGGTTTTGAGGAAATCCCCGAAAAGGGACAAAACAGCTTTGATGTAATCGCCAGTAATATTCCATTTGGCGATACTTCCGTTTTCGACCTTTCCTATTCCCGAAGCAGGGACAGTGCAAAAGTACAAGCTGCCCGAAGCATACACAACTATTTCTTTCTGAAAGGAACGGACATGCTCCGTGAGGGAGGTTTGCTGGTGTATATAACATCGCAAGGCATTCTGAATAGTCCGAAAAATGAACCGATACGCAGAGCGTTGATGGAGCATAATAATTTGGTTTCGGTTGTACGCTTACCCAACAACTTGTTTACAGAATATGCAGGTACAGAAGTTGGTAGTGATCTAATCATTCTACAAAAGAATACAGCAAAGCAAAATCTAACCGAGTTGGAAGAATTGTTTTGCCAAAGCAGACAAACAGATTTTAACACGCCTGGTAACGCTTTCTTCCAAGACAGCACAAGGATTGTTCATACCGATCAGAAGTTAGATACTGACCCTTATGGACAACCAGCTTTAATCTTTACCCATAAAGATGGTGTTGAGGGCATTGCCAAAGATCTCAAGCAAATGCTTTCCGAAGATTTTAGCAAAAATCTGAATTTGAGCTTATACAAAGGGGAACGCAATGATGAACCTGTTATACAAATTCCTTTAACACCTCCGGTTAGCGAACCCGTAACCGCTCAACCTGTAATACAATCTTCACCTGTTCCCATAATCAATAGGGAAAGTCCTCAGGAGCTAAAACAACTAAGCATTTTTGACTTGTTTGAAAGTGTAGATGAGCCTGTAATGGTGGCTACGAAAAGTAAAACAACCGTACCAACCAAGAAACAAGCTCCCAGAAAAGCGAAACGGACAACGGGTCGTCAAACAAATCTCTTTAGCGGTTCAATGCAACAGCCCTACACGGCTCCCATTAACAATAAGGCTATAAGTGAAAAACCAGCTACAAATACGCAAAGGCAAATCATCGCCGATTTGTTTTCGGATACAAATGCCACTGAAATACCAATTCTGACGAATACCATTCCCGAACCTGCACCGTATAGTGGTGAATTGCAAACGTTTCATCGTAACGATTGTCTTGTGGTGGATAATGGTTGGGTCGGTCATCTGCAATATGTATCGGACGGTACTGCTATTTTTCATCCATTGCAATTGCCGTCTTCTCAAAAAGCGAGAGCCGAAGCATATATCGGGGTGCGTGATGTTTACCAACAGCTCTATACCAAAGAAGCTGAACAACAAACAGAATACAAAGAAGACAGAGAAAGTCTCAATCAGCTTTACGATGCCTTTATCAAAAAGTACGGCAATTTCAACAGTACGGATAACATCAAATTGATCAAAACCGACAGTGGGGGTAAAGAAATGCCTTATCTGGAACGTGTCATCGGTGGTGTGGTGCATAAGGCGGATATTTTCAGCCGTCCTGTCAGTTTTTCAACTATAACCATAGCAACTGATAATCCCGAAGAAGCTTTAGCTGCATCGCTAAACAAAAGCGGAAGTGTGGATTTAAGCTATATGTCCGAAATCAGCGGTATGACTGATGATGCTTTGAAAGAAGCTTTACACGGTCGTATTTTCTATAATCCTCTGCAAAAAGAATATGAGATAGCGGAACGTTGGATTGCAGGAAATGTCGTAGAAAAAGCAACCGACGTAAAAACATATCTCGAAAATAATCCGGATGATACCGAAGCCAAAGCAAGCCTTACTGTTTTGGAAGAAGCACGACCAAGGCGAATTGAATTTGAGGAACTCGACTTCAATTTAGGTGAACGATGGATACCCACAGGAATTTATGCCCGTTTTGCTTCACATCTTTTTGATACGGAAGTAAATATCCATTATTCAGACAGTTCAGATGATTTTTCGGTTACAGCCCAACGAGGTAATATGCACATTTGGGAAAAATATGCGGTAAAGTCTGAAAGCAGAACCTTTGACGGTATTGCACTGCTCAAACATGCTTTGGTCAATACCACACCAGATATTACCAAAAAAATCACTATTGATGAAAAAGAAGTAAAGGTTCGGGATATGGAAGCCATACAAATGGCAAACACCAAGATTGATGAAATCCGCACCGCATTTACTGACTGGCTTCATGCTCAGAGCGATGAGTTCAAAAAACGGCTGACCGACCAGTATAACGATACATTTAATTGTTTTGTGCGTCCAAAATATGACGGAACACATCAGGACTTTCCGGGATTAGACCGTAAGGCTCTTGGTATTGAAGATTTGTATTCCAGCCAAAAGGATACTGTTTGGATGATTAAACTGAACAATGGTGCGATCTGTGACCACGAAGTCGGTGCAGGAAAAACATTAGTCATGTGTACGGCCGCACAAGAAATGAAGCGTTTGGGATTGGCTCACAAACCAATGATTATCGGATTAAAAAGCAACGTTCACGAAATTGCAGAAGCCTATCGTACTGCTTATCCACATGCTAAAATCTTGTTTCCGGGCAAAGAAGATTTTACGCCTCAAAAGCGTATGCGGATTTTTGGCGACATTAAAAACAACGATTGGGATTGCGTGATCCTCACGCATGACCAGTTCGGGATGATACCTCAATCACCCGAAATTCAAAAGGAAATTCTTCAAATAGAATTGGACAGCGTGGAGCGTAATCTTGATGCCTTGCAATCGCAGGGAAAAGAAGTGACCAGAGGAATGCTTGCAGGGATAATCAAACGAAAAGAAAACCTTGAAGTAAAGCTCAAAACCTTGCAACACGATATTGAAAACCGAAAGGATGATGTGGTGGATTTTAAGATGATGGGCATTGATCATTTGTTGGTAGACGAAAGTCACCAATTCAAAAATCTAATGTTCAACACACGACATTCCAGAGTTGCCGGATTAGGAAATGTAGATGGAAGCCAAAAAGCAATGAACCTGTTATTTGCTATTCGCACTATACAAGATCGTACCAATGCAGATATGGGAGCCACTTTTTTGTCAGGAACAACCATCAGTAATTCCTTAACCGAATTATACCTCTTGTTCAAGTATCTGCGACCACGAGCAATGGAAAAACAAGGTATATATTCCTTTGATGCTTGGGCAGCCATTTATGCAAGAAAAACAACCGATTATGAGTTTTCGGTAGCGAATAATATTGTAGCAAAAGAGCGGTTTCGTTACTTTATCAAAGTGCCGGAGCTGGCTCAGTTCTATTCTGAAATTACGGATTATAGAACAGCAAAAGATATTGGGATTGACCGCCCGAATAAAAATGAAATCCTGTACAATATTCCGCCAACACCTGATCAGGACCATTTCATTCAAAGCTTAATGCAGTTTGCAAAATCGGGTGATGCGACTTTATTGGGTAGAGCTCCTTTAAGTCCGACAGAAGAAAAAGCAAAGATGTTGATTGCTACCGACTATGCCCGTAAGATGTCACTGGATATGCGAATGGTAAGCAGTGCGTATGACGATCATCCCGACAATAAGGCTTCGCATTGTGCGATGAACATTGCCAATTATTACAACCAATACAACGCACAAAAAGGTACACAGTTTGTCTTTTCTGATTTGGGAACCTACAAACCAAATGAATGGAATGTCTATTCCGAAATCAAACGCAAATTGGTAGAAGATCATAACATTCCCGCACATGAAGTCCGCTTCATTCAGGAAGCGAAAACGGATAATCAACGCAAGGAACTTATCAAAGGAATGAACGAAGGTAAAATCCGCGTGTTGTTTGGTTCTACGAGTATGTTGGGTACAGGTGTGAACGCACAGAAAAGAGCGGTAGCTATTCATCATCTGGATACACCTTGGCGACCGAGCGATTTGGCTCAACGTGATGGTCGGGCTATCCGAAAAGGCAATGAAATTGCCAAGTTCTTTGCAGATAACAAAGTAGATGTGGTGATCTATGCCGTAGAAAAATCGTTGGATAGCTATAAGTTCAATCTGCTGTACAATAAACAACTTTTTATTGACCAGTTAAAAAACAACAATCTCGGTAAGCGAACGATTGACGAAGGTAGTATGGACGAAAAATCAGGCATGAACTTTTCGGAGTATGTTGCTATCCTTTCGGGTAATACTGATTTGTTGGATAAAGCCAAAATAGAAAAACAGATAGCAGGATTGGAAAGTGAAAAGCAAGCGTTTAACCGCTCCAAGTCAAGTGCTAAATACAAATTACACGATTTTACAGAAATGCTTCAAAGTGCAGAATCCCGAGTTAACCGTATGAGCCTTGACTGGAACAATCTGCAACAACGGGTACAAAAACGTTCGGACGGAGCTATTGTAAATCTAATTCAATTAGACGGATTATCGCCGAATGCTGATGTCAAACAGATTGGAGCAAAACTCAATCAAATAGCAGATAAAGCCCGAACGGGTGGCGATTATCAGGAAATAGGTAGTTTGTACGGTTTTCAGTTATTGGTCAAAACTGAAATGTCCGAAAAAGAAGGTATGGATATTCGGGTAAACCGCTTTTTAATACAAGGCGAAGGGAATATAAAATACACGTTTAATAACGGAATCATTGCTAAAGATGAAAAACTGGCGGCTATGAATTTTTTAAACGCACTGGAAAAACTACCAAGCTATATTGAGCAGGAAAAAAAGAAAGTTGCAGAGATACAAAAAGACCTGCCTGTTCTTCATGAAGTAATCAATGGAACCTGGTCTAAAGAAAACCGATTGAGCGAACTTAAAACGGAATTGGCTTCCGTTGAACGAAAGATACAGTTGTCTATTACGCCCGAAACTAAAGAAGAGCCTACAGAACAGAAAGAAGTTCCGCAGGCGATTGTTCAGTCAAGGGATAGCCATTCGGCTAGACAGGGTTTAAGATAATTCTACTTTTCGTCCTGCTCGTTCATTTTTTTTGTCAACCCTTCACGTAATGCGTCAATAAATTTGGTACGGTTTATTTTTCGAGATTTAATTTCCATAAACGTATGGTAAAAATCACCTAATTCGATATTGAAAATGCTTTCAAAATACTTTGCAATATGCTTTACATCTGCATTTCCATTTTCGAATACTCCTTGAGAGTGCAATGCATAAATTAACTCTATTAATGCAGTTTTACTTGAGGTCCAATTTAAATTTGAATGATTTATTGGTTTGCTCCTTTTTTGTAAGTAGGAAAGCCGATCCTCCAAATAGACTTGTATTAAATCATTTGCCAAAATTTTTGCAACTTTATAATCGTGGGATGTTGAAAAATTATGATCTGATTCAAAAAAATATGTGTCAAGGCTAAGCTTGATATCATGTTTACCCCTTACAAAATATTTTTGATCCAAAAAAGTGCTATTCGTTCTATAGTATTTATAAAACTCCAAATTATTATCAAAGTATTTTTTCAGCCTTATTTGTTCGTTGATAAGATACTTTTTTATTAATTTATATGAGCCGTGAGGTTTTTTCGATTCAATCTTAAAAATAGCATTATAGTATATTAATTTAGACAAAATATCTGGCTTCAGTTTTTTAAAGAAATATATTTCATCTTCTTCTTTGTCAAATCCTTTTTCCAGAACATATAGTTTAACTTCCTTAAGATAATTTAGGATGAGAGAAACGGATGCCTCTGCCAGTTGGATTGGTTCATCAAACTCAATTTTATATACTTCAATTCGTTCATCAAGTTCTTTTAGTTTATCTCTATAAAATTTATGCATTTGAAAAATATGATAAAAGTGTCAACAACGAACTAAATTATATTAGCTCGAACACTTAAATTATTGGTATTAATATGTTAGAAGTGTTTATCTATGGAATTTAGCGTAAAGCAAAAAGTACTACCAGCACCATACTCACTCTCTACCCAGATTTTTCCTCCCTGAGCTTCAATAAACTCTTTGCTGATACTTAAGCCTAAACCAGTACCTTCTTTTTTGGTGCCGGGAATGCGGAAATAACGTTCGAAGATTTTATTCAAAAATTGAGGTTGTATGCCTTGACCCGTATCTGTTACAGAAAATCTTATTTGATTTTCTGTCTTTTCAACTTTGACATCAATTGTAGCATTCTCATACGAATACCGAACGGCATTGGAGATGAGATTGGTAAGAACCCATGCCGTTTTTTCACTATCGGCAGCAACCAGTGTATTATCCTCTATATCAACATCGATTTTAATATTCTTGTACTCAGCAGCAGATTTATTTGCGTTAACAGCATATTCAATCATAGGCTTTATTTCTGAACTAATTAAGTTTATTTGAATAGCCCCACTTTCAACCTGTGTGATGTTTAGTAGTTCTCCGGTAATTCTTAAAAGGCGGTCAGCATCGTCTTTTATACCATTAACCAGTCCTTTTTGTTCCTCATTTAAGTGACCTGTCTTTTCATTCTCCAGAATTTGAATACCTAACTGTATCGACGCAATAGGTGTTTTAAATTCATGGGAAACAGTTCCCATAAAATTGGTCTTTGCCAGATCCAGTTCTTTAAATGGTGTGATATTTCTCAGAAGAATAACCTGACCTATAAATTCACTGTCTGCTTCTCCGGTTGGAACGATGTTGATATCCACCACCTCTTTTTCAAAGTAGCTTTCCTTTCTGTCTGCATAAATCTTTAATTGTTCGGATTTAGCATTTTCGGGCTTTGGAAGAAAAATATCCTTGATAATACTTCTAATTAAATCATTGGTAACGGCTACATCCTGTATTTGTTTACCAATGAATTCTTCTTTTTTTAGACCACAAATATTTAATGCCTCTTCATTAGCGAAAAGCACTTTTTTGTTTTCATCGATACCGATAACTGGATCATGAAGATTATCAATTAACGTTTCAATTCGTTTTTTACCTTTTAGGATTTTATCGAGCTTACTCTCGGAATATTCTTCCAGCTTCTCCGCCATCGTATTGAATGATTTTGCCAAGTCACCAAACTCATTATGGCTTTCAAAATGCACCCTCTTTTTATAATTCTGCCCGGCTATTTCTTTTATACTATCGGTTAATTCCTTAATCGGGTTGGCTATATTAGAAGGCAAATTGACCAGTAAAATAAATGCAATCAGGAAGCAAAGTGAACCAGTAACTGAAATGATGACAATTGCTTTTTGAGCTGTATCATCGGCTATATCACTTTTTCGGTTGATCGCCTCCATATTTAGACGCATTAACTCCGTGATGTCTTTCCTTATGGATGATATAACTATAGAATCTTCGGGGTTTTCTTTTAAATCTTTAAAATGTTTAACGATAAGATTGGTAGCTTCGATTTCTCCAATCTCAGTTACATTCTGCTTTTGCAGATCGAGATTTTTTTGAAAAGTATCTACAGCGGATTTGTCTGAACGAACATCTTCCAAAGACAACAGCATGTTGCGGGCATACTGTAAGGTATTGTAATTGGCAACTAAGATATTATTAGTGTCTTTTTTCAGTTGGTTTACATACCAGCCACTAACAATTGCCAGTGCCAGTATCAGTAAAAATAGAGCACCAACTCCAACCGTTAATTTTGCTTTAATTCTCATTTTATGATAGTATTACGAGATCAATATTTTCTTGTGACAGCTTGTTCAGTAAGGCATTAAATGTGTCAGTTGCTAATATAATCTTAGCTAAGTTTAAATGTGGTTTACCTATACACACTGTTGTTATCTTACGATCTTCACATTCTTTGATGATTGCCTTAGTGGTATTTTTTGCTTTCACCTTAATTATTTCTGCCCCTAATTCTGTAGCTAATTTAAAATTATTAATCAAATGCCGTTGTTTATCTAGAGCGATTTTATCAGAACTTTCCTTAGGTATTTGCACATACATCACATACCATTTGCTGTTGTAATAATTAGCTAATCGTGCCGTTTTCCTAATAACGTTTTTTGCAGTTTTTTCGTTTGAACTGATACAGGCCAGGAAACGTTCTTTTTTGACACTTCTTGTAAATACTACTTCGGTTTCTACTTTTCGCTGCACCTGCGAAGCTACCTCCTTTAACGCCAACTCACGAAGCTGCAAAATATGCTCGCTCTTAAAAAAATTATTAAGTGCTGCTGTTATTTTAGAGCTTTCATAAATTTTTCCGGCTTTTAAACGATCTATCAGATCTTCTGCTGTAAGGTCGATATTGACTACCTCATCTGCCTGAGCGACTACGCTGTCGGGAATACGTTCCTGTACATCAATCCCCGTAATTTCCCGTACTTCTTCATTCAAACTTTCAATGTGTTGAATATTGACAGCACTGATGACATTGATACCCGCATCTAAAATATCGAGTACATCTTGCCATCTTTTTTCGTTATTGCTGCCTTCAATATTGGTATGAGCCAATTCGTCTACAATCACAACTTCCGGACGAAGGTTTATAATGGCTTGCAGATCCAGTTCTTCGAGTTCTTTCCCTTTATAGAAAAGTTTTCTGCGTGGAATGATCGGAAGCCCATCCAACAAAGCATGGGTCTCTGGTCTTTTGTGTGTTTCGATATATCCGATTTTCACATCGATACCGTTTCGCAATAGCGTATGTGCTTCCTGTAACATTCTATAGGTTTTACCCACACCAGCACTCATCCCGATATAGAGCTTGAATTTTCCTCTTCGGGATTTCTGAATGAGGTCTAAAAAATGTTCTGCACTTTTTCTTTCGTCCATACAATCTGTTTGCTTATATAAATTTACAAATTCCCCTTAGACAAATTGTCCAGGGGAATCATTAGTAAATGGAAATATTTAGAAACGTATCGCCAGCGATGTAACCGCCATAACGTTGTCTTTTTTCATATTGTCATCTCTGTTTAAGAAAATGGCATCTTTACTATTTAAGCTTTTAACTTCTGTTCTCCATACCAAATTAGGCAGAATTTGATAATCAACGTTGAGTGAAGCCCCAAATGTTTGAAATCCGTTTTCCGTTCCCGAGGCGATGATAACGCCATTCTTATCGTGGTAATATTCTCCTCTTGCAGCGATGCTTATTTTTTCAGTAGGGCTGTATTTCGCAATCAGTACAGGCGTATACCATGTATCATAGTCATCACTTGCTTTTTCTTTTTGTTGTGCGCCGATATCAAAGCCAGCGATCAATGCAAATTGATTGCTGATTTGAAACTGCCCATACAGATTGTGGAAGTAACGCATCTTACGCTCTTCATCAGGGAAGTCGTTGCCTATGAAAGAACTACTGTTTAAAGTCACTTTATCCGAAGGACGGTAAGTTAATTGATGACCAAAAGCTGGTGTGCTATTCCCTTCAACACGTTGGATACGTTGCCAGCCATTCAACACCAATACCGCCATATTCCATTTTCCATTATCGGTAGCATACGACAACTTAGCTCCGGTTTCAAAATAGGGCGAATTATCAGCCATCATACTTCTTGTCAATGTAAAGCAGTCCGCTCCGATAGCACTTTCAAAGCCAATGTGAGATGGCAAGATACCTGCATCTAACCATAAATTCTTCGTTTTAGATAGTTTCACCCCTACATTTGCTTCATATATATTTTTCAGCACGCCTTCTTCGGCTGCATAATTAGCATTCATATAAGAACCTACTCCAAGAGCCAGATTTGCTCTCATATTTTCTGTTTCATAAGCTGCTTTTATAAATCCCAAATTTAGACTCACTTCATTGTTGCGGTTGTGGCTGTACACAAATCCGGGTCTGGTATTGGATTTCGGGTTATTAAAATCCTGCTGATAATATACCTCAGCATATCCACTGATGGTTAACGGCTTTTTTTCAGTTTCCTGAGCACATACACTTCCTGTTGCTCCCAGAAGAATAGCTGAGAACATAATTATTTTTTTCATCTTATTAATTTGATTTTTAAACGTGATGAAGCTATCAGATTTATCCTCCCTGTGTGGTTGAATAAATCATGATGGTTTCATTTTTGAATTATTAAAATTTTACTGTTTATTGAATTACTCCTACAAGGCATTTTCAATGGCTACACACACATTTGAAAACCTGTAAGTTTTTTTAGGAATTACTTATTTAAGTTGATCCAGAGCGATATTTAATTTAAGTACATTGATCTTTTCGGGACCAAACATGCCCCACAAAGGTTTTTCGGTTTGTTCATCAATTAATTGATTCAATTTAACCTCATCAATCCCCCTTGTTTCAGCGATTCGTGCTACCTGTACCTTGGCAGCCTGAACGGAAAAGTTCGGATCCAATCCACTTCCGCTGGCAGTAACTAAGTCAACAGGTATTTCAGATTTATCAATTCCGGGATTATGTACTAAAAAAGTATCAATTCGTGCCTGAACCTCTGCTAAATATTCCTCATTAGAAGGACCTTTGTTACTACCTCCTGAACCAGCAGCATTGTAATCTACGGCCGATGGTCTTGACCAGAAATACTTATCCTCTGTGAAAGACTGACCAATATTGACATAATGTTTCTTTCCGTTGTGTTCTATAATTTCTCCTTTTCCAGCATTAGGAGCAAACTGTGCGATACCCCAGACTGCAAGTGGGTAAATGACTGTAAAAAACAGGATCATAACAGCAGTCAATTTTATTGCGGGCAAAATATGTTTTTTCATTTTATCTAAATTTTATAAAGGATTAAAAGAAAACGGATATAAGCATATCTATCAGCTTGATTCCTACAAAAGGTATCAGTACACCGCCTAAACCATAAATGAACAGGTTTCTTCGAAGTAATGCACTTGCTCCAATAGGTTTGTAAGCTACACCTTTCAATGCTAATGGAATCAACATCGGAATGATGATTGCGTTGAAAATTACAGCTGATAGTATTGCACTTTCCGGACTGTGTAAATTCATAATATTCAGTCCTTGCAATGCAGGAATCGCTGTGATGAACAGTGCTGGAATGATGGCAAAATACTTAGCCACATCATTCGCAATACTGAAAGTAGTCAATGTACCACGGGTCATCAGCAATTGTTTTCCGATTTCTACGACTTCAATCAATTTGGTCGGATCGTTATCCAGATCGACCATGTTTCCTGCTTCTTTTGCTGCCTGAGTACCAGAATTCATTGCTACACCCACATCAGCTTGTGCTAAAGCCGGAGCATCGTTTGTTCCATCACCCATCATAGCGACCAAGCGACCTTCCGACTGTTCTTTTTTGATGTAATTCATCTTGTCTTCGGGTTTTGCTTCTGCGATGAAATCGTCCACACCTGCCTTCTCAGCGATAAATTTAGCAGTCAAAGGATTGTCGCCCGTTACCATGACGGTTTTGATACCCATTTTACGCAGCCGTTCGAAACGTTCTTGAATACCCGGTTTGATGATGTCCTGTAGCTCAATTACACCCAATGCGATTTCATTCTCTGATACGACCAACGGTGTACCTCCATTAGAAGAGATGGCTTTCACTCTTTCTTCGACCTCTTTTGGAAAGTTATTACCTGCTTTTGTAACCAGATTTTTTATCGCATCGGTTGCACCTTTTCGGACACGCACATTCTCATAGTCTATACCTGAACTTCTAGTTTCTGCTGTAAACTTGATGAATTGAGGATTTTTGACTTCGTAACTCAAAGGGTTGATACCTGCTAATTCGATAATCGATTTACCTTCAGGAGTTTCATCAGCCATGGAGCTTAATACAGCCGCTTTAATTAATCTTTTCTCGTCAATACCATTTGTTGGATGAAAATGAGTTGCTTTACGGTTACCAATCGTGATTGTTCCTGTTTTATCCAATAATAAGACATCGATATCACCTGCGGTTTCTACCGCTTTACCACTTTTTGTAATAACATTGGCTCTCAATGCTCTGTCCATCCCTGCAATACCGATTGCAGACAACAATCCTCCAATGGTAGTCGGGATAAGACATACAAATAAAGAGATAAAAGAAGCAATGGTAATCCCCACATTTGCATAATCAGCAAATGGCTTAAGCGTCACACAGACAATGATAAACACAAGTGTAAATCCTGCTAACAAAATGGTTAAAGCAATTTCATTTGGTGTTTTTTGTCGGGCTGCACCTTCTACCAAGGCAATCATCTTGTCCAGGAAGCTTTCGCCCGGTTGCGTTGTTACCTGCACCACGATTTTATCGGACAAAACTTTGGTACCACCGGTAACAGAACTTTTGTCGCCACCTGCTTCACGAATCACAGGAGCAGATTCTCCGGTAATTGCACTTTCATCGATGGTCGCTAAGCCTTCAATAATTTCCCCATCAGAAGGAATGATGTCGCCAGCTTCACAGATGAAAACATCACCTTTTTGTAATTGAGCAGAGGAGATCGTTTTCCCATTTTTTAATCTTGCAGGCGTTTCTTCTCTTGTCTTACGCAAACTATCTGCTTGTGCTTTACCTCTTGCCTCAGCAATTGCCTCGGCAAAATTGGCAAATAACAGGGTAAGCAAAAGGATAATAAAGACGGTAAAATTATAACCAAAACTTCCTTGTCCCTGAGCTCCTGCCAACGTCCATAAACTCACGGCTAGCATAACCAAAGTACCGATCCATACAGTAAACATGACCGGATTACGGAACATGGTTTTCGGATTGAGTTTCACAAAAGATTGTTTCAGTGCTTCCTGAACCATATCTTTTTGAAACAATGATGTATTATTGTTCATTTCTAAATTCTTTAATCAGTTTAATAAAGTGAAAAGTACTCTGCAATAGGACCTAATGCCAATACCGGGAAGAATGCTAAGGCAGCTACGATTGCGATTACAGCGAATACCATTAGTCCGAAAGTTGCCGTATCGGTTTTCAGGGTTCCGTCTCCCTCTGGTATAAATTTCTTTTGAGCTAACAAGCCTGCAATGGCTACCGGACCAATGATCGGTAAGAATCTTGAAAGAATAAGTACAAATCCTGTTGCAATATTCCACCAAGGTGTATTATCTCCCAATCCTTCAAAACCACTACCATTATTGGCAGATGACGAAGTGAACTCGTATAGCATTTCACTCAATCCGTGAAATCCCGGGTTATTTAGAGAGTCCATAGTATATTGTGGTGATGCAGCGGCTAATGCTGTTCCTACTAATATCAGGAAAGGATGAAGCAAGGCAATAATCATGGCTATTTTCATTTCCCTAGCTTCCACTTTTTTACCTAAGAATTCTGGTGTTCTTCCTACCATCAATCCACTGATAAATACAGCAAGAATGATAAAAATAAAGAAGTTAAGTATTCCTACACCGACTCCTCCGTAAAACGCATTGATCATCATTGCTAATAGCTCATTCATTCCTGACAATGCCGTGGAACTATCGTGCATAGAGTTTACTGATCCAGTAGAGATTACAGTGGTGACAATGCTCCAAAAGCCAGATGCAGGAGCTCCTAATCGAATTTCCTTTCCTTCCATAGCCCCCAAGGAATTGTCTATACCCATGGCTGCAATTGCGGGATTGCCATTCATTTCCATATTGATATTTGGAATGGCCAGCATTAAAAAACCTACTGTCATTACACCAAATATCATCCACGATAGTTTTCTTCTTCTGGTAAAATAACCAAAGGCAAAGATCATAGCCAAGGGTACAATCAGCTGAGCCACCATTTCGACCATATTGGACAGATAAGATGGGTTTTCAAACGGATGGGCAGAATTCACTCCAAAGAATCCACCTCCGTTGGTTCCTACGTGTTTAATAGGCACAAATGCTGCTGCGGGTCCTCTTGATACTTCCACAGAATCACCTTGTAAAGTGGTAATAGCGTCTTTACCTTCAAAAGTCATCGGAACTCCATCGAATGCAAGAATTATGGCAATCACAAATGATACAGGTAATAAAATACGTGTACATGATTTTATAAAATTGCTGTAAAAATTCCCCAAGGTTTCAGATGATTTGTCTCTGAATGCTCTAAATAGCACTACTGCGGCAGCCATACCAGTTCCGGCACTTACGAACTGTAAGAACATTAACCAGTATTGTCCAAGATAACTTAATCCTGATTCCCCGGAATAGTGTTGCAGATTACAGTTTACCACAAATGATATCACGGTATTGAATGCAAGGTCTGCGGACATACTTGGATTGTTATCCGGATTAAGCGGGAGGCTTCCCTGAGTCATTAGAACAACCATTCCCAACAGGAACCACACCATATTGATCGTGATCATGGCTACCATCTGCTGTTTCCAGTTCATTTCTGTTTGCGGATTGATACCGCTTATTTTGTAAAAGATTCGCTCTATCGGATTAAAAATCGGATCGAGCAGCGTTTTTTCACCGCCATAAACTTTTGCAATGTATTTACCGAAGGGTATTGCAAGCAATATCGACAGGGTAAACATTACGATTATTCCTAAAATTTCTGTATTCATTTTTATTAATTAAATATGGTTTTAAACATCCATCCGAACAGCCTGACCAATGCCAATACAATCAGGAATATCAAAGCAATTCGGGCTACATCTTTCATTTCAGTAAATATCTTTTTCATAGCAATATTTGAATTTTTAGAAAAGCCAGATAAATGATCGAAATGAAGAACAGTATCCAGAATATAATGGATATCCATTCCTTGATTTTTCCTTTTGTATCTTTCTTCATCTGCTGAAGCGTTTTAAAATTTTTCCGGTTTGAGCAATACGTAACATATATAGGCAAATACACCTATGGCTACTATGAATAATGCTGTCATAGACTTGTTTTTTGTGTTAAATAATTTGTGTTCTGAAGCTGATAAACATGTTTCAGGTTATTGGGAATGAGCTGGTACATATAAATCCATTGTTCTGTAGTGCAACGTCTTTTCATTCCTTCAAAAGAGCGTACAAACAAATTTTCAATGATGTACTGTACATATTCATTACCTCTTTTATGAAGCCAACCGATGAACTTGATCTTTACCCCAATTTTCTCTATCTGTCCTTTGGAAAGCAAGAGATTGATGTGGTTGACGATTGCCTGAAATATTCCCGCAAAATTTTTTCGCATGGATAGTTCGTTGATCTCTTCTTTAATTTCACCGTAGTGATGTGCCAGGTACGTACTGGCTGCGTTTTCATTTATTTCATTCATTGATTTATAAACTTCTTTTTATTTACCGAAGAACATCGCATAGAAAATACAGAAGACAATAAAAGCTAAAAGTATTTTTGCCAATATATCCGTAACTATTTCCCTGTTTGATTTTCGTTCTTTTTTCATCTGCTTATTAATTGAAAGAATAGAAAGAAAAACACAAAGCCGATCAAAATACCTGCGAATCCTCCGAGCTTTACGCAAACGGCAAACAGGACAAACAATAAGATTGCTAATACTGCTTTTTTTATTTTAGCCGACCAATGTATTTTTCCCTTTAAAACTTTCATTATTTAATTAGTTTTCTAAAATGGTTTTGATATATCCTTTTCGTAATTCGATGGGAAATAAATCCATGTGTTTTTTTAGGCTTCCGGGGCTTTCTTCAAAAGACAAGGCTGTCAGAAACTCATTTTCAATGGCATTCCGGGTGTATTGATTCCCTCCCTGATATAAAAGGTTTATAACTTTGGCTATCTCCTGAACACACTCTAATTCATCTTCCGATCCAGAACCTATTTTTTGGGAACAAACTTCTGCCAGTTTATGTAGTAACAGATAGTCTGCGATAGAATCGTCCAAAGTATCCAAATCAGGAATGAGTCTTGCGGCTTCAGGAGCCCATTGTTGTATCGTATTTATGATTTTTGTTTTCATTTTATTTTAGATTTTCTCAAAGAAGTCAATTGACTTAATGAACAGACCGAAACAGGCTAAACCTGCGAGTACTAAAACTATTGTTATCATTTTTATCTATTTTTAAGTGGTACTAATGTGCTTCATAATTGCTCCAAAAATCATGACCACAATAAAGGCAAAAAGCAATAAGTGGTATGATTTTAGCCATTTTGGAAACGAAGGAGGCTCTTTTCTTTGCTTCCATTTTACATTTCTTTTCCTCATTTTTAATTTCTTTTATATCCTCTATGCCAAATCCTATTCCAATAGAACTTTTTTGAATTTAAAATATTGATTTTCAATATTTTATCTCGTTATTTCAGGATTTGTTGATGCAAAAACCTTATCAAAATGATAGGGTAATTATCATTTTGATAAGAGCACAGATTTTTTGGTGGTAATGAGCGAAATCCTAAAGGACTATATCACCTTGATTAATACGGGGAATCGTTTTTAATTTTATATTTTTGTACTTTATTAATCATAGAATGACTGGTTTCTAAGTCATTTTCAGCACAAATCGGAGGGATAAGCAAAAAAAGATGAGTAAACTAAAAAAGACCCCTATTGAGAAAATCGTATCGCCAATTCAAAGCTTTATTAAAAATGAAAAAGCAGGTGGCATTGTATTAGGAATCAGTGTAGTGATTGCATTGATGTTAGCCAATTCGCCTTTAGCAGAAGAGTACCATCATGTTCTGGAACATAAATTTGGATTTCAGTTAGACGGAAGCACGTATTTTGAATACAATCTGCATCATTGGATTAACGATGGTTTAATGGCTATATTTTTCTTTGTAGTGGGTTTAGAACTAAAAAGAGAAATCGTTGGCGGGGAGTTATCCAATCCACGTAAAGCTTTATTACCCATCGCTGCTGCATTTGGTGGAATGGCTGTGCCAGCTGCAATTTATTTATTTTTGAATCCAACAGGAGAAGTGCATAGTGGTTGGGGAATTCCAATGGCGACAGATATTGCATTTGCCTTGGGGGTACTATATTTATTGGGGAATAGAATTCCGCTTACACTAAAAGTTTTCTTAACCGCTTTAGCTATTGTTGATGACTTAGGAGCTGTATTGGTTATCGCATTTTTCTATACTTCGGATATCTCTATGTTCCATCTCATTATCGGTGCTTTGGTGCTTTTGACGATGTATATCGGTAATAAAATGGGGGTAAGAGCCATTTTATTCTATGCCATTTTAGGAATAGGCGGAGTTTGGACAACTTTTTTACTTTCGGGGGTACACGCCACTATCGCAGCTGTTTTAGCAGCATTTACCATTCCGGCAGATGTAAAGATCAATGAGAAAATATTCAGTAATAATATCCAAAAACTTTTAGATAAGTTTAAAGGTATTGACCCGGATAACAGTAAACCTACTTTGACAAATGAACAATTACATATTCTGGAAGAAATTCAAAATAGTACAGTAGCCGCCACTCCGCCATTACAACGATTAGAACATGCTATGCATCCCATGGTAACCTTTTTGATCATTCCTATATTTGCTTTGGCAAACGCTGGTGTTTCATTGGCTATCGATATGGAACATTTATTCAGTACCAATGTAGCTTTGGGTGTTGCTTTAGGTCTTTTGGTAGGTAAGGTTGTTGGAGTAGTTGGTTTTACATTGCTTTTGGTGAAGCTGAAAGTGGCTCCTTTTCCAGAAGGAATGAATGTAAGAAATTTGTTTGGTTTAGGTTTACTGGCTTCTATAGGTTTTACGATGTCCTTATTTGTAACTTCTTTGGCGTTCTCGCATGAGGAATACATGACACAGGCGAAGATTGGAATTTTTGCAGCTTCTATTATTGGCGGTGTATTGGGTTATTACGTGCTGAGTAAGCAGTCTAAAAAGCAACTGTAAACCTTGTAAGCAAATGAGCAATAAATTATGGGATTTTATCAATCTGCACAATGGTGAAGAAGATAAACAGAAAGTTTTAGAGAATGTAACAGCTAACATTTCGTTCAGGGGATCCAACCTCTGGATATTAGCTTGTGCCATCCTTATCGCTTCTGTTGGATTGAATGTCAATTCAACAGCTGTGATTATTGGAGCCATGTTGATCTCTCCTTTGATGGGACCTATTTTAGGAGCAGGATTTGCCTTAGGAACCTATAATTTTTTACTCTTACGGAAATCTATTAAAAATCTTTTAATAGCAACTGTGGTCAGTTTATTGGTCTCTGCTTTTTACTTTTATATCAGTCCGTTCAAAGATGTACAATCCGAATTATTGGCTCGTACTTCTCCGAATATATATGATGTATTGATTGCTTTTTTTGGAGGTTTAGTCGGTGTTATTGCGATCACACGGGTTGAGAAAGGAAATCCAATTCCCGGTGTAGCCATTGCTACGGCTTTGATGCCTCCATTGTGTACGGCAGGTTATGGATTGGCTACCTTTAATTTTAGCTATTTCTTTGGTGCTTTCTACCTTTATACCATCAACTGTTTTTTTATTTGTATTGCTACTTTTTTAGTCATCAAATACTTAAAATATCCTGCTTCTGCTACGATCGAACCGAAGAATGAAAAACGTATTCGCTACGGAATTACCACCTTGATGATGATTATGATCATTCCCAGCTTTTATCTGCGTATAATCTATTTGAAGAAAAGAAGTTTACTAAAACCGTGGAAGAATTCATCAATTCTGAATTCAATAGCAGAGGATATACGGTGATTTACAAGAAACTGAATTACAATTCAAACCCTAAAAAGGTGGATCTGGCATTTCTGAATAAAAAACTCAGCAAAGAAGAAATGGAAATGTATAACCGATTACTGGATGAAAGAGGTATTCACAATACGATGCTGAATTTCAGACAGGATGATGCAGATCTTAAGTCGGAGATACTAAGTGAACTGAATAAGCAGGATGCTTCTTTATCTGAAAAAGATGTAACCATCAACAACCTTCGACAAGAACTGAATAAATATAAAGTAAATGAACCGGGACTTGTTAGAGAACTGAACGTTCTTTTCCCTGAACTGAAAGATGTTTCTCTTGGAAAAATAGAAAAATTTTCAGGAACAGATAGTGCCAAAGTTGAATGGTTGGTGTTATATCATTTGGAACAAGGGACAAAAGAAATTGATAAATCGAAAATGAAAAAATGGCTGAACGAGCGTCTTGATGTTGATAATACATTAATCCTACAAGACACACAATCGGAATAGCCTGAGAATTTTTAAATGAAAGAGTTTTTATATGCCAAATGGATACAACAGCTCATTGTTGTATTGCACTTGGTTGCACTTACAGCATTAATAGCTGATTACGGTTTTATACTCAATCCAACCTTACAACTAAGTATCATTTCTTTGTATCTTTTTGTATTGGTTATTGGTGTTTTTTATACTGTCCTGAAATACTATTATCATCGAAAAGAATTCATATTAAGTGTATTTATTTTTGATACATTGAGTGTTTTGTTTGTACTTTATTGTTTGTACAAACAATTATCAACAGGGGGAATATCGGAAATAACCCATTGGATACGGTTGGCTGTTATCTTAAAATTGATACGGGAGTTTACACGTCCACGTTTGAGCTATAAGCGTTCTTTACTCAATCCTGCCCAATTGTTTATCATCAGTTTCATGGGATTGATTGTCGTGGGAGCCCTACTATTAATGCTGCCCAATGCAACCTATCAAGGTATCAGCTTTGTAGATGCTCTATTCACTTCTACCAGTGCCGTTTGCGTGACAGGCCTTATCGTAGTCGATACGAGTAGTTATTTTACTCCTTTTGGGCAAACCTTAATCATGCTGTTGATCCAAGCCGGTGGTTTAGGTATCCTTACATTTGCCAGTTACTTCAGTTACTTCTTCAAAGGTGGATCTACCTACGAAAACCAATTGGCATTGAGTGATATGACCAATTCAGAGAAAATAGGCGAGGTTTTTACGACGGTAAAGAGGATTTTAACCATTACTTTTTTAATAGAGTTTATTGGAGCGATATTAATTTTCCTCAACCTGGATAAAGCTTTAATTCCATCCTTTTCAGAAAGAGTTTATTTTTCTGTGTTTCATTCTATATCCGCTTTCTGTAATGCGGGATTTTCAACCTTGCCCAATGGAATGATGGAAGACAGTTATGTGTATAATTATCCCCTACAGTTTATCATTGTCATCATCTTTGTATTCGGAGGTTTAGGTTTTCCAATTGTTATTAATTCAGTACGGTACATTAAACATTTGATAGCAAGATATATTCTTTGGTTTGTAGAGAAAAAGAACAATTACCGCCCATGGATTTTAACCTTGAGTAATAAGATAAATTTATTGACCACTTCCATATTGATTGTTTTGGGAACCGTCATTATCTACATCAAAGAATATTACAATGTATTGGGCAATCATCAAGGTTTGGGAAAGGTTGTTACGGCATTATTTACAGCAACTACACCCAGAACGGCAGGTTTTAATTCTATAGACTTTAGCCAAATGCACTTTTCATCTATCATCATTATCATTTTTTTGATGTGGGTAGGTGCATCTCCAGCTTCAACCGGTGGTGGTATTAAAACGAGTACGTTTGCCATTGCTACATTGAACTATTTTAGTCTTGCAAAAGGAAAAACCAGAATAGAAGTCTTCAGAAGAGAGATTGCGGATATTTCCGTGAGAAGAGCTTTTGCCGTAATGAGTCTATCCTTATTGGTAATAGGAATAAGTGTCTATCTGATTTCTCATTATGATAATCATGTACCTCTTTTGGATATTGCATTTGAGAGTTTTTCGGCTTATAGCACTGTTGGGCTTAGCTTAGGAATAACCGGAGATTTAAGTAGTGAAAGTAAATTGGTTCTTATTGGAACTATGTTCGTTGGAAGGGTAAGTATGTTAACCATTCTGATTGCCTTTTTTAAGAAGGTCAGACAGGGTAACTACCATTATCCATCGGATGAAATATTAATCAACTAAAAGAATAATTGAAATGAAATTTATAATTATAGGATTGGGAAATTTTGGAGGCTCATTGGCAGAAAAACTAACCCAACAAGGAAATGAAGTTATCGGTGTGGATTCACGTTCGGAAAAAGTTGTAGCATTAAAAGATAAATTGTCTCACACCATCTGTATGAATGCTACAGATCAATCAGCCATTACTCATTTACCGCTAAAGAATACGGATATAGTGATGGTTTGTATTGGTGAAGACGAAGGTGCAAATATCATGGTTACTGCTCATTTTAAAAATCTGGGGGTAAAACGATTGATTAGTCGTGCCATTAATCCACTTCACGAAAGTGTTCTACAGGCTATAGGCGTTAATGAAATTGTACGTCCGGAAGAAGAAACTGCTGAAAGATGGGCTAAAAAACTATGCCTAAAAGGTGTTATAGATTCTTTTGAGCTGAACAAGAGTTATAGTATTGTAGAGATTGTAGTACCAGAAAAATACATTGGAAAAACCATAGAAGAAGTAAAATTCAGAGAATTGCATAATGTGTTAATTCTGACTATTATCAGAGATGCCCAAGAGAAGAGTTTCTTAGGAAGAAGTAAAACCGTTGCTAATGTGCAGGGAATTCCGGAACCTACTACTATGCTACAAAAAGATGATATCATCGTTATTTATGGTAATAATGAAGATCTACAGAGATTTGCAAAAGTAAAATATGAATAATTGCTACGATTACGTATAAATCAAAATGGATAAAATCAATAAATATCAAACGATTGTTATTTTAATCGCAGTCATTGTAGGCTTAGTTATTGGTCAATCTTCCTTGATTTCGGACATCTCGGCATCCTTTATTATTCCGCTACTGATGGTCATGCTTTTCGGTTTATTTCTGACCATTGATATCTCAGAGCTCAAGCACTCGTTTCTGAATATCAAGTTTTCTATAACCAGTATTCTAATCAATTTTGTGTGGACACCGATCTTTGCTTATCTATTAGGAAGTATATTTTTAAATAATGATATAGCTATCTGGATGGGGTTTGTCATGCTTATGGTCACACCCTGTACCGATTGGTATTTGGTTTTTACAAGTGTAGCAAAAGGAAATGTTCCCTTGTCAACAGCTATTCTTCCAACAAATTTAATCTTACAGGTATTACTTTTACCAGTATATCTTTTACTGTTTTTTGGTAAATCAGGCAATGTAGATTTAGGGACACTTGCAGAGAGTATTATTATAGTGTTAGTTATACCTTTTACTTTGGCAGTTTTAGCCAAAACAATCGTGAAAAGCAGGAAGAGTCTAAGTAAAAATGCCTTTTTAGGATTTTTTGAGACTTCACAAGTGTTTTTTCTTTCTTTGGCTGTAGTCGCTATGTTTGCATCTGAAGGAAAAGATTTGATCAATCATCCGAGCATTATTTACAAAATGCTTCTCCCTGTTTTAATATTCTTTTTCGTAGCATTTCTAGTAGCATATTTTGTAAGTAAGATACTGAAGTTCAACTATGCGGACAGAGTAAGCTTAACATTGACAACCATGGCCAGAAATTCACCGATTTCATTAGCCATAGCCGTGTCTGCATTTTCGGCAGAACCGCTGATTGCTTTAGCCTTGGTAATCGGGCCACTAATAGAGTTGCCTATTTTGGTTCTGACCACTCAATCACTTTTGAGGACACAAAAAGAATAATCTGCTACTGAAGTTTATACAATTCCATTTTTCGGTAAAGTGTTGCAATACCGATTTCTAACAAGCGAGCTGTTTCTGCTTTATTTCCATTGGTATGATTTAATATTTTTTGAATGTGCAGTTTCTCTGCACTAGCCATAGAAAATGCAGACAATTGTTTTGCATTTGATTTTGCATATTGAAGGTCTACAGGCAGCGTATCTAAATCAAGCAGGTCATCATCCGCTAAAATCACGCTTCGTTCAATCACATTTTTCAGCTCGCGTATGTTTCCTTTCCAGAGATTATTTTCCAAAGCTGTAACATAATCTTCCGATAGGGCTAGCGGCTTTCTATTGGATTTAATTGCAAAAAGATCGGCATAATACTGTGCCAACAATTTGATATCTTTTCCCCGCTCTCTCAAAGACGGAAGTTCAATACCAAATACAGAAAGTCTGTAAAATAGATCACTTCTGAAATGACCTAACTCAATTTCATTTTCCAGATTTCGATTGGTTGCTGCGATGACTCTTACTTTGACTTTAATGGGTTTGGCATCACCAACACGCAGAAATTCGCCTGTTTCTAATACACGTAAAATTTTAGCTTGCAAGTCCATGGCCATTTCTCCAATTTCATCCAAGAATATGGTTCCATTATGAGCTTCTTCAAAAAGTCCTTTTTGATCTTTGGTAGCTCCTGTAAATGAACCCGCTTTGTGACCAAATAATTCGTTTTCTAAGAGCTCTTTGCTAAATGCGGAGCAGTTTATCGCAACAAAATTTTGGTTTGCTCTCGGACTACCTTGATGAATGGCCTGTGCAAAAACTTCCTTACCAGTACCTGTTTCTCCGGTTAATAATACTGTTGTATCTTTTGGAGCCACTTTTTTAGCCAGTTCAATTGCTTTTAAGATGGGCTTTGATGTACCGATAATTTTATCAAATGAATATTTTCTGCCTAACTGCTTTTCTAATTGTAAGACTCTTTTGTTTAAAGCTACTTTTTCACTGGCTTTATAGAGAAGTGGAATAATCTTATTATTGTCATCTCCTTTGGTTATATAATCGAACGCACCGTTTTTAATAGCTTGTACACCGTCCGGTATATTGCCGTAGGCAGTCAAAAGAATCACTTCTACAGCAGGATATTTATCCTTAATGAGTTTAGCGGTGTCCACACCGCTTCCATCAGGGAGTTTGACATCGCAGATAATAATATCTATTTCTTCAACCTCTAACCTTTGTAATCCTGATTTGATATTGGATGCCTGAAAAACATCAAACCCTTCAAAACCAATTATTTTTGAAAGGAGGTTTCTCAATTTTTCCTCATCGTCTATTATTAATACTTTAACCATTTATGAGCTGAATTATTAGGTGTAAAAATACCAAATATTACGTTTGTTTGATGAATAGATGATCTACAAAAAGTATTATTTTATTTCTCCTGTACCAGATGCTGTAAATCCGGGTCGTTTTTAATACGTTTCAATTCGTTCTCTACAATATGTAAAATATCTGTTTTTATCTGTTTGTAATTGCTTTCAATTTGCTGTTTCATTTGGTCTTCGCCCAGCTCATTTACAAAAGACAAAATCTGCGGTATCTTTTGATAGGTTTTTGTTTCGGATGCAACCTTTTCATTGTCTACCACAATTTCAGCGTGAAATATTTTTTGCTCGATACGTTCTTCAAAATTGTCCGATACGGCACCAACAAACATACCTTGTGTAAGCGTTGAGATTTTAGAAGCCGGAATAAGGCTGTCTAACTGTGTGGATATAGATGTAGATTTATCATTGCGGTTGATGGTCATACTCTGACGTTTTTGCAACACTTTTCCAAATCGTTCCGAAAGATTTTTAGCCGTTTCGCCTACAACCTGACCGCTAAAAATATTACCTACCGTATTCTGAATTACTTTTGCTTCTTTATCGCCATAATCTCTGATTAATTGTGAAAAGTCTTGAAAACCCAAACACACGGCGACTTTGTTACTTCTGGCAGTTGCGATAAGGTTATCCAAACCTCTGAAATATATTGTTGGCAACTCATCAATAATTACAGAACTTTTCAATTGCCCTTTCTTATTGATGAGTTTTACAATTCTTGAATTGTATAATCCCAAAGCTGCGGAATAAATATTCTGCCGATCAGGATTATTGCCTACACATAAAATCTTCGGCTCTTTTGGATTGTTGATGTCCAATGAAAAATCATCGCCTGTCATTACCCAATACAAACTTGGTGAAATCATTCTTGACAAAGGAATTTTAGCTGATGCAATCTGTCCCTGCAACTGGTCTTGTGCCCCACCTTGCCAAGCATCCATAAATGGCGATAGGTAATTTTCTAAATCAGGATAGGAAGTTAAAATGGTGAAAACATCCGAATACTTTTTATTCAATAATTCAATGGCGTGTGGGAACGTACAGTATTTACCGTCTTCGTAGATTTTCAGATACCAAATAATGGCAGCCAATAAAATAATTGGGCTTTCCACAAAGAAATCGCCTTGCTTCTGTATCCACGACCTGTTAAGGTTCAGCATTATGGTATATGCAGCTTCGTAAGCATCAGAAATGTCCGTCATAAAATCGGGGTTGAGTGGGTTGCAACGGTGGCTCTTGCGTGGGTCGTCAAAATTTATCACATAAAATTTTGGCTGTACTTTGTACTTATCCCGGTGCTTCAGCAAATGGTTGTAGGCAATGGTAGAAAGGTCATCAAACTTAAAATCGTAAATGTACATTGAGAAGCCTTTCTCAATCTGCTGTTTGATGTAGTTGTTTACGATGGCATAAGATTTACCAGAACCAGGAGTACCCAGAACAATGGATGCTCTGAATGGGTTGACAATGTTTATCCAACCGTTGTTCCATTTGCCTTTGTAGTAAAATTTGGTGGGCAGGTTTACGGAATACTCATTTTCCATCAATTTGGTTTCCTGCTGAAAACTTTCGTTCTCGTTATTGAAAACATCATCCATTAAATTATTTTTCAGTAATCTGCTCATCCATACGCCTGCCATCAGCAAAGCGATGTAACCTAATGAGATAGTAAGCATATAAAGAAATGTGCCTGTTGCCGGAGGTAGTTTTAGCAACGGGGTGTTCAGGAAAAACAGAACAAACCCAACCCCCAAAGCCACGTAAATTTTAGACCAGGTTATCTTCTCGTTCTTTACGCCCTTTGTGCCTAAGCAGCTTAAAGCCAGTAAAACCAAAGCAAATGCTTTGGTATAAAGGGTATGTGAAAACAAACCCGCCGTCCGGTCAAAATTGCCTAAAATCTTATTGATTACTTCCAACGTCCAACCACGTTCCATAAAGAAACCATAGCAGAACCAATAAAGGTGCATCAGTACCAAAAGAATACTGACTGCCCGCATAAAAGCCATTATCTTGGCAAGCCCTCTTAAATCGTCTTCTCCCTGCATTATTTTAAGTTTTAATGTTCAGGCGTGAATTTAAAGGCTCTATGGAGTGGCTCTAAGAATGTGGCAGCCAGTGGCGTTGAGTGGCAGTATTTGGCTAAATGTTATTTCTGACCTCTTTGGCGTTTGCGCTTCTTCTTCTTCATCTTATTGGCAAAGTCCTGTTCCTCGTTATCTTCGCCCTGGGCTTCGGGAATTAATCCGCCTAACGCTTCAATCAAACCGTCTTCGTGTTTGTCCGTAGTTAAGAAGTCGAACAAACGATGTGGTTCTTCCGCAGGAAGATCTGCATCATTTGATGTAGATAATTTTGGTTGAGATATGGCAGGTTCTTTAATATCCGGTTTGATGTTATTGTTCCAATAATTATTAAAAGTATTGGCAGAAAGTTCTGTTCCTAACCGTGAACCGTTCCAAACCGCTTTGGAATTGTGGTCAATAAATGTGATACCATAAATGCGGACTGTATTATTCCGGCGCACGACTACGTTAATGCCCTGTCCTGCTAACTGCTTTTTAAATGCCTGTTCATCGCTCGTGGTTTTCAGGGCAATGGTAACGGCAGATTTTAGGGTCTGTTTGGTAGGGCTATCTTTCAAAGTCGTTTTGCATTTCGCAAAATGCAATTCCAAAGCCGGAAGCCCTGCACTCTTTCCGAACAGCGAAGCCTTGAACGGATGCCCGGCTCGTTCGCCTTTTTCATTTAAAGGAATGTACAATAAACCCTGCTGCATTTTTCCCTGCAATTCGCCCTCGATTTTCTCGGTGGTAATGTTGAACAAGGAAAGCAGGGCATTATATTCACCCAGTGTTTGATATTGGTAGTAGTTTGGCAGGTGGCGAACAACCGAAGCAATTTGGCTTTTTACATCGCCTGCCCGATAATCTACCGGACGGAAAACCTTATCAGTTTGCTTGCGCTCCTTATCCGTTGCGGGTATCAATCCGTGTTTTCTTTCCAGTTCACGGCATACATTCATTGACCGCATTTTCTCGAATTTGTCCGAAATCTTTTTGCCTTGCTCATCCACGCAAATCGATACAATATGAATATGGCTACGGTCAATATCGGTATGTTTGAAGACAATGTAAGGTTGTAAGCCGTAGCCCATTTCACGCATATATTGTTCTGCCATTTCCTTAAACTTATCATCACTTAACTTATCGTTCGGGTCGGGGTTGAGCGAAATATGTAACGTATGTTTCTCGGTATTGCGGTTGGCTATTAGGTAAGGTGCAAAAGACTGGGTTAATTGTGCTACGGAATAATGACCGCATGCGGTTTCAATCATCTTATTGGCAAACAAAATTTGCCCGTTTTCATTCTCCACTTTGAGCTGATTGTACGCCAATGCCCCGTATAAATTTCCGCTTCTGCCAATTTTTACTATCATTTCTACCGCTATTTTTTCAGGTGCTTCGCTTCAAATTCTTCGGTTAGCTGAATGATTTTTTGGCATAACATCGCCAGTTCAGCCGTTTGTTTTTCCAGTTTGTAAAGGAATGCAGCGGCTTTTTTCTCGGAAAAATGCTTGTACAGTAGCTTCACAACCTGATTATAGTTCACACCTACGGAGCGAAATTGACTGTGAAACGAAGTCAACCGCATATAGAAATCAACTGTTCCTTTGTCAATCTTAACTGACTTCATTTCCTTACTGAATAGCAGGGAGATGATAAACTTTGCTTTATTGGGCATTCCCGACGCTTCAAAAAGCGATAAAAGTTTGGCGTTTTCCTCGTCCGTAAGACGGAAAACGTGGCGATGGATGCTTGGGTCTGTTTTGGGTGTCCGTCCGCCCTTACTCTGTTTTCTGTAACTGTTCTCGTTCATCACAAATCCATTTTAAAATCCATACAAAACCCTGACTTTGGAAGGTGTTTTCTGCCCCCTGCAAAGGGCAAGTTGTTTTGAGGCACGAACTCGGTTTCGAGTGCCTCAAAACACAACTTGCCGTGTTCTGGTGAACACAATAATCCGCCCTTCGGGACGGATTGAAGGTAACAGGGAAAAACGGTTCGATGCCGTTTCCGTTACTCCCTGATATATCAAAAGACTTTTGCATAAATCCGTTAATAAAAATCATTTCACAAAGTAAAGACCTGTTTAAAAGAGTATTGCAATGCGATACCCGGACAAACACTGCCTTTGAAAGCCAAACACTGCCACACTTCCAAACCCGGATAAATCAATCGCTTTATTTGCCTTATAGTTTTAAGGCAGGCAGTAAAAAATGTATTTAAACAAGAAAACAAATCAGTTCTGTAAACAGGCAGTTTGGAATAAAAGCGTAAGGTTTTAAAAGTGTAAAAGCATAAAAGCGGTAAAGCATTTTGCTTTTTGTAAGGTTTGCCACTTGCTAAAATATATGCCTAATAAGACTGTAAGGAAAGCAAAAAACAGTATAAGAATATCCCCAAAAACCAATGCAGGAATATGGGAACGAGGAAATATTCGAATACACGAATATTCAAACCTGTAAAACAGGTAAAGTGTGTAACAATAAATTTTTAAATAATGGAAACAAGAAAGAAAACCTTAAAAATCAGCTTCTCCACCCAGAAAGGCGGTGTGGGAAAATCTACGATGACCACCTTGCTGGCAAGTGTGCTTCACTACCGCTTAGGGTTTAATGTCCTGGTTTTGGATTGTGATTTTCCGCAACACAGTCTGACCAATATGCGTGAACGGGATAAGAAGACCATTATGCAGAATGACTACCATAAAAAGGTAGCAATGAAGCAATTCCAGACCATCAACAAAAAGGCATACCCGATTATCAAAAGCAAGGCTGAATATGCTTTGGAAAAAGCATCGGAATATGTAAGTCAGTCGGCAGTTGTACCGGATGTTATTTTCTTTGACCTGCCGGGAACCGCCAATACCAAGGGGGTATTGACCACCCTGAAAATGATGGATTATATCTTTTCACCCATTACGGCCGACCGCTTGGTGGTGGAAAGCACATTGGGCTTCACCAAAGCCTTTCTTGAACTACCTAAAACTATTGAAGGAAACGATGAGCAAGAGTTGTGGCTATTCTGGAACCAGGTAGATGGAAGGGAAAAAACAAGTTTGTACGAGGCATATCAAAGTGTTATCAAACAACTGAAACTACCCATAATGGAAACGAGGATAATGGACAGCAAACGTTTCCGAAAAGAAACGGACGATACGGAAAGTTACGTGTTCAGGTCAAGCCTGCTGCCTGCCGAAACACAACTGATGAAAGCAACCAAAATGGATTTGTTTGTCGAAGAATTCTTGAAAATTACGCATCTCTAAAATCATTCAGCTATGAGTTCAGATAACAAAAACGAAGATTTTAAAAAGCCCGATGTTGATGAGGATTATTTAATGAACATCATCAGTGGTGATGAGCCGGTAGCTCCACCCCAAAATAATCAGCAACAGGAAGAACAAAAGGAAATCAAGACAAAGCCCAAAGACAAAGCCCGAAACAGTTCGTCAAAAAAAGTGGACTATGAGGAAACATTCCTGGTCAATCGGTTTCCGTCAGGTCGCAGCGGTAAGGTTGTTTACATACGCCCCGAATACCACGAAAGATTGCTCCGGATAGTGCAATTAACGAGGGAAGAAAAGACAACCCTCTACTCATACATCGACAATATCCTTGAACAACACTTCAGAGAGTTTGGGGATGATATTACAGATTATTTCAATGAACGTTTTAAACCTATTTTATAAAGTATTGATTATGAAAAATTTATTTAAGAAAAAGAAACAGCCTGACAGTACAATCAAAGAATACAAGGATATTTTTTTACAGCCAACAGAATTTTTGGCAAGAAATGGCAAAACTGTTTATATCAGTGAAGAGTTTCATCAGAACATATCCCGTATTGTTTTTATGCTCGGGGATGGAAAAATCACAATTTCAGATTACTTGTATAGTGTGTTGAAACAACATTTTCAGGATTGTGGAGAGGATATTAAAACCTTGTATAATGAAACTCAAAAAACAATTCTTTGATTATGGAAATCTTAATTGTGATATGCCTGCTCATCGTCATTGTCCTGCTCTTGCAGGATAAGATTGTCATTCATAAAAGGTCTGAGCAGAAACCTACGCAGGAAAAAGTAAACCCGAACTTGCCGGATATTATGGGCCAGCCCAAGCCCGTAAGAAGCCTTTCGGTGCCAAACACTGCCAATGAAAGCCAAACTGAGGAACCAGAGGTAGACCCTGATAATTTAGACATCGAATACGACGAGAACGAAGAAGTCGCTATTCAAATTCCGCAGGAAGAACTGGACGAAGTTTTCAGTAACATACCTGATTTGGAGGAAGAGGAAGAAGAATGGAACAGGTACGGAATATCCGGAGGCGATGACAGTCTTGCCCAAGGGGTTACCTATGACGAACTAAGCTCCGTAGGGGCATTGCTCCAAAAAGAGAATTTGGAACACTCCCAGAAGGAAACAGCGGTTGCGATAGTTCAAAAATTACAGGGAACTGAATTATTCAGCCTGTTGGAAAATTCCATTGAGGGTGCTTCCCGAAAAATTGCCGAGCTTTTGGACAGCACAATCTCTACTGAAACGGAAACCGGTTCTTCCACTTTGCGGAAAAGTGATTTGAATGATTTTGACATTGGGGAGTTTGTGTAAACTCCATTTGCAAATCCCTAAAACAGTGAAACGCCAAACAGTAGAAATGTTTGGCGTTTTTTTTATGCTTTTCCGCTCAATACAAAGCCACTCACCGCCAAACACTTCCTCTGACTGCCACTTTGTTATACCGCCTCAATTTCCGAAACACCTTTGTCCCGAAAGCCCGTAAGGTGCGGGATAAACAGTAACAAATTAATGTGTTTCAATTATGGAAAAACAAAGAAAAAAAGTTCTGCTGGCAGCCGTGGCTATGCTGTCAGCAATTGGCGTGTTCGCACAGGGAAACGGTTCGGCAGGTATCAACGAGGCTACCCAAATGGTAACCTCTTACTTCGACCCCGCAACGCAATTAATCTATGCCATCGGTGCGGTCGTCGGGCTCATAGGGGGCGTTAAGGTGTACAACAAATTCAGTTCCGGCGACCCCGATACCTCGAAAACGGCAGCTTCGTGGTTCGGTGCGTGTATCTTCTTAATCGTAGCGGCTACCATCCTGCGTTCATTCTTCCTTTAATCCTTTGCCTTATGAATTACAATATCAACAAAGGCATTGGGAGGACGGTAGAATTTAAAGGGCTTAAAGCACAATACCTGTTCATCTTCGCCGGTGGGCTGCTCGGTACGCTCATCTTCGTGATGATACTGTATATGGCAGGCGTAAACTCCTATATCTGCCTGTTCCTCGGAGCAGGCGGTGCTTCGCTCATTATATGGCAGACTTTTTCGCTGAACAGGAAATACGGAGAACACGGATTGATGAAGATAGCAGCCAATAAAAGACATCCCCGCTATATCATTTGCCGCAAGCCTGTATGCCGCTATTTAAAATTCACTCCTAAACAGAATGCCCTATGAGAAACGTATCTAAAGCAACAACACTGGAAAACAAATTTCCATTGCTGGCAGTAGAAAACAATTGCATCCTATCGAAAGATGCAGACATTACCGCCTGCTTTGAAGTACGTTTACCGGAATTGTTTACCGTAGCATCTGCGGAATATGAAGCGATGCACTCTGCCTGGCACAAAGCCATAAAGACTTTGCCGGACTTTACGGTCATTCATAAGCAGGATTGGTACATCAAAGAAAGTTATGCTCCCGATATGGCAAAGGAAGACCAGAGCTTTTTGGCAAAGTCTTACCAACGTCACTTCAACGAGCGACCATTTCTGAACCATTATTGCTATCTGTTTCTGACCAAGACCACTAAGGAAAGAATGCGGATGCAAAGCAATTTTTCATCGCTTTGCAAGGGTACACTTATACCAAAGGAAATCAGGAACAAAGAAACAATACACCGCTTTATGGAGGCAGTTGCCCAATTTGAGCGTATCGTGAACGATAGCGGTTTTGTAAGCCTGAAACGTCTGACCGAAGATGAAATTATCGGAACGGAAGATACACAGGGATTACTGGAGCAGTACCTTACGCTTTCGAGAGAAACCGGAACTCCAATGCAGGACATTAGTTTAGGTTCCGAAGAAGTGCGTATCGGCAACAAAAAATTGTCTTTGCACACTTTATCCGATACGGATGATTTACCCGGAACGGTATCGGCAGATACCCGTTATGAAAAGCTGTCCACCGACCGTAGTGATTGCCGTTTATCGTTCGCTGCACCTGTGGGCTTGCTTCTTAGCTGTAACCACATTTACAACCAGTATTTGTTTTTAGATAACAGCGAAGACAACCTGCAAAAGTTTGAGAAATCCGCAAGGAATATGCACTCTTTGGCTCGGTACAGCCGTGCCAACCAAATCAACAAAGAGTGGATAGAAAAGTATCTGAATGAAGCACACAGCTTCGGGCTGTCATCCATCCGTGCTCACTTCAACATTATGGCGTGGTCGGAAGACCCTGCGGAACTGAAGCAGCTAAAGAACGATTGCGGTAGTGCCTTGGCACTGATGGAATGTAAACCACGCCACAACACTACGGACGTAGCCACTTTGTATTGGGCAGGAATGCCGGGAAATGCAGGCGATTTTCCGAGTGAGGAAAGTTTCTATACGTTTATCGAACCTGCCTTGTGCTTCTTCACGGAAGAAACGAATTATCATAATTCACCTTCGCCATTCGGGATAAAAATGGCTGACCGCCTGACCGGAAAACCTATCCATTTGGATATATCAGATTTGCCGATGAAGCGTGGTATCATCACAAATCGAAACAAATTCATATTGGGTCCGTCAGGAAGCGGGAAATCTTTTTTTACCAACCACATGGTTAGGCAGTACTACGAACAAGGTGCTCATGTATTACTGGTTGATACGGGTAATTCCTATCAGGGATTATGTGAACTCATCAAAGGAAAGACTAAAGGCGAAGACGGTGTATACTTCACATATACCGAAGATAATCCGATTGCCTTTAACCCATTCTACACTGATGATGGCGTATTCGATATTGAAAAGCGTGAAAGTATCAAGACTTTGATACTCACGCTATGGAAGCGTGATGACGAACCGCCAACACGTTCGGAAGAAGTGGCATTATCCAATGCCGTATCCGGTTACATAGACCGTATCAAGCAAAAGGACGAATACCCATCGTTTAATGGCTTCTATGAATATGTGAAAGGTGATTACCGCAAGGTACTGGAGGAAAAACAGGTACGGGAAAAAGATTTTGACATTGCCAATTTCCTGAACGTACTCGAACCCTATTACAAAGGCGGAGAATACGATTACCTGCTGAACTCCGACAAGCAGTTAGACCTCTTATCCAAACGCTTTATCGTGTTTGAAATTGATGCCATCAAGGGTGCGCACGTAGAGGCTGCATAACAAATGTACTCATGGCAGAGTACTGGGTTAGTGTTCTTTAAATGACCCATCATCCGCCGACTTATCCGTGAGGGAAACCAAATATCGGGGAGTGTAGCATGTCGGCAAAAGCTATGAGTTGGCCAGTTGTCAGGCCACGACTGAATAGCAGGATGAGTAACAGATATGAGGATAAAATCCATACTGATTGAATGATAGTCTAAGCGGCTCCCGGTTGTATCTGTGACGTAAGACAACTGAACTCGTCATACCGTGACACTCCCCATCCCGTCTTTTAGGAGGGGGAGCAATGAACAGGTCACGGCGCAAGTGCAATATGCATTAAAGGACGGAAGTCATATCCGACAATCTGTAACGCCATTGTTGTTACGCAGCTAAACGTGGATTGCCTAAGTCGGAAAGCCACTGATGTGGCTATGGGGTGCAGACCCCTGAATATCCGATATGGCAACGGAGTCTCCGTAGTAGTCCGAGCAAGGGAAAGCCTTGTACATGGCGAAGGGAGACAGCTAATATTATTTAATACAATTAACGGAAAATGTGAGAGACATTATGAGAAATCCAGAAAGCGTATTAAACAGTCTGGCAGAGCACAGCAAACTTTTGGACTATAAGTACGAAAGGCTCTACCGCATTATGTTCAACGAAGAGATGTACTATGAGGCTTACCAACGCATCTACGCAAAGCCCGGCAACATGACCCAAGGGGCTGACGGACTGACCATAGACGAGATGAGCCTGAAACGCATCGACAAGTTAATGGCAGCTATCAGAAATGAAAGCTACCATCCCCGTCCATCAAGACGTACCTATATCCCGAAGAAAAATGGGAAAAGACGTCCGTTGGGCATACCGTCCTTTGATGATAAACTGGTGCAGGAAGTAATAAGGATGATACTTGAAGCCATTTATGAGGGAAGTTTTGAACATTCCTCACATGGTTTCAGACCGCACAGAAGCTGTCACACGGCAATGATGCAGATAAGCAAGTCCTTCAACGGAACCAAATGGTTCGTCGAAGGAGACATTCGGGGTTTCTTTGACAACATCGATCACGATGTTCTTATTGGAATACTGAAAGAGCGTATCGCCGATGAACGTTTCCTACGGCTCATCCGAAAATTTCTTAATGCAGGGTATGTCGAAGACTGGGTATTCCACAAGACCTACAGCGGTACACCGCAGGGAGGAATCGTCAGTCCGATACTGGCGAATATCTACCTCGACAAGCTGGACAAGTTTATGAAAGAATACATCAAGTCATTCGACAAAGGGGAAGAACGCAAAAGAAGCAGGTTGCGCCAAGAGTACGAGTACGAAAAGAGGATTGCCACGGCAATGCTAAAAGCCGAAGATGATGTAGCCGACAGAAAATTGCTCGGTAAACGCATCAGGGAAATTGATAGAAAAAGAGCCTTGGTTCCAAGTTGTGATGAAATGGATAAGGATTACAGAAAGCTGAAATACGTTAGGTACGCAGATGACTTTCTTATCGGAGTAATTGGAAGCCTTGAAGACTGCAAACAGATAAAACAAGATGCCGCACAGTTCCTGAACGACAAACTGAAACTGGTGCTGTCTGAAGAGAAAACACTGATCACTCATGCGGAAAAACCTGCAAAGTTCCTTTCGTTCGATGTAACCGTAAGAAAATCCAATCTGACCAAACGGAACGCCAGCGGAAAAATGGTCAGGGCTTACCACAAGAAAATCGTTATCAAAATACCTCGGGAAACCATCAGGAAGAAACTGCTTGATTATGAAGCGTTGGAGATAAAACTCCATAATGGTAAAGAGCAATGGAAGCCGAGACCGAGGACTGGACTGATATTCAACGATGACCTTGAAATCCTGAGCAAATACAACGCTGAACTTATAGGCTTCTACAATTATTATTCGATTGCCTTGAACAGCGGAACTATCAACAATATGCGCTACATCATGGAATACAGTATGTACAAAACCTTTGCTGCGAAGTACAGGACAACTGTACCCAACATCTGTAGAAAGTACATGAAACACGGCGTGTTTACTGTCACCTACACGAACAAGAAACGTGAAGTGAGGTTCAGGACTTTTTATAAAGATGGATTCGGACGGAAGATTGAAGCCAAGGAGGCTTTCTTTGACAAACTTCCCAACTACTTCTACGCCAAGATGCGGACGAGCCTTATCGACAGGCTGAAAGCACGGAGCTGTGAACTGTGTGGGGAGACAAGCGAACTTGAAATGCACCATGTGAGAAAACTAAAGGACATCCAAAAGGGAAAAGCCCCCTGGGAAATCCACATGATGGCAAGGAAACGTAAAACTATGGCATTGTGCCATAAATGTCATATGAAAGTCCATCATGGAAGCTAGACTGAAAATATTAGTGGAGAGCCGTATACGCGGGAACGTGTACGTACGGTTCGGGGGCGAGTATTCGGAAACCTACCGTAGCAATACGATAAGGCGCTGGGTGCTTAGCCTACATCATAAAATCCTCTTTCCCATCGTGACCATCATCATTATGGAGGTCTTTATCAACAAGATGCGAAGGCTGAAAGGTATCCGAAAGCTGATACTAATCGAAGAAGCCTGGAAAGCCATTGCGAAAGAAGGTATGGCAGAATACATAAAGTATTTGTTTAAAACGGTTAGGAAGTTTTTTGGCGAAGCAATCGTCGTTACGCAGGAAGTGGATGATATTATTCAGTCGCCCATTGTCAAGGAAAGTATCATCAATAACTCCGATTGTAAAATCCTATTAGATCAACGCAAGTATATGAACAAGTTTGATGATATACAGGCAATGTTAGGATTGACGGACAAAGAAAAAGGACAGGTACTTTCTATCAATATGAACAACGATCCGTCACGGCTTTACAAAGAAGTTTGGATTGGATTAGGTGGAACGCATTCGGCAGTCTATGCCACAGAAGTTAGTTTGGAGGAGTATCTCGCATACACCACGGAAGAAACTGAAAAAATGGAAGTGATGCAACTCGCATCGGAACTCGACGGTAACGTCGAACTCGCCATCAAGCATATCGCTATGCAAAGGCGTGATCAAGTAAATCAATAATTATTAATCATTTAAAATTTAGAAACAATGAAAAAAGTAATGTTACTGGTGTGTACGGCACTAATGCTTGCCGTAGCACCCTGTGCAAAAGCACAGTTTATAGTTGCCGATCCGGCAAACCTGGCATCAGGTATTCTCAACTCTGCAAATGAAATCATACAGACTTCCTCTACGGTAAGTAATGTGGTGAAGAATTTCAAGGAGGTCGAAAAGGTCTATAAGCAGGGTAAAGAGTATTACGACAAGCTGAAAGCCGTAAACAATCTCGTAAAAGATGCAAGAAAGGTGCAGCAAACGGTACTCTTGGTAGGTGATGTGTCCGAAATGTATGTACAGAATTTCGGAAAAATGATGAATGACCCAAATTTCACACCGCAGGAATTGGTCGCTATCGGCAACGGCTATTCGGCACTGCTCAAAGAAAGTACCGAATTGCTGAAAGAATTGAAGCAGATCGTTTCCTCGTCCAGCCTTTCACTGAATGACAAAGAGCGTATGGATATTATTGATCGTGTGTACAAAGAAGTAAAGGAATACCACAGCCTTGTACGCTATTACACCAACAAAAACATATCTGTAAGCTATTTAAGAGCGAAAAAGAAAGACGATGCCAAAAGAGTGCTTGACCTCTATGGAACTGCTAATCAAAAATATTGGTAAAGATGGAATGGAATAATCTTCACGAAGTCCTCCGTTCACTGTATGATGATATGATGCCGCTTGCCGGCGATATGGCGGCAGTAGCTAAAGGTTTGGCCGGATTGGGTGCATTGTTCTATGTAGCATTAAAGGTTTGGCAGGCTTTAAGCCGTGCCGAACCTATTGATGTGTTTCCGTTGCTCCGCCCGTTTGCATTAGGTCTGTGCATTATGTTCTTTCCAACCATCGTGTTGGGAACCATCAATGCGGTGTTAAGTCCGGTGGTTACAGGAACACACGCCATACTTGAAGACCAGGTACTCGACCTCAATAAACTGCAACAGCAGAAAGACCAATTGGAATACGAAGCAATGGTCAGAAATCCCGAAACTGCCTATATGGTATCGGACGAAGAGTTCGATAAGAAGCTGGACGAATTGGGATGGTCACCCTCCGATATTGGAACAATGGCAGGAATGTATATGGACAGGACAGGCTATCAGATAGAAAAAGCCATAAAGGACTGGTTTCGTAATCTGCTGGAAATACTGTTTCAGGCGGCAGCTCTGGTCATTGATACCATACGGACATTTTTTCTGATTGTCCTCTCCATACTCGGACCAATAGCCTTTGCCATTTCTGTGTGGGATGGGTTTCAGTCCACGCTCACGCAATGGCTCACACGCTACATCAGTGTTTACCTCTGGCTACCTGTTTCAGACCTGTTCAGCTCAATGCTGGCAAGAATACAATCGCTTATACTGGAAAGGGATATTGAAATGCTGACAGATCCGACATACATACCTGATACCTCAAATACGGTGTACATCATTTTTATGATCATCGGGATTATCGGCTATTTCACCATTCCGACGGTAACAGGCTGGGTTATCCAGGCAGGCGGAGCAGGAAACTTTACACGAAATGTAAACCAAACAGCGATGAAAACCGGAAATATTGCCGGAGCCGGGGCCGGTTCAGCCGCAGGGAATATTGGTGGCAAGCTAATGGGAAAATAACAACAATCAAATCATAAAAAAAATGGAATTTAAAACACTGAGAAATATTGAAAACAGCTTCAGACAGATCAGGCTATATGCCATCGTGTTTGCTGTTCTCTGCATTGGCGTGGTAGGATATGCCGTATGGCAGTCCTATCGCTTTGCAGAAGAACAACGCCAGAAAGTCTATGTATTGGACAATGGAAAATCACTGATGCTTGCCTTGTCGCAAGATGCCAGCATTAACCGCCCTGTGGAGGCAAGAGAACACGTAAGGCGGTTTCACGAACTGTTCTTTACGCTTGCTCCCGATAAGAATGCCATCGAAAGCAATATGAAACGGGCGTTTAACCTTGCCGACAAAAGTGCCTTTGATTACTACAAAGATCTTTCTGAAAAAGGTTATTATAACCGTATTATATCGGGTAATGTACAGCAACGCATCGAAGTAGATAGTGTCGTGTGCAACTTCGACACCCATCCTTATGCTGTACGAACCTATGCCAAACAATTCATCATCCGTTCAAGCAACGTAACCCGGCGTAACCTGATTACTACCTGCTATCTCGTGAATTCTGTTCGCTCAGACAATAACCCGCAGGGTTTCAACATCGAAAAGTTTGCCGTGGTGGAGAACAGGGACATTGAAGTCATCGAACGCTAAAATTTGGGATATGAAGCAATTACTTGAATTAGACACGTTCGCAAAAACCCTTACAGATAAAGGGTATGACGGCTATTTTCAGACAGAAGCAGCTTATGCAGACAAAATAAAAGACAGCATCAGTAGGTTTTTGGAGGCTTGTAACAGCGGAATGGACAAACCGATACTGCCTAATATTATGATGCTGAAAACCTACCTGCAATGGAATGGCGACGATAAGCCAAAAGTTGAATGCAATATGTGGGTAAAATACGAAGATGGTCTTTTCGATGTCAAGAAAATGAATATTGAAAGAATAGATCAGTACGGGCAATTATTGAAGCAATCGAAATTAACAGACCTCACTACAAATTCGGTTCCAACAAGGAAAGAAGCCATTGCACAAGTGACTGAAAAACCGAAAGAACAGTTGTCTGCCCGCAAAAGAGGGTTTAGGATGTGATAACACATAATCATTAAAGTATGAAAAAATTAAGAGCAAATATGGACAGGTACTTTGACCAATTGGACGAACGCTGGCGGGCATTGCCTGTACGTAAACAGCATAGGTACACACTATACCTGTTTGTCGGTTATCTACTACTCACCGCAATGGTTATCGCCAAAGTATGGTACGATGCAGAAAATTCCGATAACAGTATGGTAATCGAGCATATTGAAAACCCTGTCCTCCAAAAGAAAGAACATCCTGCACCCTTGCAGGATACATTAACAACAATCTTTAAAAATAAGTTTTATGAAAGAAAATGAGAACAAAAAAACGGTTGTCCGGGTAACAGAAGGAAGCCCGGTAGCAACCGCTGATATGCTGCAAGACAGCACACAGAACAAAGCCCAAAAGCTCAAAAAACCACTCATATTCGGTTTGATGGGAATTGTATTCGTAGGCTGTATGTACCTGATATTTAAACCGTCTTCAGATAAAAAGGAAATCGAAAATATCGGGCTGAACGATGCCGTACCGCAGGCTACAGAAGCAGGGTTGCAGGCAGATAAGCAAAAAGCGTATGAGCAGGAAATGCTCGAACAGAAAAATCAGGAAAAACGCAACGCCCTGACAACTCTATCAGATTACTGGAACACAGACAGCTCGCAGAATTTAGAAGAAAAAATGCCTGAAGAGGATGAAAGTTACAATTCAGTAAGATCAGGCAATACGGCACTGAACAGCTACCGAAATGCACAAAGCACATTGGGAGGGTTTTATCAGGATGACAATACCGAAACAATGGAACTCCGCAGACAATTAGATGAGCTGAAAGAGCAATTGGCGGACAAAGGTGTACCAAAGCCTGTTACCGTAGATGACCAATTGGCATTGATGGAGAAATCCTACCAGATGGCGGCAAAATATCTGCCGGCAAATACAAATTCAGCTGAAACTTCACCTTCTAATGGTGCAGGGGTTGCTCCGGCTCAATCGGCTTCGACACAAAAGGAGCATTTTGTAGCATTCACTTCCGCAAGAAAGAATACGGTTTCTGCCTTGTACCGTGAACCTTCAGACAGTACATTCTTAGCCGACTGGAGCCAAACCCGTAACAGGGGGTTTTATACCGCAGGTTCTAAGCAGCAGGTGGTGCAACCGAAAAACAGTATCAGAGCCTGTGTTCACGAAGCACAGACCATTGTCGGTGAAAGTGGTGTACGACTGCGTTTATTGGAGCCGGCACAAACTCCAAGCCGTACCATTCCGCAGGGAACAGTTCTAACGGCAATCGGTAAGTATCAAGGGGGACGTTTACAACTAAAAGTAACCTCGATTGAATTGGAGGGCAATATCATTCCGATAGATATAACCATTTATGATCTGGACGGACAGCAAGGCTTGTACGTTCCGTATTCTCCCGAAATGAATGCCCTTACGGAAATGGCGGGTAATATGAGCCAGACTTCGGGAACAAGCATAATGCTTACACAGAATGCCGGACAGCAGGTTGCCGCAGATTTAAGCCGTGGCGTAGTACAGGGTATTTCAGGCTACTTCGCCAAAAAAGTAAGAACACCAAAAGTTACACTGAAAGCAGGACATCAGGTCTTTTTGGTATCAAAAAAATAATGTTGAACTCAAATATTTTAAACAATGAAAAATCATTTAAAAACCTTTTGGGCATTTGCCCTGATACTCGGCTTTACCGTACAGTCTTACGCACAGGAAAATGCCAGAACTCCGCTTGCATTAGGCAAGATAGAGCCTTACAAAATGGAAGTAACCTATGATAAAACTTCGCACCTGATTTTCCCGACGGCTATCCGTTATGTGGATTTGGGAAGCGAATACCTGATAGCTGGAAAAGCTGAAGATGCGGAGAATGTTTTACGGGTAAAAGCATCCGTGAAGGATTTTGAAGCAGAAACCAATTTTTCTGTTATCACCAATGACGGTCGCTTTTACAGTTTCAATGTGTATTACAGTTCCTATCCCGAAGCTTTGAGCTATGATCTTTTGACAATGCAGAAAGCAGTAGATAAATCCAACGGAAACGATGTGCTTTTTGAAGAATTGGGTAACAACTCACCGTCATTGGCTGGCTTGCTGTTGGAAACCATTTACAAGAAAGACAAACGCATTGTAAAGCATATCGGGGCTAAGAGTTTTGGCATTCAGTTCATCCTGAAGGGAATTTACATACACAACGGTAAATACTATTTCCATACGGAATTGAGAAACCGTACCAATGTACCTTTCCAGATTGATTTTGTGAATTTCAAAGTGGTGGATAAAAAAGTAGCAAAACGTACCGTAGTACAGGAAAGACCGATGATACCGCTTCGTACTTATAAACCACTTACGGAAATCTACGGACAAACTACTGAGCAAAACGTATTCCTTTTAGACCAGTTTACCATTGCCGATGACAAGGTATTGTTGATTGAAATCTTTGAGAAGAACGGTGGCAGACATCAGGTACTTCAGGTGGAAAACTCGGATTTGATTAAGGCTCGTTTGATTAACGATATGCACCTGAAATTTTAATAACCTTTTAAAACAAGAACAATAAAAATGAAAAAGTATATCTATACCGTGATGCTTGTTGTGATAGGTATCACGACCAGCCAGGCACAAAGGATGTTGCCTAAACAAAAAGGATTGGAAGTAAATATTGGTGTATTATCCGATGATAAAATAGGTAATGATTATTACATCAATATCGGGATGACAGTAAACGGTAAGAATGGGAACTATCAGCTTTGGGCATTGGAATACACGCATCAATATCACAACTATAAAGACGTAAAAATTCCGCAGGAAACATATACTGCCGAAGGCGGTTACAGTTTCTTCCTGTTGGGAGATGCCCGTAAGAATATCACGTTAAACTTCGGAATAACAGGCGTGGTCGGTTATGAAAACATCAATCGTAGCGAAACGATGTTGTATGACGGATCGAAAATACTGAGTGAAGACAACTTTATCTACGGAGCTGGCGGAAGGCTCACTTTTGAAACCTATCTATCAGACCGTTTTGTATTAGTCCTGCAAGGGCGTACAAAGGTAGTATGGGGTACGGATCTGGAACAGTTTCGTCCGTCCGCAGGTGTGGGATTAAGGTTTAACTTTTAAAATTTGAAACGATGATAGCAATATTTAATAAATTCAGAATAGGAATGTTGCCAATATACCTAATGCTAGCAATCCTGACAGGTTCTATTTCGCTGGTATCTTGTAGCAAAGATGATGAACTCGAAATACAGAACGATTTTCTTTTCGAGGTAAACGTGATGCCAGTTCCCAAAGATGTAGCCAATGGGCAGACGGTAGAAATACGCATTACCATACAGCGTACAGGCAATTACAGCAACACGCAGTATTTTCTCCGTTACTTTCAGTTTGACGGACAGGGAACGTTGCAATACTACGATGAACCGCCATACCTGCCGAATGATTTGTACCCGTTACCGACAGAGCAGTTTCGATTGTACTATACGTCAACATCTGCCGTATCACAATCCTTTGATGTTTGGATTTCGGACAACTTCGGGAATGAAAAGCAATTGAGCTTTGAGTTTAATAGTAGCGATTAATATTACTTATATAAAAGCAAAACCGACTGTTACAGGTCGGTTTTTTGCTTTCTGACAAAGTGTTCTTCTGTTCAAATTAAATAATTAGGTCAGCTTTTCTATTGGTCAATCTTTTAATTTTATTATGCCTGTTCTATATAAGTCCAATGCTTTTTGTAAAATGCCCTCAATTGTTCTTATGGGTAAATCTTTATTAGGATTAACTCTAAAAATTTTCATTCGGGAACGATTACCTTCTTCCAATTCGGGATGACTAAGATATTTTCCTTCAACCATCAAAATATAGGGTTCTTCAGTCTTTTTATCTATCCACAAATAGCAAAACATTTTTTTCTTATAGCAGAAGCAAGGCATTCCCCATTTCCTGGTTTCATCAATAGCTGTATCCTGATTAAGAATAATGTCCCTTAACGCAAGTAAGCAACTCTTGTTGGGTTCTTCTTTATCCAAGTAAAAACTGTGAAGCTTTTCAACCATTTTATTTATTTTATTGCAATTAAAATATCTATCTCTGCATCTGCTGGGTTTTGTGCTTTCTCACCAAATACTTCAAAGTCTTCCGTGAACAGTCTATTTAGATCCATTTCCCAAATTTCAAACCATTTATTTATGACTAAGTCTTTCATTAAATCTCCTTTGGTTGAGAATTTAACATAGTTTCCACCCTTAATTGATTTACCTACCATTCCGACAGGAATAGTGTCTAAATTTTTCACTTTGCAACCCAGTATGGTCGTATAAGGCTTAGTATGGTCACTTTCATAATCCGTATAAATGGAATATATAGTATTGTCAATTTTGTTCGGAATTGCTTCCAGAACTTTATCATTTATAAATCTACCCCACAAATCCCCAATATCTTTTGCGACCTGATTGTTTTTATTTGTGGTTCTTACTGAAATACCGATTACTTTAAAAGACTCAATAGTTAATTTTTCCATTTCTTGAAATATTTTAGTTCAACCACAAAAATAAAATGGGGTTGCGACAACCTTATGTCAAGGGTCACGAAGAATATTTTTTCTTACAGATATCAAAATATTCCTGCAAGGTCATTTTATGTGATTCAAACTGTTCGTTGAGTGTTGTAAGGTGTTGAATTCTATCAAGTCGAAATGCTCTGAAATCATTTCGCAACAAGCAAAAAGCAATAAGTATCCAGTTGTCTTGTGTACTATAAATAGCAAAAGGCTCAATGGTTCTTTCCGTTGTTTGATTTGTATCCGGTGAATGATATTTAATCTTTACAAGATTGAAATTTGTTAAGGCCAATTGTAAGGTCGATAGAAAATTGCTTGTTCGGTTAACGCCTGTATTTTGCCTGCATACAACTCGGTCGGAGAGCAAGTTTGCTTTGTCTTTGGTATTGGTACGTAAAACGGATTTGATCTTATTGATGGCTTCCGAATAATCTTTTACAAATGAAGCATCTTTGTTTTTATTTATAAGCTTTTGGGCAGTTATTAACGCATTGGCTTCGCTTTCGGTAAACATTACGGGCGGAATTCTGTAACCTTCCATCAAGGTATAGCCTTTTCCTTCCTCTGTCAGAATAGGAACTCCAGCTTGTTCCAATGCTTTTATATCTCTATAGATAGTTCTGGTGCTAACCGAAAATTTTTCAGCTAGTTGTTTAGCTGTAATTAGTCGCTTTGTCTGTAATTGGGTTAGAATTGCAGTCAGTCTGGAAAGTCGCTTTGTATCGTTATCATTCATTGGAACTATTATTAGTTCTTTTTGGCAGGTTGTATGCTTCGTAAACAAGTATTTTCTGCTACTAAATTTCTTGCGGAAAGCAAACGTCTATGTACTACATAATTCATAATCTTGCACAATGGGTATTAACAGTAGTTAATTTTTTAATACCATATGTAAAGTGGGATATGGTTTTCCCGATGAATCCAATTCCGAACGACTTTTTGTTTCAAACCCATATTTTTTATAAAAACCTACTGCTTGTTCGTTTTGTTCATTCACATCCACTTTTTTTACATTCATTTTTTCAATTGAATAATTCAATAATGTTTTTCCAATTTGTTTACCTCTATAGTCTGGATGAATGAATAACATTTCCAAATTTTGATCAGCTACTCCAAGAAAACCAGTTATTTTGTTTTCCTCATTTTTTATACACTTCAATTCAACAGCATTTAGATATATATTTAAAATAAGTGGTTTAAAATATTGAATGTCCTCTTCTTTCAAAAAGTGATGTGTTGCACGAACAGATGCTTCCCAAATATCGACCACTTCCTTGTATTCTGTTTTTTTAATATTGTCTATTTTGTATTTCATATTATCTTAATTACAGCTAACACGCAAATTTACAAAATAAATTCCTTCGGAATTACTGCTATAAAGCCAAACACTTCCTTTCAAAGCCAATCAATACCACATTTCCTAACCCATTATAAAGCCTTTATAAATTAGACTTCCACAGAAAAATTGAGCAGACTATGGAAGTTATCGCAATACAGAAATCCGCATTGGACGGAATGACAAATGAGCTGAAGACACTTTTGGAACTAACTGAAAGTACCACCCGAAAATTTACGCCTATTTTCAAAGAAGAGAAATGGCTCGACAACCAGGAAGTGTGTCTGATGATGAACATTACTAAACGGACTTTACAGACCTATAAGGACAAAGGCCTATTGCCTTATTCCAAGCTGAACCGCAAGAATTATTACAAACGCTCGGACGTAAAGGCTTTGCTTGAAGCCGGACAACCGTATAATATCAAAGACAATGGATTTACTGACGAATGAAGCCGAAGAAATCATCGAACAACAGGAGATGATAATTCGGTTGCGAAACCGTATCGAAGAAATACTGAAAAATTACCGCCCTGTAATGAACGGAGAAATATACCTGTCGGGCGAAGATGTGTGCAAGCTGCTGCACATCAGCAAACGGACTTTACAGCAATACCGTAATGACAATATCCTGCCGTATATACAAATAGGGGGTAAGATTATTTATAAGCAATCGGATCTAGCAAGGATACTAGAAGACAATTATAGCGGAACAAAAAGCTGTTAGTGAGGATTTCTCAATTTTCTTTTCAGATAATAATACCGAAATAGTATACGGTCATACCACAGAGCGAAAAATAGTAATCCTACTGGAAATAAAAGGGTTCGTAATTCAAAATACGCATAAGTAAAACCGCCTATAATACATCCCAAAAAGAAACAGCAAATAATCGCCAGCTTTAAGAAGATACTTTTATTCAATTGTATCCGTGCTGGGCGGTCTTTATAAAAGAACAGTTGTGACAGTTCTATTCCCAGGTCAGTGAACAAACCTGTTAGATGTGTTGTTCTTACCACCGATTGGGATACCCTCGTTACTAATGCGTTTTGTAATCCCATAGCGAAAAGCAGAACAGATGATAAAATCATTGAAAATCCGGAATATTCTTTCGGCACTAAAAATGTTGAAATGGTAATTGCCGAGAATATTGATATTTCAATAAATATGGGTATAACATATGAGGTTTGTGGCTTGTACTTGGAAACCCATTCCATAACAAGACTTGAAATAAATGCCCCTAACAGAAAAAATAAAATATAAAACAGATAGGCAAAAGCCATTCTATAATTTTTTAAAACAAGTTCCTCAGAAAAAAAAGCAAAATGTCCTGTTACATTAGTTGTTAATGTATGCAGTTCTAAAACCCCCGTTATGTTAACTACACCCGCTACGCCAGATAATATTGAAGCTAATTTGAGGTTATGTGTATAAGTTCGACCTTTGCCTTTATGTCTGAACATGAATGGATTTCTTTTATTACAAATTTACAAAACTGTTTTCCTAATTGATCAGTAATTGTATTTAAAGATACATCTCTTTCACAAAATAAATTTATAATGAAAATGATTTTCTGACAATCTTGAAGTAGAACTACATATCAGTTTAATGTTTTTATTTTCTTTTTTAATTGATAGCTTAGATTTAAAAAAGTATTGTTTTCGTAGAGTTTAGCTGTGGTAGTTAGTGGCTGTCGTACTATATAAATATAACCAATATCGAATTTCAGATTTGGAAAAACGTGATACTCCACGTTAAATCCGATTCTATTGTGATCAAAAAAATGTGCTTTCGATGTACCTGTAACGTTTACAAAAAATTCATCATAGACCGTAAGTTTAATTTGTTCTGTAAAATCATAACGAACACCCAAACGATTTCTGAAACGGCTGATGTCTGATTGGGTATTATTGAAAATACGATACTCAACTGCACTCCTGTCTACGATGTACCATTTTTCAAATAGCTTGTGTTGCCACTCTGCTGCTACCGAAAAACGTATTTCATTACTGGGCTTTGCCGTTTCATCCGATTGGTGTTGAATAACCCTATAATGGGAAAAATATGAAAATGGTGAAACAGAGAACTTTAAATCCGAATTGTGCTGATAATGCAGCCAATTTCTTAGTGTAAACATCAGGTTCCGATCAAACATATTTTCATTTTCAAAACCATTCTGCCGCCTGTGCTGAAATTCTGCATCCGTTTTAATTTTTGAACTGATAGGAACGCTTAATGTACTGCGAAACCAAGCATTATAATGGCTTTGTGCCTGTACATTTTGGACAATAGAAATCCATATTGCTGTAAAAAGCAATACTTTTAATCGTAACATACAGTTTGATTTAGTGAGGTAGCTTCTCTCTCAAAAATCCGTAAACCCAGGTACCTGCAATAGCACTCAAAAGTGTAACGGCAATAACGGTTGCACCTGTACCAATCTGTGCAAACAACGGACCGGGACAAGCTCCTGTAACCGCCCAGCCCAATCCGAATATCAAGCCGCCATAAATCTGTCCTTTGTTAAATTTCTTTGGATGAAATGCTATCTTTTCGCCATAAACAGTTTTGATGTCGAATTTCTTGATCAGAAAGACGGAAATCATTCCTACTACTAAGGCACTTCCTATAATTCCGTACATGTGGAACGACTGCAGCCGAAACATTTCCTGTATGCGAAACCAACTCACTACTTCGGCTTTTACAAATACAACTCCGAATAATATACCTACAATCAGGTATTTTAAATTGTGATACCATTTGTGTTCTAAACGGCTTTCGTTTACACACATAGTGTCCAACTCTCGAAGCTGTAAATCTTTTTCTGTATCTATATTTTGTTGCATTTCTATTTTGATTAAAGTGAAAGAATGATCGGTAAAATGAGATTCGCCATAATAAAGCCTCCGATCATAAAACAAATGGTTGCAATCAAGGATGGCAATTGCAGGTTAGATAACCCCATAATGGCGTGTCCGCTGGTACACCCCCCTGCATAGCGTGTTCCAAACCCCACTAAAAAACCACCGACAACCATTAACAAAAAACCTTTCAGCGTAAACAGCGATTGCCAGTTCATAATATCTTCAGGCACTAAGCTGTTATAGTTTGTGATACCGTATCCTGCAAGCTCTGAGGCTAATTTTGGATTGACTTCGATAGGGTTGGGATTTGACAAAAGGTTGATGGCAATCGCTCCTCCCAGGAATATACCGAATACAAAGAATAAATTCCATACTTCTTTTTTCCAGTCATACTTGAAAAATGGAATGTTTGCTGGCATACACGAAGCACAGATGTGGCGTAGTGAAGAGCTGATACCAAACGATTTGTTACCTAAAATTAACAATGTGGGAACGGTTAAGCCGATTAACGGACCTGCTATATACCACGGCCACGGCTGTTTTATAAATTCTATCATTTTATTTGTTCTTGAATATTATCTTGAATTTTGGCTCTTGATTTTTTCAACATTGAAAATAAAAGTCCACCCATAACAGAGCCGTAAAGGGTACTGTTTACTGGATTTGATGTGATGGCACAACTTCCCGAATGACAACCAACAAATTTCCAATAGAGATAACCTGCTATTGCACCGACAATCATACCAGTTATGGTAAGTAAATTTTTCTTAGTGAACTTCTTCATACGATGTTTCTTCAGTTTTTTTATTGCTTTTCGGCAGGGGTGTATTGCATCCCGAGTCACTGCAACAACCTATATTCAGCAATGGCATTAACGAGAATAAACCGCCCAGTCCTGCAAGCAACCATTCTTTTGCTATAATGCCTTGTACTATAAAGAGAATGCCCAATGCTAACCTCAGCACACGCATTAAATTCCAGCTTCTGAAATAGCTTTTCATCTTCTTTTCTTTTTTAAAGTGTTGATACCAAAAGGCAGATACAAGGGGCAAAAGCTTATGAATGAGGTAAGTAAAAATACCACCGCTAAAATGCCCAACACGATTGCCAATGTTCCCGATATAACATTTGTGAAGTACAATACGGCAATACCCACTGCTATAATTATACGTATTGCTTTATCTACTGTTCCTAAATTCTTTTTCATAACGCTTATTTTTTAATTGCTAAAATTCTGACTATTGCCGCCTGGCCGACGTGATAAAGACCTTCATCTAAACTTATTGTGCATTCATAAGCTTCGGTAAAATCAAATTCCTTAAAATCAGACTTTAATTCTTCCAGATCATAAAGCATGGAAACATTTTTAGGACCTCCTGCTTTGGGATTTTGTTTTTGCTGCTCCGCATGCTTTTTATCGAAACCTTCCAAAATCAGTAGCCCCCCTTTTTGAGTAGGGAACCGAGTTTTTGATGGTATTCTTTTCTTTTCTCCGATGAGAAATGGGCATAGATAAGAACCAGAGCATCAAAGGAATTTTGGGGATAGTTGACGTGTTCCATATCCGAAACAGTATAGCTGATCGGCACCCCGTTTTTATGTGCTAATATTTTCGCTTTTTTCTTGCCTTCCTCACTTTGGTCAAATGCAAAAACATCCCAACCAAGTGTTGCCGAAAACACAGCATTTCTGCCTTCACCTTCTGCCGGAAACAAAACCTTGCCAACAGGAATACCAGAGAACTTTGCTTTCAAATACTCGTTTGGATTTTCTCCGTAAGCGAATTCTTTTTTACTGTACCGTTCATCCCAAAAATCCTTCATCCTTTATTGATTTACTACTTCGTTTACATTTTGCCAGGTTCCGCCATTGATTACATTTGTAAAGCCATTGCTTTCCAAAATGCTTTTTGCCTGACTACTACGGCTACCGCTTCTACAAAAAACAACGATGCTATTCTTCTCTTTGAATTTTGAGAGCTGATCTGCAAGCTTGTCCAGCGGAATATTCACCGCACCTTTCACACTGCCTGCTGAAAATTCAGAAGGTGTACGGACATCGACTAAAAAGGCACCTGCTCTAATCGCTTCTGTTAATTGGCTGTTATCTGTTTTGCCAAATAATGCTGAAAAAAATCCCATAGTTCTATAATTTATGCGTTTGTACAAGATGTTTCGTTACAACCAATTGTATTACCCTCGTTTGCCTGCCATTCTTTCATTCCACCTGAAAAATTTTTCACGTTTGCAAAACCGTTTTTGGCAAGGATAGAATAAGCAATTGCTGATCGGTCTCCAGCCTGACAGTGAATAACGATCTGTTTGTCCTTGCTGATTTTATTGAGGTTGTCATTAAGCGTACCAACAAAAACATGATCTGCTCCGGCTACGTGTCCGGCTTCGTATTCGGTAACGCCCCGAACATCTACAATCTGAACATCTTCTTTGCCGATGTACGTTTTAAACTCGTCGAGAGAAATCACATCTGCCTTTTGCAGATCCAGACCTAAATCTTTTACATCGGTAATATATCCGAAAATATTATCCAGTCCGATACGCATCAGTTTTCGGGTAAGATCTTCTATTTGATTATCATCGCAGACCAGCATAAACTGTTCCTGATAATTCAACATCCAACCTGCCCAGGTTGAAAAAGAGTTGTTACTCTGTATGTTCAGGCTACCCGGAATAAAGCCTTCGGCGAAATCTACCTTATTTCTTGCATCAATGACTTTCAGACCATTGGCATAAGCATCCAAAAAATCTTCTTTGGATAATTTCGGATGCTTGGGCACTGCTACCAGTAATGGACGGTTCACTTTGTTCAGGTGCTTCATCATCGCAAAGTATTTTGGAGGTTCAGGTTGGTCGGCTAGCAGATAATCGGTAAATCCTTTTTCATCTTCACCATATTGGAATGCCCAATTGCGGATTTTTTCATAACCTACCGTAGAGCTGTGTACTGCTCCCAACGCTTTGCCACAGGCGGAGCCTGCTCCGTGTGCCGACCATACCTGAACGTATTCGGGCAATGCCGCAAACTTTTTCAATGACTGGAACATTTGTTTGGCTCCGGCTTCTTTTGTACCGATAAGCCCCGCCGCTTTTTCAAGTAAATCAGGACGGCCAATATCTCCAACAAAAACAAAATCTCCGGTAAATGCCATAACAGGACTGTCGGTTGCCGGATGATCGGTCAGCAAAAAGCTGATACTTTCCGGTGTATGTCCGGGCGTATGCATCACTTTCAAAGAAAGATTGCCTACATTAATCACATCACCATCTTTCAGTCCTTTGTGTGAGAATTGGTATTGCCAATCTTCTCCGCCTTCATCCGAAAGGTACATCGTGGCTCCCGTCACAGCAGCCAGTTCTCTCGAGCCGCAAAGGAAGTCTGCGTGAATGTGTGTTTCCGTAATGTGCGTAATGCGAAGATTGTTTTGCTTCGCAATATCCAGGTACACATCAATATCTCTTTGTGCATCTATAACGATGGCTTCTCCTGTTGCCTGACAGCCTACCACGTAGCTGCCTTGGGCTAAACTCTTATCATAAACGTGTTGAAAAAACATAATGCTTTATTTATAATCGTTAATTATTCTTTTTGATACTGCAAATTTCCGTTGTTCTTTTATCCTATACAGCTACTTTTGTTACATTAGCTGATTTTGGCATTTAGAATAATCTCTGTTTTCATAGAATTGGTTACCAAACATCCCGCTTTGGCTTTTTCCATGATACGTTCAGCTTTATCGGTATCCGTTTCGGGATTAGCCAGCTTTACATCAGGAAACATTTCTGCCTGCGTGATCTGATACCTGCCATCCATCATTTCCAGTTTAGCTACGGTCTTACAACTGAAATCTGCTATTTCAACCTTGAAATTGTTGGCAATTGCTAAAAACGTTGCCATGTAGCAACTGTTGATAGCTGAAACAAATAGGTGTTCAGGTGACCAGATACCAGCTACACCATTGGGAAATTCCGGAGGTGTGGCACATTCGATGGCTTTTTCTAAAACAGGTGATGATAATTCCCCGATTCTTCCTTCTTTCCATTGGATATTTACTTCGTAGAAATGTGTTTGTGACATGATATTTGATTTTAGATTATTGAATTATTGTCTCTTTGATAATGATATAAATACCCATGACCAGCACAAACCAACCGAAAGCGGGCTTCAGTTTTTCACCATTAATTCTTTTGGAAAGTACCATCCCTATAAAAATTCCAACCAAAGCGAATCCGGTTATTTTTAGGAGAAAGATCCAATCAATAGCTGTTTCGCCACTTTCTCCAAAAAAGCCGATCAGTGACTTTGCGGCAATAATGACAAGTGAAGTACCAACGGCTTCTTTCATGGGTAGTTTGCTTAGCAGCACCAACGCAGGAATTATCAAAAATCCACCACCTGCCCCCACAAGTCCTGTAAGGATGCCTACAACCGTTCCTTCAACAAGAATCAGGGGATAATTGAATTGCTGTTTTTCAGGTGTTTTATGGGTCGATGTTTTGTCTTTTTTTATCATGCTGTAGGATGCGAAAATCATCAGCACAGCAAAAAGCAACATCAGTAGAATGCTTTTGGTAACAGTGAAATTTCCAATACTGAAAATCTCCTGTGGAATGGCAGGGACTATGTATGACCTTGTTAAAAAAACGGAAATGATAGACGGTATGCCGAAAACGACCGCTGTTTTAATGTTTACCAATCCTTTTTTGAAGTAGGAAAAAGAACCAGCTACACTTGTGGTACCGACTATGAAAAGGGAATAAGCGGTTGCCAGAACCGCATCTATACTGAATAAATACACCAAAACGGGAACGGTAAGAATACTACCGCCGCCACCGATCAGCCCTAAAGCTATACCGATAAAAATTGATGCTAAATAACCTGCTATATCCATTCGTTTTTAAGATTGATACCGCAAAAGTGCATCAACTCAAAAACCTATACAGCTACTTTGGTTACATAAGGGATATTTTGTTCCTGCCAAGTTGTAGAACTCCGTTTTCTTCCAATTGTTTTAATAGGCGTGAAACCACTACACGGGCGGTTCCGAGTTCGTTGGCTAATTGTTCGTGGGTTATCTGGATGGTTTTAGATTGCGTCAGTTCAGATTTCTTTTTCAATAAATTCAATAAACGTTCATCTACTTTTTTAAAGGCGATGGCATTGACAATTTCTAAAAGCTCTTCAAAACGCTTGTGATATAAACGGAAAATATAATCCAGCCATTGAGGATATTCCTTGATGAACAGTGAAACTTTATCCATCGGTAAAAACAAAATCTCCGCATCCTCCTCAACTTCAGCTTTTACCTTACTGGTTTCATTATGCAGTCCTCCCAAAAAAGACATAATACAGCTTTCGCCTGCTTTGATGTAATACAACAAAATTTCCCTTCCGTCTTCTTCTGTCCGGATTACCCTCATCATTCCCTTTGTTACAATCGGGATGGAGCGGATATGGGAATTTTCATTCAGAATAATACTTCCCGCTTGGTAGTTTTTCTGTATGCTATATTTATATAGTTTCTCCACCAATTCCGGAGAGGATTGAAATTCTGTTATTTGTCCCAAATCTTCCATTTCACAAAGTTAGAAATTTAATTAATGGAGAACATCATTGGCCGAGTGTTAAAACCTGTTTCTTAGACAATCTATATGTTGATTGCGTATCAGGAGATACTTTAGTATCTTTGTTTAGTAAAATATAAAATTCTTAAAGTGTTTTTGCTTTAAGTCTTGGTACTGAAAACTGGTAATTTTTAAGACAACAAGACAATAAGTAGGAACGCTCACGCTATAGGTGTGGGCGCTCGCTTATTCGTTGTCGGGTATACCAGTGCCTCAGTATCGGTAAGTTGTAGTGGCCTGCACCTTCTTTTTTGTGCAGCCCTCCCTTAATAACATAAATAATATGATGATATGGAAACCGGTACAGCACAACAAAAAACACCCCTTGCCTTTATCAATGATAAAAGCCCGATTTTAGATGTCATCTGCAATGAGCTTGATAATTCCGGTGTTGAGATATTATTCCGTTCGGAAAATATAGAAAGCGGATCATCTCAATTATCTGTTTTAACAGTACTTCCCAATGTTTGTATAATCGACCTCGATTTTTATGACAAGAACGTGCTGGCACAGCTACGGGAATTGAAAACGCTATACCCGTCTATAAAGCTGATTGCTCATAGCGATATTGACAATGAGGAAGTAGGAAAAAATCTTTTGGATATAGGTTTTTCGAGTTATTTACTGGTTGGTAGCAACGCCGATGATTTTAGAAGAGTTATTGAAATTCAAACAAACAAAGGCTAACTAATTATCATTCAAGATGCAACTTTTTAAAGAATATTTTATTTCTGAGAGTTGCATCATCCATCATCTTTTTAAAACTGATTACTTCAACATACATATTGTATCCTCTTAAAAACCCGAAATAACCTTCATCATCCGGACTTTTTGTCAAAGAATGTAATTCATCAGCAAACTCTCTTATTTTAGGAGTCAAATCGCAAACTACATAAGCATAAACTGGTGTTGAGTCATTAACTTTAATCTTCTCTAAACCTTCAGGCATTTCGTATTTTCCAGCTCGAATATCTTTTACGTATTTTCCAATTTGCATTATCGGATCATCATCCGTTTTATATGCTTCTCTTTTAGGACGTTTAAATTCAAAAATAGTAAGAGGATTACTATAGTTATTATCTCCGCTTCTAAAGGACTGCTTTTTATCAAATACTACTAAATCAGGCTCACCCAAAGCATCTTTTTTTGTTGATATTTTCTTATCCGAAGCAACAAACTCAGAGAATATTAAACGTTCATCCAACAACCATAAATTATGTTCTTGATAATCACAGTTTTCAGAAGTCTTGCCCATAGGAAAAATCAGGTTATGAATGTCTTTTTCTAATTCTCCTTTGCCGTCTTCTTTTCTCTTAAGTAATTGACGAAATGCTTCTAAAACAATTTTTCTGTTGAATACATAATGTGCCAAATCGCTTTTCCCAATTTCTGAAATCTTAGAAATAGCTTCCGCCATTTGTCCATTATGAGAAACTTCAGGATTCTCCAAAAGAGTTTTAAGTTCCGCTCTGGTTTTTTGCTCTTTTCTGAATTTCACTTCCTGTAAAGCAAGTTCAATGTTTTCGTCTTTTAAGTTGTATGGAATCGTAGATATATCTAACTCATTTAGATATGCTTTATGCCAAGGAGCTGATTCATTTACATAATTTCGTATTTGGTCACTTTTTTTCTGGACACGAACTTGAACATCTTCTCCGAATGCTTCTTTTGAAATTTCGCTTGCTTTTCTTTCAATATCTGCCTGTCCGAAAGGGAAATACATATCTTTTGATTCTTTAGGGAAATCAAAAGTTTCACGCTCAAGAGATACATTCCTGTCTAAATATTCACCAAGGATATATGTTTTTATTATATAGTTTCTCTTTGTTTTATCATCTTCTTCAAAAAATTCATCCTCGAATTCTGGTATGTATTTGTAGAGTGGAGTATCAGTGACCTCCCTGTTATGTCCGGTTAAACTAACTCTACTTTTTTGGTTACCTGGATAATAGATTTTGAAGACTTTTGCCACAAATTCATATTTCTGAAGTTTATCGTCTTCAAGTGTAAAATCCTTACTTTTCCAAAGTTTTATTTCATTTATTTCGGTCAAAAAATCGTTTAAGACGATTGAATGATTTCCTTCTGCTTCTTTCAAGATTATGGTTGGAGGAGTGAAAGTATCATTGATAAAGTAAATCAATATCTTATCAAGAATCCGTCTCGCTATCGTTTCTATTTGCTTTTCAAAATTCTGACCGGATTTAATATTTTCCAAAGTAACAACGCTATATGTTTCAACAGCAGTACTCGGCTCAATCCTTTCGTCAACAATGATTTCGTATTCTCTTCCAAAACGGAAGTAACGAGATTTCAAAGATTGGTCATTATCTCTAAAAACACTATTTACAAAGACATTATTGAAGTATTTAACATACATAAATCTACCAAAACCCTTTCCTCCGATAGACCTTTTGTATTCACTGTAAAAAGTGTCGAAACTATCCCTGTTTTCTTGTGTAAATCCTATGCCATTATCTCTAATTTCAATGCTTTTCACGCTTGGTATCGCATTCTCTATATCTAAAATCTTTTCTCGATGTAGAACTATTTCAATTTTACCATTATCAATTTGTTTTAAAACAATTGATTGGATTGAATTAACAATCGCTTCGATAATCGGAGTGTAAATGTTTGATTTACTACGTATGTTATCAATGGTTCCTTGTATGTTTATTCTACTCATTCTTGACTGTCAGTTTACTTAGTATTTGCAATACGCTTGCTATCTGTACAGTCTGAGAGGCTACACCAAACTTAAAGAGTTAACCAAACATATAACAAAAAACGATTGCCGTTTGTAAATTTATAAAAACTAATTGAAAGCTATTTAAGAGAACACTTAAAAAGTGTTTTAGCTCTCGTATACAATATTTACAATTTTATTACCTGATAATTCAAACTTTATTTGTTCATATTTTGAAATACTCGTTTTCCCTTGGCCGATTGAAATAGGATAATACTTTACCCCAACATCCACAAATGGCAGTTTAAAGCTCCAGGCAGATCTTATTTTAAAATTCTTACCACATAATTGCTGTTCAGAAGTTTCAAGATATTTTTTAAATTCAATAATACCCTGAACTCTATTATCTGTTACATAATTTGTTCGTTTCTCAAAACTTATGTTTTCATCAAGGTTTTTCAAAATATCGTCTATTACAGAATTATTACAAGCATTTATAAAATCTCTTATAATTTTCCGTGGTAACTTCTGTACTTCTCGAATTGCTTTCTTTTTATCTTCCTGAAATACTGAAAAGTCCGCATCTACCAAATCATGAATTTTGTAGTATCCTGAATGGAAAGCTTCTAAAGGGGATTTATAAAGTTTATCCTTTAAAATATAAGCACTATCATCTTCATTTTTTGTTTTGAAATCATCTAACAGCAAAAAGCCTTGTTCTTCAGTTGCTTTATTAATACCGGTGACAATATTTACATAATAATATTGCTCATGGTCATCGAATAAGACTTTTATTACAGGATTAAATTTTTCAACTTTTTTGGCTGACTTTTTTACAAGATATTTAGTTTCATCTAAAGGATTCTCAATTCGTCTTCCCCAACCATCTGTCGAAAATTCCGATTGATATCGGGATATCTGAATTCTAATTTCTTTTCTTCCTTTTTCCAGATCGGCAGTGTATTCATATTCAGGGAAGCAATCAAGTATTGCTGTGTCTAACTCCCATTCCTCATAGTCACTGGTGAAATTAATTTGATAACTAAATTCATATTCTCTAATATAAACTGGGAACCGAATTTTATTTTCGATAATTTTTTCCTCAATTTTATTGATATCTGATTTGCGATTTATTGTTATTGATATATCTGTTTCTATCATCGAGTTTTAATATTAACTATTAGGGTGTAGTCAGAATTTGCCAATAGGTTCTTATGTTTTATAGTGGCATTCTATAAAAACTCCAAGTCATAAAAACCACTTAAAGAACTCTGGATATTAGACGCTATAGATGGAACAGAAATAAACAGCCTATTCTTTGCTCTGCTTAGTGCCACATAATTTATTCTATGCTCTTCGTTAGCTACCAAATCACATTCAGCTAAAAAATTGATGTCTTTTTCTTCATTTAGAACTAATAGTACATTGTCAAATTCATCACCTTTAGACTTATGAATAGTCTTGTGCAGGCTTATGTCTTCAGGTATAGAAACACATAAAAGTAATTGGTTCAGTGTATGAGTTTCATAAAATGTCTTAATATCTCCGCTTCTAAAATTAGCTAAATCAGATACTAAATTTTCTCTTATGAAAGCTGCAAATTGCAACAAAGATTCTCCTTCTAATTCGGAGTGCTTTTCAAGCAAAATGGTAAGGTATTTCAGAGCTTTTTTCCTGCCCTTGGCTTTATCGAATTTATAATTAAACTGTTTCTCTAAGACTTTAATCGCATCTTTAAACTTGTTTTGTTTCCCATAAGCAATTGCTCTTACACAGTAATAAATCATGTTAGAACGCTTAGGATTGGTATCTACTTCTTTCTGTTTTTCTAACAATTTGCTATCTAATCCTGCCCCATTGATTTCTGCTTTCATCGCATTTGAGGTTATGTTGTCCCTTGAAAGCGTATAAATGGTTTCATTACTGCATTTGGTTTTTGCAGCACGCAATGCTAATATCATGTCACCAATAAAAATCATTGGTTTTGCAATTGATACATTCCGAATTTTACTTTGATTTATGTCTTTTCGAAGATCATTCAAAGAGTCAATGATTTCATTACTACTTCTTCTGTTCTCATTTAAAACGAACTCTTTTATGTTAGGCAAAGAAAAAGTTTGAAATTGCGTATGATCAGCTCCTTGGAATTTATATATTGATTGTGCCGTATCTCCAATAATTCCGATTTTAGTTTCTCCTAATCCGATTTTCTTAAATATTTCGACTTGTATAGGATTGCTATCCTGAAATTCGTCTATATAGACATAAGGAAATTTAGCATTCAATACGTTTACCACAAACGGAAATTTATTTATTATCTGAAAACTAAAGAAAAGGACATCATCATGATGAAGCAAGCCTTTTTCCCACATCATCTTTTTGTATTCCATGTAGGAATCATTTTTAATGGGATATTTTCCAATTTTAAAAGGATAATCTGTTTTTACTTTCAACTCACCATTTTCAAATTTCCATTTTAAATTACTAAATGCTTTAACAACAGTCTTATCATCATTTATTCTTTGTTGTCCTGTACGATTTTTCCAATCACTTAAAAAGCTATAATTTGATAATACAATATCATCATGACCATCCATTTCAGCAATATTAAGACCAAATTCGGCCGCAACAAATGATGCATACGGTTTCACAATATTTTTGTACAAAAAGCTGTGAATTGTTGATACTTCAACTTGATTTGCAGATGTACCTAACCTCTTTTGAATTGTTTCAACAGCTATATTTGTATATGTGATGCATGCAATTTTTCTTGTCCTGAACAGATTACTTGAGTTATGTAAAACGTTCTTTATGTGATTTATAAGCCAATGGGTTTTACCGGCACCAGGTCCGGCAGATACTTTAAAATGACTTTCAATATCTGCGATAATGCTATCTGAGTTGATAATCGTTATTGACATAATTCTTCTATTGCAGATTTAATATAAGGTGGAACATTGAAATCCTTAAAATCCGGGGTTCCTTTTTTTGAAAGGTTTTCTTGAAGAGCATAACATAATTCCAGTGCATTTTCCCCTTTTCCAACTGAATTAAGATATCTTGAAGCTATGACGGATTTCCTTTTTTCTTCATCTGACATACTTGTATTATCTAATATTCCATTCTTGATTCTTTGATTTTCTGTACTATCAGATAGTTTATCAAGTAAATCTTGTACGGTCTTTCCGTCAGCAGAATATAGTGTCATTAGTTCAGTAATTTCCTTTGCATTACTTATAGATTCAGTAATTAGAATATCAAGGCTGGGATTACTTAATAAAATCTCATATTCAAAAGTTTTTCCTGTACCAATTGGCTGACTGTAAAATGTAATGTTTGGATGAGTTCCTATTTCGAATAAATCGGCAGTAGGATTAGTTTGGTATTCATAGTTAGCAGTATCATGATTAAACTCAAATGGATAACATTTTTTAAATTTACCATCGGGCTTTTCTTTTCTTTCAGGGTCTCTGTCAGTAAGACAAATTACTCTCTTAGGAAGGGTAGAGTCTTTCAAACTGTCAAAAAGGTATAAAAAATGATTAAAATAACGACCACCAACATTAATTATAGCAACATGATGATCTTCTAATGATTTTTCCAAGTAGTTAGCGAAAATTGAAATCAAAAGTTGTTCCGCTATTCCTTCTACCAAAATTATTTTCTGAGCAAATAACATGTCAGACTTTGTTGCATCTAAAAATCGTTGAACATACTTCTTACTTTTAACGTTTTCAGATCCATCAGGTTCTATGAAAACTTTCTTTGGATATCCAATAGTGGTATTTCCTTCTTCATTGTGCAAGCATATTATTTCATCCAATGAAACCGCTGATGTAATATGAGTTGAATGAGTTGTTACAAAAATTTGTCTGACTTTTTTTTCTTTCATATTCTCATTGAGAAACTTCAAAAACTTATACTGCATTGCTGGATGAAGATGAGCTTCAGGTTCTTCTATTGCTAATGTATTAAACACTTTTGCATTTGCATCCAAATATTCTACATCAGCATTGACCTGCATTTTCGCTAATAACAATGACATAAAAATTAAGTTGTTATAACCAAGTCCATTGTGTGTTGCAGGAATTTTTATACCAGTCTCATATTCAACAATAAGTTTTAGAACTGAATACATTTCATTTTCAGAAACACTTCCTTCGAAATTAGGTGTTGCTTTATTGAATGATGCTCCTGTATTTTTAGCATAAGAAAGGATTTCTTTTTTACCGGCATCAATTCTATCACCCAACTCTTGAATAAGTACATCTGCTTTTTCAGAAAAAAGAATTTTTCTACTCTTTATTTCTAAATGCTTCTCTTCATTTGTTTTAATAGAGTCCTTTTTTATCTCGTAATCCATAAAAAAATCAAAAACTTCTCTCAAAAGAGTATTTCGACCTGTGAACATATCTCTTTCGACATCTCTAATAGCGTTCAGAAATTGAAAATCAAATTTAGACAACGATTCATTATCTGCTGTAGATTGATTTGTTGGATCTCCTCCCCAAATTTTGTATGTATAAAACCGGATGAAATCATGCTTAATAATTTTCCATACTTTATCAATCGCTTTTTCATCATCGTCGGAAACTGCCGACAATTCAGTTATATAATCTTCGTGTTTTTTTTCAGGTAGAAAAAACTCATAAGTAAGGAGTGCTTCATAGGAATTATCTAGTCTAGTGAGCCAATTAGATATTGTAACCAAATCATCAGGCTCTTGTTCTTTTCCTTTTTCAATAGTAATTGCAATGGTTATTTTTGGTGGATTTGTTTTTAATTCGGCTAAAGTCAAATTTTTATTGAAATCGTCTACATCCAATCTTTTATGGTTTTGAGTGTCAATAACTAAAGATAATGCTTTAATAAGGTTTGTTTTCCCTGCATTATTATGACCAATTATGACATTTACTCCATCATTAAATTCAATTTCTTTTTCTTTGAAATTTCTGAAATTATTGATCTGTATTTTTGATATGTACATTCAAGAAATAGTTATGGTTATTTTTTTTGATTGCTTATAATGAATTTATATTCACTTTAAACTCTAAGCAAATTTAACAAATTAAAATTTTCCATAACAGACTATCTTAATCAAGCGACGTTCTTTTGCTTTTCTTTGGTCACAGTATGGAAAGAAAAGAAGTCATTATCAAAACCAATCATTGGGATAATGAATATCCCATGAAGAATGTCGCAACCTGTTTGGTAAAATGTAAGGGAAGGGGGATTGTGTGACGGTGCATTTTGACAAAGTGGTTGCACCAATTTTAAATGCAAAAATGCGTTTCCGACCGGAGCGAGGAATTGCATTTTTGCCCGCCGATTTCGGCTTTTAGGCAACTTTTATCGGGTGGGTGCGGAAATCTTTTAGATTATGAAAAAATCCCTTGTATTCGGTCATTCCTCTGCGAAACAAGTTCCATAGCAAAGAACAACCCATTTGGGTTAATGATGAATTGATAAACAAATCTTGGTGTTCCAATGCTTCTGCAAGTGAGCAACTTGGCGTGTTGTCCTCTTGTTCTGATTGCTTCAGTAATTCGCCAAATTCATCGGTAACAAATGGCAGGCTTGTCACCGTTTCATACTTTTCAGAATTGGGTTGCTTTATCTCTCCGATAGTAGATAGTATTACTTGTCCTGTATCTTGGCTATTGCCAAAATCCAACCAATATTTTGGCACATCTTGATAGTGTCTGCGGTAGCTTATTTCTTTAAGAATTTCAGCAACGCCAAACCTCGCCTGTACGTTATCCACGCACGTAATAGTAATGATTGCCCTTGCTTCTTCGGGCAATCTGCCCAACTTATCCTTTTCAAATTTTACTGTTTTGGCTTTCCAATTTGTACCTGCCCAACGGTTGCAACGATTGATTAAAGCAACGGATTTGTATAATCCTGTTTCACTTTCTGCAAAACGCTGTCTGCCCAAATTGGCACTCGTGATAACATCATCATCCCAAAGGCGGACTTGCAACCCTGCGTGTCCTAATGCTATCAAACTTTCGTTTATTTCCATTAAGGCGGTCAATACTTTTGAGCCTGTACCACCTGCTCCGATAAGGTTTACCGAAATCGGATTGGTAGGATTGAGTAAATAGTTGTCCGTAAAATGAACTGCTGTTTTTGTCGTATTCATCACAATAGATTTTTAAGGGTTTTATTATTCTTTTTCAATACCTCTTTAGGAAAGGGTTTATCCGTATTGATAAGCTCTTTCCAAAGGGTTACAATATTTTTTTTCGTTAAGTTTTCGCATAATGAATGACTGAAATAAGAATTGAAAAAATAATGTTCCCACGCCTGTATAAATTCCTCAACCGAAGCCGAATTTTTAATGTCAATACTCACAGTACCCATACATACATTGCCCTTTTCGTAGATATTGAAGAAAGGGGCATAATGCAATGGCGTTTTCTCGGTGGGTCTTCTGTCGTTTGCCAAAGCAAATACCGTAAGACTGCTTTTATTGGCAAACCATAGCATTGGCGGTACTTGTGCTATTCCGTTGGGTATTTGCAGACTATCCACAAAATACATTTGCCTTTGCTGTGCTTTGGTGTACCAAATTACCGCACCTTTATCCGCATTGAGGTTGATGTGTAAAATGTTGGTCGGCAAAATTCCGTTTGATTTCAGAAAGGCTTTGTTTTTCTCCTGTTCGGTGTTCAATGCCTTTGCCAAAACATTCGCTTCCTTTACTGTCAAAGGGTGGGCGTTGATAGGATTGCCGTTTTTGTCCATATCAAAATGCTCTACATAAACATCGGTATTGCTTCCTTTGGTTTCATAGAATACCAAAGCGGATTTTGGGTGGTACAATGTGCCGAAGTCCTGTGTTATGTCGTTAATCGTTTCCATAATTTCCAATTTTAAAAGGTGTGTAAAATGTCGCTTAGGCTGTGCAGTAATGTAAACAGTCGGTTTTCAAAACAAAGGTTGTTAGCGGTTATATCCCTGCCGTCAAACTGTTTTTGGATAATCGGTTCTTCCATTTGTCCGTATTCCTGCATTTCGGTGTTGACTGATTCTATAAGGGTTTCATTTAGCCAACCTTTGTGGTCTGCGTAAAAGGAAATGTACTTTTCCATTCCGATGATGTTCTCCATATCTTCATCCGATGCTTCTCCGTTGGGTTTGGCATTGCGGAAAACATTTGCATTCGGATAGGTCTGATAAAGAGCAAAAGCTTCTTTTGCTACGTCCAAACACTCAATGTCAAAATCGTCTTTCCCTTTAAAACTGTTGATACGCTGTTCAAATACGGTCAGATTGATACGGTTAAAAATCCGCTGTTCCATATAATCCCCGATATATTCGGCTTGTTTTATCTCGGCAAGATAATCCCCCGTTTCATCCGTATAATCGTCCTGCTCAACCCAATCGTTCATCATGTCGTACATCCAATACAAATAGCTTGCTTCTTGCCTGTAATAGGGAATGTCGGCTACGTGGTACAGATAGGCACAAACGGACAACAACAAATGGGCGTTTCTTTTCCGTTTGCGGTTGTGCAACATTCGGTATAGCGAAGCAACGGGAATGTAAAAAAGCGTTGAGCCTGTGTTATAGCGTTCTTCACTTACAAAATAGATTTTCTTGCTATCCTGTACCAAACGTATTTCTTCCCAATCCAAAACCTTTTGTTTCAATTTTTCTTCTATATCCGACATTGTCAATGCCATATTGTAGGGGTATGGAAATTGTCGGGTCTGCATAGGCTCAATTTGGTAATGCTCTGCCAATTTGGAAAGGGACTGAAAAAAATCTCTTTCCGTTTTATCCGATTTCCTGCAAGCCTGTACGGTTTTGATTTCTTTCAGTTTAGGCAGAAACGTACACTTTAGAAAACCATCGGCAACATTGTTGTCGGTACAGACTTGCGTTTGTCTTTCCTCACTTCGTTTGCATCCTTTGGATTTTGCATCCAATTGGCGAACTCGTTCAATTGGCGGTGCAATTGCCGTTGTCGTTGCTGTTCGGGTATTGTGATAGTTCCCGATATGATATGTTTGTGCATAGTTCATCGTTTTAAATATTTGATTTAACCTTTCGTTCCCATTACGCTCTCAAATTTGTACTCTACGCCATCATCTTTTATCTGTGGTGCAGATGCTTTTGCCGTTGTAAGTATCGGGTACATATTGGCGTAAAAATTCATTACGGCTTCCACGCTCCAACGTGGTTCGGGGTCGGTCAGTCTGATGTCCTGTCCTTTATCTTTAAGTATAAACACTCGTTCTAATTGCGTTGCTAATAACATAATAATGTTCGTTTTAAATCATTGATACTCTGTTTCTTCTTCGTCCGTTTCATCTATGGGATAATCGGCTGTAACTTCGTCCGTTTTTGGCGGTTCGGGTGTAGTTTCTTCCTCTTGGCTCGGTTCGGGTTGCGGTTCTTCCGCTTCTCCGAAAAGGCTTGGTGTAGCGAATTTTGCAGACAATGCCGTTTTGCGTTTGCGTATCTCGTCTGCTTTTTCGGGAAACTCGGTTATGTCGGGAACTTTCATCCACGCTTCACGAAATTTACCCTCTTTTTCAAGTTGGTCAGCCTTTGCCATCCCGTCTTTAAACTTCTTGTCTTTAGCTTCTTTTTCTTTTTTAGCTTTCTCCGTCTTTTCTTTCTCCATTGCCGATTGCTGTTTGACAATTTCCATTTGTTTTAGAAATTTCTCCATATCCACCATTACACCCGAAACGGTTTTGATAGGTGCTTTTATCTGCTCAAAAAATCCCTCGTCAAACTCTTGGGGAGTGGCGTTAAAAGTTAATGGGGGAATAAGGTTTTTGGCATTATCTCCGCATTGTTCGTTATTGAGCAGTACTGATACGATAAGGTTGGTTTCTGCTCCTTTTGAAATGTTCAGTTGCAATACTCCTGTAAAGTCTAACTGTTGTATCTGATTGAAAAAATTGGTATTCATCGTTCTGAAATTTTAATTGTTATCTATTCGTTTTTTGATTGCTATCAGTTTCTCGTGTATGTCCGTCCAATAGTTTTTTTGTCTTTTATCGAAGTCGGAAAAACTTTTGTCATCGTGACTATATCCTGTATTGCGTTTGGCTACTTTGATAGCTTCCCTTAGGTCGGTTACTTCAATTTCGCAACCGTGTAAATCTGTTATTTTCATTACTGCTCTAATTCTTATTTAGTGATTTCCGCTATCTGGTCAATCCTGCCGTAAACAATGGTTTTAAGGCTTGTTTTGTCGGGTGCGTTGTATTCTGCCCAATTGCCGTACTGCTTTACCACATAGGTTTTTAATACATCTTCAAACCCAAACCGATAACCCTGCAAGGGAACGGCTCTTTTGAAAAAAGCATTTCGGTTTACGGCTTCTGCTAGCCAGTTCTTTTCGGCTCGGTTCATCTTTTCGCCCTTGTTGAGTTTTTCCCTTAACAGATAGACCTTTGCATTTTGCAGGGTTTTCAGTTCGGGTACATCGTGGCGAACAAACTTTGTGGCTATTATTTTTGTTTCCATTGTATCTGCATTTAAGGTTGATGAATGGCGATTTTTCGCTCCAATAGGGTTTCTAAAATCTCGTAATCACTTTCGTATTCTTCGCCCTCAAAATGATAGGTATCTGTTTCTTCATCGAACTCGTATTGCTCAAATTCTTCATCGTCCAAAAAAATATCTGTGAGTAGCTTGTCAGAGAAAATTGCCCTGCCACATACACAGTTGCTCAATTCCTCATAGTCCTGTGTGAAATTCACGTTATAGTGTTCTGCTATCGCTTGTACTACCTCAATATTGGGCGACCATTTTGTTTCATACTGAAAAATGCCTGTAACATCATCGTCTTGGTAGATGTCGAAGAAATAGCCACCCTTACTGTCCTCTACGAAGTCGGGAAGTTGTCCGCAATTTTCTTCCTGTTGTTTTTCAGCCATTGATTTGAATAGCTGTTGTATCTGTTCGATTGCTTCGGGTTCTCCCTCGAAAACAACCGTATTACTGCACCAATTAGCCATAATCGTATATTGTTTAAGGGTTATGAATGTGATTTTTCAGCGGTGTAAACGCCATTTACATAGTAGCCGAATGATTGCTCCCAAAGGCGTATTAAACCGCCCGTGTCTATAAAGAAATACTCCGTACGATTGCAGTAGATAATATGTACTGTTTCGTCCCTGTGCTTCTTTTCAAGGCTCTTGTCTTTAGCCAATTCTTCTGCTTCCTCAATGGTTTTTGCTTTCATATCCTGCTGTTTTGTATCGTCATCAATCTTCACTATATCCACAATGGCACATTCGGGACAACCCTCTGTGGTTGTTATCTGCTGTATAGCTCCCTGCTTTCCACTTAATGAAAATACTCTTAGCATTGTCGTACCTGTGTCGTGCTTCAGCGTTGCTTCATATATCTCTATTGTCATAATTGTAGTTTATAGTAGGCTACCACCGATTAAGGCGGTAGCCTGTGGTTATTTAATTAAGTTTGAAAATTTCCGCACCGTCTAAAGCAAATGAGGTACATAGGTCAAATGCTTTCTGCGATTTGAGTTGGGCAGTACCACCGAGAACAATACTCTGTAACTTGGCTTCGTCATTCTTGTAATTTCTTACGTTCTGATAGTAGCCTGTCACGGCATTATACGCTCCGAACAATGTACCTTTTGTAGTGTCCATTTGTTGGGTATCGCTCATCATCGCATAGCTGAAAGCATCATCAACCACATTTTTGAACACGGTGGAAACTTCATCTTCCGCACCTTTTTTGAGTAGGTCAAGCGTTTCCTTGTTGGGGCAAAGTGCCAATTGGATTAGCTTTCTAACTTCTCGGTCTGTAACCTTAACCTTTGTCCACTCATTGAATATGCCCTCTAATTGTATGCTCAATGTATTGGCAAGTCCCATAATCTTGTGGGCGCTCTCGATACGTTGTTTTGCTCCCGAAGTGTGTTTGATACGGACTACATTGGTCATACTGCGTAATGAGGCATTCAGCGTATTTTGGCATACAATCCTAATGGGAGTAAAAGCGGCTGTGATACTGCCCGAACCATCGTGCGAAGTGGTAAGAAAAATGTACTTTTCCGTTACATCATCGCCATTGCCTACTCTGATATAGTCGGGCAGTTTGGCTGTAATGAATATTCGTTCTCCGTTGCCTAATGCTCCTGCGGTTTCGTACAGAATACCCTCGCCACCGCCTACAATGGCATCAAAGAAATTAAAGGCTTCATGGTTCTGTACAATGTGGTAGTCCTTACCAACCACGCCCAAAACTGCATTGTTATCGGTACGTATGTTGGCGAAATAGTTAGGTACTTCCAATTCGGTACTGCCTATCTCGATACCGTTAGCGGTTTCAATTATACCCGAACCTTTGGTAAACAGTGGGGATTTTGCAACCTCATAATCTAACCCTGCGTGTTTTATAGCTTCTTCGCTCGTTGGATATTGTTCGACAATTTGACCCAAACCGTGCCACGCTTTTTGCTGTACTGAAAAGAAACTATGCTTTCCTGTTCTCTCGTTGAAATGAATGTTATGTGCCATTTTGATAAAATTTTGAAGTTTGAAAAATGATTAAATGATTGTTGTTAGAATGGTAGGTCGTCTTCTGTGCCTTTCCCTGCCGTACTGTTGCTTCCTGTTTGTGCAGTAGCCTGTACGGTTTCGGTTCTCTTGCCACCTCCATACAATTTGATGTTTGAAGTGTGAAAATTCAGTCCTGCTCTCGGTTCTCCGTCATTGCCTGTCCACGCTCTTGTGCTTACTCGTCCTGTGAGTTCTACTAAAGTGCCTTTTGTGAGTAGGGTGGCTACCTTTGCAGAAATCCAATAAGAGCAGTCGAAATAGGTGGTTTGCTCTATGCGTTCGCCCTGCTTGTTTTTGTAGCTGTCGTTTGTAGCTACTGAAAAGTTTACTACTTGTTTGTCCTGTGACGTTGTGCGTACTTCCGCATCTCTTGTCAGTCTTCCGATGATGTTCATAATCGTTCCTGTTTTAAAAGTTTTACATTTTGTTACGTTCGCTTTTCTCGTTTCCTGCTTCGTCTTGTGGTTTGCTCCGCTTCGCTTCGCATAATTTTTTCCAAAAGAAAAACCGGAAAAAAGAAAGCAGACTATCAAGGCGGTCAAGAGGAAAAGCCAAAAGGAAACGGAATAATTGGAGGGTACCTTTAGGGAGGAAACCGTTTATGCCGTAGTCTTTTGGCTGGGATTGAGCGTGGGTGACCGCCGTACTTTGGCTGCCTTTTTACCGGTTGATTATGGAAATATTCTGTTCTAATTTTTATAGAATAATTGACCAGGCGTTGAAAGCCTGTGATAGAGATTTGAAAAATATGAAGGGAGGAAATAGCAGGCTGTATTTTTCAATTTTCTATTTAAAGAAGTAGTCATAAGCTCTTTTACAGCGAGGGGATATGAAAGGCGTAAATGTGCTTAGGCTACAGAAAAAATAAGGGCATAAAAAAAGCAGGATCTTTAAATCCTGCTCATTTTTTTGTTTACAAACAATAATACTTTAGCCTAAGTTTTCATTCCAATAATAACTATCCGGGTAAATCCTTTGTCCGAAAATAGCCGTACCTACTCGTAAAATGGTTGCACCCTCTGCAATGGCTGTTTCCATATCGCCACTCATTCCCATTGACAATTCGTACATTTCTACATTAGGAATGTTTAAAGCAATGATTTGCTGTTGAATATCTTTGAGCAATCGGAAACATTTACGGACTTTTTCGGTTTCGGCACTGAACAGTCCAATGGTCATCAAACCTTTTATTTTCAGGGTTTCCAACTTTGCAACTTGTTTTACCAATTCAATGGCATTATCGGGGTTTACGCCAAATTTGCTTTCTTCAAACGAAGTATTTACCTGTATCAATACTTCTATGGTTTTGTTTTCAAACTGTAAGCGTTGGTGTAATTTTTCTGCCAAATCCAAACGGTCAAGTGACTGAATACAGGATACATTGTATTTCAACAGGTCTTTGATTTTGTTGGTCTGCAAATGCCCTATAAAATGGTTAGTGTGCGGAATTTCTGTCAAGGCTTCGTATTTTTCTTTTAGTTCCTGCACTTTGTTTTCGGCCATCAATGTATGTCCTGCCTGTAATGCAATTTTGATACGCTCCGCAGGTACGGTCTTTGTAGCTAACAGTAATTTTACCTCATCGGAATTTCGGTTGCTTTCCTTACAGGCGTTGTTTATCCGCTCTTTTATATCGGCTATATTTTTTAAAATTTCTTCGTTCATTCTTCCACTATTTTTTGTTTTTCTTCCAACTCCTTAATCAGCAAGGATTTCACTAATGTAAACGTATGGTCTTTGGCTTCGGCAAATGAGATACTGTATTTACGTTCTATGCTCTGCAATTCCGTTGGAAATCGGGATAATAGTTTGTGGTAATACTCGTCTAAAACTTGTTGAGTAGGCATTTCAAAATTTATCCGCAACTGAAACCGTCTTAATAAAGCTGTATCAATAATTTCGGGGTGGTTGGTAGCACATAGCAACAATGCTTTTTCAGGATAGTAATCTATGAGCTGTATTAAGGTGTTTACCAATCTCCGCATTTCGCCTACGTCTTTATCATCGTTTCCCCTTGCTTTTCCAATTTGGTCAAATTCGTCTAAAAACAAAACGGCTTTTTCCCTACCTGCTTTGTCAAATACCTGTTTGATGTTCTGCGATGTTTCGCCAATACGTGAACAAACTACATTACTCAAATTGAGTATAAGAATGCTTTTACTCAATGCTTTTGCAATGGCTTTGGCAGTCATTGTTTTACCACAACCCGAACTGCCTTGAAGTAATATTTTGTTGTTTACAGGCAATCCGTATTGGCTCAATTCTTCAATATATTTATGTTCCTTAATAAGCTGTTCAAATTGCTGTCTGTTAGCTTCATCAAGGAATATATCGTTTAATGCTACCTGTTCTTTGTCGTTTATGATAAGGTCGAATACATTCATCAAAATTATATGATTAGTTGAGGTCGGGGATGGATTTGAACCATCGTGAAAGGTATTGCATACCCTTGTCTAACCACTCGACCACTCGACCACACGACCATTTTTCCGCAAAAAGGCGAACCGATTTAGCCCGCCTTGTTCGTTACTTCCACCAGTAGTAATAATTGTGCTTTCCGTCATACTCAAATCCGCAACGTGGATATAATTTGTTTCCTATATCGTTTGTTTTTTCGGTTTCAAGCATCAGTCCGCAAGCTCCTGTTTCATCGCACCATTGCTTTGCTCGGTCTATCAATGCTACCGAAAGTCCATTACCTCTGTAATCGGGATGAACAAACAAGTCACTCAATAACCATTGCTTTGCCAATTTGATGTAATGATACAGCTTGTACAACTGCACAAACCCGACTGCTTTACCGTCTGCGTACACGACAAAAATGTTTGATTGGTCGTTGTCCAATCGTTCCTTAATGAAATGTTTGCATTTTTCGTAATCGTCTGCCTGACGATAAAAAACCCGATAAAGGTTAAATAATTCTGCTGTTGTGTCTAAATCGCTTAGACCTACTTTTTTGATGTTGAATTCCATTGCCTTAATTTATTTTAATCGAGATAGCAAAGTTAATTTCCAATAGGACTATCTTTGTAGTCCAATTCATATATAAAAGGTAGTCCACAATGTTTCCATACGAACACATCATTATTATAGATAAAGAAAGTAAAATCCCTGTTTACAGGCAGATTGCTATTTCAATCATCAATGCCATTAGAAGCGGTACTTTGAAAGCTGGAACGCACCTGCCAAGTAGCCGTGAATTGGCTAAAAAGTTGGGTGTACACCGCAAGACAGTAGTTGCAGGTTATGAGGAATTGGACGCACAGGATTGGATTATGATTGTTCCAAGAAAGCACGTTGCCGTTTCGGAGCATATACCTTTGCTGAAACCTCAAAAGTGGAGTGAGCCTAAAATACTGACACCATACGAAAATGATTTGGATATACCTTTTAGAATTATAGAAGAAAATAGCATTGGCAAAAATGCGGTTTCTTATCCCGATATTATTATTGATGACGGACACCCTGACGTAAGACTTTCTCCCATAGATGATTTATTGAAAACATACCGCTCGCTTACTTCAAAAAAATATGCCATTAAAAACGCAAACATTGGAACAACTCAGGGCACTTTAAAACTTCGGGAAGAGCTGGTCAATTATCTGTCGGTAACAAGGGGGCTAAATATTTCGGTTGATAATATTCTGATTACTCACGGGGCACAAATGAGCATTTATTTGTCTGCACAACTTCTTTTAGGACATTCGTCTAATATCATCGTGGGCAAGCCTAATTATCCTGTTGCTAATAAAACCTTTGAAGAAACCGAAGCGAAAATCATCGAGGTAAATGTAGATGAAAAGGGGATTGATACAGATGCCATTGAAAGGATATGCAAACGGAAAAAAATTGATGCCGTGTATGTAATTCCGCATCATCATTATCCTACAACCGTAACGTTAAGCGTGGAAAGACGGATAAAATTGTTGGAACTTTCCAAACAGTTTTCGTTTGCTATTATCGAAGATGATTACGACTATGATTATCATTATACATCGTCGCCTTACCTTCCTTTGGCAAGTGGCAACCATAACGGAAACGTGATTTATATCGGTTCTTTTTCCAAGATATTAGACCCTGCTTTGCGTATTGGTTTTATGGTGGCTCCTAAAAATTTTATCGAACAGTGTACGGCTTTCAGAAAAATAATAGATGTGGGCGGTGATGGTTATATGCAGAGTGCTTTGGCTACATTGATAAAAGAGGACGAACTTAAAAGACATCTGAAAAAGTCAAAAAAATGCTACCACGAACGCAGAGATTTATTGGATGCGTTGCTGAAAGAAAAATTGGGCAAATACGTTTCCTATACGTTGCCAACAGGCGGAATGGCTATCTGGGTAAAACTAAACCCTAAATTTTCTATTGCCCGACTTGTTGCCAATACGCAGTTTAAAATTATCCGTTGGGATTTGGAACAAAACGCATTTCGGTTTGGCTTCGCTTCAATAAACGAAGTGGAATTGATACAGGCTGTTGAGGCTTTGAAAAGTTCATTAGAAGCTGGCTCAAAGCACAGTCAGTAATAATTAAATATAATTAAAAGCAGAACCGTTAAGTTCTGCTTCGATCTAAGAAGTAAAAAATTACAATAATTTTTATGGCATAATTTATTCGATATCGTAAAATTCAATTTTTTAATCATTTAATAATTCTATTTCTTCACTTTTCATTTGGATAAGAAATGCTTCTTCCATTGCCTGAAACTTTGGTGCAACTAAATCCATATCCTTACTGATTTTCTGACTTGTAATCTTAGCGTAAATCTGGGTTGTGGAGATGTTTTTATGTCCCATCATTTTACTAAGGCTTTCAAGCGGTACACCTTCAGTTAAAAACATTGTTCCGAAAGTGTGCCTTGCCGTATGAAAAGTTACTTTTTGTTCAGTGATAATCTCTGCTGTTTCAATCAGTCTAGTAACGTGGTTATTGCAGGTTACATTTGTCGGAACTGGAAAAATAAATTCATTCCTTGTAGTACCCTGATATTTATCAATAATGCGTTTAGGGATTTCCATTAATCGAACATTGGATGCGATATCAGATTTCTTTCTTCGGCTGATTATCCACTGATGTCCATCGAAAAAAGATTGAATATTGTTTTTAGTCAATTTTTTAATATCTGCATAAGCAAGTCCGGTAAAACAACTAAAAATAAAAAGGTCTTTTACAAGCTCGTATCTCGGATGCGGTGGTATGCATCTCATTAATGTTTCTACATTTTCCTTTAAAATATAACCTCTGTTTGTTTCTTCCATACTGATTTCATAATCCTGAAACGGATTATCACGTATTAAGCCTTTCTTAATAGCCAGTTCTACTAAACTTAATACAGGCATTGTATAAACCCATACTGTATTATGTGAAGACTTTATGTCGTAACGAAGATAGAAGTCAAATTCACGGATAAAATCGCCCGTTAATTCACGGAAAGCGATATCATCACGGTGATAGCGTTCTTTTATAAACGTGGTAAGATGATTGAAAACCGTTATATACTTATTATAGGTACTTTGTGAGCGTTCTTCTTTTTCAACCAATTTTTTAAAATTCTCATTTTGATCGTTGAAGACTTTCAGTATAGCATCATCCATTACACCTACACCTAAAAACGAGAGCTTTACTTTTTGGGCAGTAGCAAAGCCTTCATGCTTCAGCATATCCTCATAAATTTTGTCGATACGCCCTCGTATGTTATCCAGCTTTTGGTTAATACTAGCTGCTATGGCACTCTTGCCCTCAACACGGCCGTATTTTAACTCCCAATTATTGGGGTTAATTTCTAACTTTGTACCCAAAGTTTTAGCTGTTCCATCAATTGTAATACGTGCCATAATCGGGGCGTTACCATTCTTTTTCAGTTCGTTCTTTTTCAAGTAGAAAAGCAGTTTGAACGTGGACTTTTTTGTCTGTTCCATAACTCAAATGTTTAATGTTTAAAATTAAATTACATTGAGTTACAAGGAAATGTAAAAATAGGTGCAAAATACTGAAATATAGCCACTTAATACGTTTTAAAACTTTTGTTAGTCGGTAACGAATTAGTAACCTAACCTTATCATTTTAAGCCCAAAACTAGTCTGACACTGAGTCCCAAATCAAGACTACTGTTTTATAAAGCGTTGTATAGCAAAGGTTTTAATCGTTTTGCTTACTTTTGCTTTTCACTAATCTTTTTTAATAAAAAAGAAAAAGATATAGCGGATAGCGGGATTAAGCTCCTAAAGAATATAAAATTACAAAATGGAAGAAATCGTAAATAAAGTTGCAGGAAGCGGATTGGTGAATTTTGATATTTCCGACCTGGTTCCGAAAGGGAAACGTTTGGGAATTGACATCAAGGATTTTCTTTGGGAAGGACAGATTTTGAGAGAAAAAGATTTCCGTGAAAAAATCAAAAACATTGATGAAGAAATCTATAGAGACGCTTATGTTTACATCTATTGTTCTGAGGATGTGATCATTCCACTTTGGGCATATTTTCTCATTACTTCAAAAATTACGGATGCTGCGAAGAAAATTGTTTTCGGAAACCGGGAAGATTTGGAAGTTTTGCTGATGCACAACGCCATCCAGACCTATGATTTTTCTGAACTGAAAGACAAGCGTGTCCTGGTGAAAGGCTGTAGTGATGAGTTGATCCCCAACAACGCTTATGTGGAATTGGTGGAACAGCTCAAGCCGCTTGTAAAGTCACTGATGTTTGGGGAAGCGTGCAGCAATGTTCCGATTTTTAAAAACTAATCCTGAATGAATAAAAAAACGATAACCTTTCTCATTTTTCTTGTCTTTTTAGTTATCTATTATGCCGGTAGTTTTTCCAAAATTTCTTTTGGGGATTGCATCGGTTTTGTTCTGGATGTAGAAAAAAGGGAATTTTTGCTTGATTTTATGCCGCTTACTCATTTTCTTTATATGAACACGGCAATCTTTTTTTCAAAATACCTGGCAATGGACAGTGTGCTGGTAATGCGTTTGATGTCTGTTGTTCCCGCTGCAATAACCGTAAGCCTGGTTTTTGTTTTGATTAAGGAATTTGTTGAAGAAAACTGGATAGCCCTGATGTCAACATCCGTTTTTGGGTTTTGTTTTACTTTTTGGCGAAGTGCGGAAACTATAGAAGTTTATACGTTTAATGCCTTTTGGATCATTCTTTTTTTAATATATTCTGTCAAGTCATTGAAGAACCGATCTAAAAACTATCTTATTATAGCCGGCTTTGTATTGGGCTTAAGTCTTTGGGTTCATATTCAGAATATTATGTTGATCCCTGCCTACATGGTTTTGCTTTATTTGTTAAAGTCTGATCGCAAAAAAGTAATAATCTCTTTCATTGTTTTTCTTGTTCCTCTTTTCTTTATGTTTTGGGTCAACTATCTGCAGGGAATTGACATAAAATATGCTTTCTTCTCCAAAAAAGGACCTTGGGTAGAAGATACATTTAATCAAGGTATTAAAGATCTGTTAAAAGACATTGCAAAAGCTTCTGCTTTTTTAATTTATAATTTTAACGTGTTCATTTTGTTCAGCTTTGCGGGAATTATTTATCTGTATAAAAACTTCAAAACCGAATCTTTCTTTCTTTTTACAGCCTGCCTTTTCACACTGGGTTTTGCAACTTTCTACGCGGTTTCTGACAATTATGTTTTTTTTATTCCTTTTTATATAATTTTTACGGCATTTATTGCTTTAGGAATCAAGAAACTTAGTTCCAAATATGCTTTGAAAAGACTAATGCTTACTCCATTACTGATTCCTTTATTTTATATTTTCAGTCTTTATATAGTCTCATTAACACCACAGGGGAAAAAATTTCATCAAGAAAAATTATATAAAGACGGGCTCTGCTATTATATGCTTCCTTGGCTTAATAACAACATTGGCTGCATCGAGTTTACGTTGAACAACGGGCAGACAAGAGATAATGTCATTGCTTTGAAGCTGGCATCCAAAGAGTTTATAGAGCTCAGAAAAAAGTATCAGACCATAGAGGAAATCCGCGATCTATAAAAAATACAATTTTTGTTTTTTTATTGAGATAAATTTATCATCTTTGGATTTACACATTTTAAAAACATAAATTATGAGTCTATTAGACCTTATCACTGGAAGCGCCGGTAATCAAGTCGCTGAACAGGCTGAAAACAAATTCGGGATCAGCAAAAATCAAATCATTGCCTTATTGGTTGTAGCTGCACCTTTGGTGATCAGTTACCTTAAGAAAAAATCGGAAAATGCAGAAGAAGCAGACAAACTGAATGCTGCTCTCGACAGAGACCATGACGGAAGTATCCTCAACAATCCTGCTCAGGCACTTGACAGAGAACAAGAAGGCGATTCTATTTTAAGTCATATCTTTGGAGGAGAAAAAGCCAACGTAGAAAATCAATTATCACAAAATACAGGGATTTCTATGGACAAAATCGGGCCGGTTCTGGCAACTTTAGCTCCTGTAATTATGGGTTATATCGGTCAGCAAAAGCAGGCAAACAATGTAACTTCCGGTGGAGGCTTAGGAGATTTGCTAGGCGGAATACTTGGAAGTTCTTCCCAGCAAGCGCAGGCATCGGACAATCCTTTAAGTAACATCCTCGGAAGCGTTCTTGGTGGCGCTCAACAATCTTCTAGTGGTGGTTTGGGCGATATTTTGGGAAGTGTTCTTGGTGGCGGAAATCAACAACAATCTCAACAAGGTGGACTTGGCGGATTGTTGGGAAGCATTTTTGGAAAATAAATTCCTTATAAAAAAATGAAGCCGAAGATTATTCTTCGGCTTTTTTTGTTCGTTTTGCTTTTGGTTTTTCTTCAGTTTCTTCAGCTTTTTCTGCTTTCGGTTTTACTGCTTTTGGTTTTGGTTCGGCCTTTACTTTTGCTGGTTTTTCAGCAACTACTACAGATTTGGAAGATTTTTTCGGTCTCGTTTTTCCATAACTTCCGCGTACTCTTTTTCCTTTGGTGGATTTTTGGTCACCTTTTCCCATAATAATTAAGTATTTGATTATTACGAATTTATGAATTAATTTTTAATTAACCAATACTTAGGCGTATCCCTCGCCAGCGCATGTCCGTCAGCCCGGGTCGGGCTATCCGTTCCTATCTTTTCCTGTTCAGAGAACAGAAAAAGGATATCCACTACTATCCCTTACGCGCTGTGCCAAGATTCAACCTCTGACATCAAAAAACCTTTAAACATCAATCAAAATTATTTCTCGCAAAACCTTATCTTTGCACTCGGAAATTAGCCTACTAAAAGTCTAATATCTAAAGTCTAACAACTAACATCTAAAAAAAATGTTCCGTACACACACAAACGGCGAACTGACGCTGGCAAATCTGAATGAAAAAGTAACACTTTCCGGCTGGGTACAAACCATCCGGGACAAAGGTTTTATGATTTGGGTCGATTTGCGGGATCGTTACGGCATTACACAATTGGTTTTAGACGAAGAAAGAAGTTCAAAAGAATTATTGGAATCGGCTAAGAAATTAGGCCGCGAATTTGTGATCCAAGTAGAAGGAACTGTTATAGAACGTGCTTCAAAAAATCCGAAAATCCCAACCGGTGACATCGAAATTTTAGTTTCCGATTTAAAAATATTAAATGCGTCTGAACTTCCTCCTTTCACTATCGAAGACGAAACGGACGGTGGCGAAGAATTGAGAATGAAATACAGATATCTCGATATCAGAAGAAACCCTGTAAAAGACAAACTGATTTTCCGTCACAAAATGGCGCAGAAAGTGAGAAATTATCTTTCAGATTCAGGTTTTATCGAAGTTGAAACACCTGTTTTGATTAAGTCAACTCCGGAAGGTGCAAGAGATTTCGTAGTTCCAAGCAGAATGAATCCCGGACAGTTTTATGCGCTTCCTCAATCACCACAAACTTTCAAACAATTGTTGATGGTTGGCGGAATGGACAGATATTTCCAAATCGTAAAATGTTTCCGTGACGAGGATTTGCGTGCCGACAGACAGCCGGAATTCACTCAAATCGATTGCGAAATGGCATTTGTAGAACAGGAAGACATTATGAATGTTTTCGAAGGCATGACCAAAACTTTATTGAAAGACATCACAGGAAAAGATTTCGACAATTTCCCAAGAATGACATTTGCTGATGCGATGCAGAAATATGGTAACGACAAACCGGACATCCGTTTCGGATTGGAATTCGTGGAACTGAATGAGTTGGTAAAAGGAAAAGATTTCAAAATATTCGATGATTCGGAATTGATTGTTGGGATTAATGTTGAAGGCATTGCGGATTACACCAGAAAACAAATCGATGAATTGATTGATTGGGTAAAACGCCCGCAAATCGGAGCAACTGGAATGGTTTGGATCAAATTCCAGAACGACGGTGTTATAACTTCATCCGTTAACAAATTCTATTCTGAAGAAGATTTAAAGAAAATCGCTGAGAAATTTGGAGCAAAAGCCGGAGATTTGATGTTCTTAATGAGTGGAAACGCTGATAAAGTAAGAACTCAACTTTCAGCTTTGAGAATGGAATTAGGAAATCGTCTTGGACTCAGAAAAGGGAACGAATTTGCACCACTTTGGGTTGTAGATTTCCCATTACTGGAATTTGATGAAGAAAGCGGAAGATACCACGCAATGCATCACCCATTCACCTCTCCGAAAACCGAAGACTTTGGTTTATTGGAAACTGACCCGGGAAAAGCAAGAGCCAATGCTTACGATTTAGTTTTGAATGGAAACGAAATCGGTGGTGGTTCTATCAGAATTTTCGATAAAGATTTGCAGTCCAAAATGTTTGACTTGTTAGGATTCTCAAAAGAAGAAGCAGAAGCGCAATTCGGATTCCTGATGAACGCTTTCAAATATGGAGCGCCGCCTCACGGAGGTTTAGCTTTCGGATTTGACCGTTTGGTAGCTATTTTAGACGGAAACGAAGTCATCAGAGACTACATTGCTTTCCCGAAAAACAATTCAGGAAGAGATGTGATGATTGACGCACCAGCGCCTATTCATCAGGAACAACTCACGGAGTTGGAACTGAAATTAGATTTAAAATCATAAATTAGAAGCGAGATTTTTTCTCGCTTTTTGTTTTGAGCCAAGTATCATACCCTTTTATTAATTCTGATGATATTTTATTTTGCAGGAATTTTCATAGCTTTTTTCTCATCTTTTCTAATTCTTGGAAAGAAAAGAAAAAACATTTCAGATTATGTATTGTCTGTATGGTTTTTTGTAATTGGACTACATCTTACTTTGTTTATATATATTTTTTCAGGAGAATATCTACATTTCCCGGGCTTTTTAGGAATAGAAAAAGCGTTTCCTTTTATTCACGGTCCTATATTATATCTTTATATAGAAAGCCTTACTCGGCAAAAACTTAATAAATATTGGTTTCTTCATTTTTTAACAGTAGTTAGCATCTACTGTATTTTGTATGATTTTTTCATCTTACCTCCCGAAGAGAAAATCGAAATTTACCAAAATGAAAAGAGTTATTTGGAGTTAAGGAAAGCACTTAATATTTTGATGATTATTTCAGGAATTATTTATATTAGTTTAAGCTTCGTTTCACTCAAAAAATATAAAAATAAAATCTCTAACCAATATTCTAATCTTGAAAAAATCAATTTGAATTGGGCTTATTATCTCATCATAGGGATGTTAATAATATGGTTCTGTGTTATAACAAAAAATGATATTCTAATTTTTACCTCAGTGGTTATTTTTGTTCTTACTGCAGCATATTTTGGAATCAATAAAGCTGGAATATTAAATATTTCAGAATTAGAAATTAATACTCTTGAAGAAATCCAACCAGAGAAGAAAGAAGTTCCTGTAAAATATCAAAAATCTCTTTTGAGTGATGAAAAAATCCAGCTGATTTACAAAAAATTAGTCCACAAGATGGAATCTGAAAAGCTCTATACCGACCCTGAACTAAACCTGAATTTGGTTTCGAATCTTTTAGAAGTTCACCCCAATTTGCTTTCACAAATCATCAACACAGTGGAAAATAAAAATTTCTACGACTATGTTAATACTTATAGAATTAAGGAATTCAAAAGATTAGCAGTTTTACCTGAAAATGAAAAATTCACGATTCTTTCTTTGGCATTTGAAAGTGGTTTTAATTCTAAAACGTCATTCAATAGAAATTTTAAGAAATATGAGAACAAATCTCCTAAAGAATTTTTAAAAGAACAAAATCTGGATTTGAAATAACAAAGAAATTTCTCATTAATTATTTTAACTTTTCCATTTTAGAAGAATAAAATTGGTTTCAACTTACATTTTGGAACAGTTTCACTTCTCAAACTTCTCATATTTGTCGGGATTTATACCCATTGATTAATCCTAATATTTTTATGGTAAAGAAGTTATTATTTATTATTATCATTGTTTTGGCTTTGTTCACAGGCTTACTATTCCCTTCAATTTATCTCTTTGTGGAAGAAAAATATACCTTTCTTAACAGCAAAATCCCAGAAGTAACAAACAATTTGATATGGAAAATTTCATTTATTTGTCATATTAGTTTTGGAGGACTATCTCTTATTATAGGATGGATTCAGTTTGTAGAAAAATTACGAAAAAAAAGTTCCATACTACATAGAAAAATAGGCAAGCTTTATGTCCTTTCAGTAATCATCAGCTCTATCACAGCTATATATATTGGATTTTTTGCAAATGGTGGATTTATATCTGCATTCGGATTTATTTGTTTGGGCATTCTGTGGTTTATCACAACTATTATTGCATTAATAAGTATAAAAAATGGCAATATCAAAAAGCATCAAAACTTTATGACCTACAGTTATGCGTGTACTTTTGCGGCTGTCACTCTCAGGCTTTGGATCCCATTATTAAATGGATTATTAAAATCTCCAGAATTAGCATATCTCATAGTCGCTTGGTTATGCTGGGTTCCAAATATTATTGTGGCATATTTTATAAACAAACATCGTAAAACAATCAAAGAATAACCTCTTGAACAGGGTACTTTCTTTTTAATTAAAAAATCTGTAATTCAAAAATGTATCGGAATATCCGGAATATCATCCAAAATGTGTTTTCCTTCGATTTTATCGATTGCTTTTTGAGCTCTTTTTTTTGCGACAGAAACTTTATAATCGAACCATTTTTCCTTGAATAGCTCTCTCATCAGGTTATCGAAATGTCTCGTAAATACCAGATTTCTACATCCTCGCCACTTTTCAATCAATTTTGATGGCAAAGCTCTTACTGAAATAGAATAACCTTCCGTTTCATATTGGATAAAATGCCACCAGCCAGAAGGCATGTAAAGCGTTTGTCCCGGTTTTAGAACTGCTTCATAGCCTTTAAGATATTTCAATCCTGGAAATTCTTCTTGGCTTGAAGTTTTAAGATTGGCAATGCTATGAAAATTGTAAGGCAACTTGTAAAGTAAATCAGATTGGTTGAGTGGAAATAACCAAACTCTTTTAATTCCCTGATATTGTGTCAGAAAAACGTGTGACATATCGATATCAACGTGATTTCTGGTATTGGAACCTTCGCCTCCGAAAAACATAAATGGAAGCCAATGAAGAACTTTACCTTTCGTGATATCTTTATACTGAATATCCTTTTTAAGTTCAGGTTTTATGGTGAGCAGATTAAAAAGAAACAATCGATATTCTGTTGCTTTGTTGGTGATGAGATCGAGATATTCTGCAAAAGTCATTTTTGCAATCGGTTTGCTGGCTGCTCTGTTGAGAGAATGGATTTCTCCACCATAAACATCCACTTCTTTTTCCCCGGCAATTTCCTTGAAATAATCATAATTCCATTTTTGGAATGCAACACTCTCTGAATCAACAAAATCTTCTAAAATAATCGGAATATTCTGTTTCATATATTGAGAAACAAACTGGTCCGGAGTAAGATTACTGACTTTATCTAATGATTTCAGTTCCATCAAAAATTATTTTATAGGACAAAACTATAAAATAATTTTTAATTCATACTAAAAAAGTATGAATTAAATTTTCATATCTTAAGGCAATTTCGCCACCAGAAACTCCGGAGATAATTTTAGAATCCAATAGATGATTTTCCATTTCCAGTTGGGAACAATTTCAAATGAGTTTCCGGCATTAATAATAAATTTAGCAACATAATCAGGTTCCATTATTAGTTTTTTGCTAAGCTCTAATCCAGCATTGATTTTGGTATTGATATAACCGATAACCAAAACATTTACAATAATTTCTCTTGAAGTTAATTCTTGTCGAAGTCCGGCCAAATATTGTGTAAAAGCAGATTTTGTACTTCCATAAACGAAATTACTTTTTCGCCCACGAACGCCTGACAACGATGACAACCCGATAATCCTTTCCAGATTTTTGTTCGAATTATCCATCGCAATGATATTAAGAATAGAAACTGCGCCGATGTAATTAGTTTTCATCATTTCGAAAGTGCCTACGAAATTTTTTAAAGCTTCCTGATTTTCCACTAGGAATCCTGCGGCGTAAACAACGATATTGGGTTTTACAGATAATCCATCATAGAAATCTTGATGCGAAGAAAAATCTGTGGCATCGAAGTATTTAATTTCGATTTTAGATTTATCCAGATGATGTTCATCAGCAAATTTTTCCAGAGATTTTAGATTTCTGGAAGCGGCAACTACAGAATAGCCTTTATTGATGTAAAGTTTGATGGCTTGTTTTGCAACATCCGAATTAGCGCCGAGAATCAGAACAGTTTTACTAGAATTCATTTTGCAAAGATAGATTTTCAGATAATAGACTGAAGGATAATAGACTGTCAATTTATTTAAAAATAAGTTTTTAATCAGTAAATTTGTAACGTTAGACGCAGATTAAAATCTATCATCTATTCGTCTATTATCTAACTTCTGTTTATGTTTAATGTTTTAGGAAACTTTTTGACGCTTTCTTCCTTTGGCGAAAGTCACGGAGAAGCTTATGGCGGAATTATTACCAATTTTCCCGCTGGTCTGGAAATCGATATTGAGAAAGTTCAACAAGAACTGGATCGCAGAAAACCAGGACAATCTGCTATTGTTACACAAAGAAAAGAGGGCGATAAAGTTCGTTTTCTGTCAGGGATTTTTGATGGAAAAACGACCGGAACGCCAATCGGCTTCATTGTTGAGAATGAAAACCAGCGTTCCAAAGATTACGATCACATCGCACAGGCTTATCGCCCTAGTCACGCCGATTATACTTACGACCAAAAATTCGGAATCCGGGATTATCGCGGCGGCGGAAAATCGTCTGCCCGTGAAACTTTGAATTGGGTCGTTGCCGGAGCTTTAGCCAAACAACTTCTCCCGGAAATTGAAATTAATGCGTATGTTTCTTCGGTTGGTGAGATCTTCTGTGAGAAACCCTATCAGGCTTTGGATTTTTCTAAAACCGAAAGTAATATTGTTCGTTGTCCGGATGAGGAAACCGCTGAAAAGATGATTGAAAAAATCAAGGAAATCAAAAAAGAAGGCAACACGATTGGCGGAACGGTAACTTGTGTTATCAAAAATGCTCCGACTGGTTTGGGTGAACCAATTTTCAACAAACTACACGCCGAATTGGGAAAAGCAATGCTGAACATCAATGCCTGCAAAGGTTTTGAATACGGAAGCGGTTTTTGTGGTGCAAAAATGACAGGAAAGGAACACAATGACCTTTTCAACCAAGACGGAACAACTCAATCCAATCTTTCCGGAGGAATCCAAGGTGGAATCTCTAACGGAATGGACATTTATTTCCGCGCAGCATTCAAACCGGTGGCAACGATTCTCCGCCCGCAGGAAAGCATCAATAAAGATGGCGAAACCGTAACCATTGAAGGCAAAGGAAGACACGACCCTTGTGTAGTTCCAAGAGCTGTTCCTATTGTAGAAAGTTTAGCCGCTTTTGTTTTAGCAGATATGTATTTAATTAATAAAACCAGAAAAATATAATGAACATCAAACAATATTGGGACAATGCTGTTTCTTACACAGAATATCTTCGTGATGCCGGAGAGAGATTAGGCAATCCAAAAGACACACAAGAAGCTGATTATGCAGAATATTACAGATTAGGTATCCAAAGAATGAACAGAATGTGGGAGAAATACCTTCCGAATTCTGAACAGGTTGAAAAGTTTGCACAAAAAAACTTTCGGGGAAAAATCCTGATTATTTCTGAATCCTGGTGTGGTGATGCAAGCCAGGTGATTCCTGTTGTGGTAAAGTTTTTTGAGCAATTCGAAGTCAGGATAACTTACCGTGACCAGGAACCAAGTTTGATTGATAATTACTTGACCAATGGTGGCAAATCGATTCCGATTGTTATTTTCCTGGATGAAGATTTTAATGAAATCGCCCATTGGGGACCGAGACCAAAACACGGGACTGAGCTTTTGAACAAACATAAAGCGAATCCGGAAGAATTCACGAAAGACCAGTTCTATGTGGAATTGCAGACTTATTATGCTAAAAACAGAGGCTTCGATACGATTGAGGAACTTTTGGAATTACTTTAAATTTAATCCGGATGAAATTTCTGAAGAAAAATCTGATTTATATAATCATCATCTTTATTTTGTCAGCATTTGCCTTGATAAAACCGCTTCGTGATTTTGTGTCGGAACAGATCGCGATGAGCCCAACTGTAGCGAAAATCAATAATGAAACGATGCTTTCTGAAGATGTTTTGAATATTGATCTGAAAGGAATTAACACAAGCAGTACCAATCTGAAAAGCTTAAGAGGAAAGGTGCTTTTCCTGAATTTTTGGGGAACCTGGTGTCCGCCTTGCAGAACGGAATGGCCGACGATTGAGAAGCTCTATCAATTGAAAAAAGATAAGCTTGAATTTGCCCTGATTGCCATGCAAGATCAAGAGGAAGATGTGAAAAAATTTTTAAAAGAAAATAATTATACAGTGCCTGTTTACATAGCGGAAAGTCCTTTGGATCCGAAGATTTTACCTGTTGCTTTTCCTACAACTTATCTGATTGGAAAAGATGGGAGAATCCTGAAAAAAGAAGATAGTTCTATGGATTGGAGCAAGGATTCGGTATTGGAGTTTATTGATCAAGTGACGAAATGATGATTTGTTAATTTTTGAAACCGTTGATTTGATGATAAAATAATCGCCCGAAATCGAAGATTTCGGGCGATTTATATTTAGAATAATAATTAATATTATTTCTTTTTATCTACTCCAAAAGTTTCCGGGAATCTGGCCATTGTAAAATCTCTGGAAATTGCCGCTTTTTCGAATTTTAGTTTTCCGCTTAAAGTTTCTAAAACCACACCGTCTTCATTAACCGAAAAGATCGTTCCATGCATTCCGGAAGTAGTAACTACTTTTGCGCCCGGCTTCAATGCTTCCTGGAAAGATTTCTCCTGTTTCTGTTTTCTCATCTGCGGGCGGATCATCAGAAAATAAAATCCGACGAACATCAATCCGATCATCAAAAGTGTTGGTGTCATAGACTGCGCCGGGGCTGCCTGTAAAAATATTGTTAGCATAATCTTATGGTAAAATGTTAGCTGAGAATGTTAAACGAACCGGTGCTTTTTCTACATTCAGGAAAACATCAGCTATTTTATTGACTGATCCGTCGAAGTTTGTAGAATCGAAGTGTAAAGTGATTTTACCTTTTTTCCCTGGTAAGATCGGCTCTTTTGTATAATCTGGAACTGTACATCCGCAACCTGGTTTAACATTAGAGATAATCAACGGATTAGTTCCTGTGTTGGTCACTTCGTAAACGTGCTCTACTTTTTCGCCTTTTTTGATGTCGCCAAAGTTGTGGTCAGTTTCGCTGAAAGCGATCGTTGTCAATGGCTTGCTTTGGGCTTCTTTCAACATCTCAGATTCTTCCGGCGTTTCATGTTGGGAAAGTGCGTCAACCACAGTTTTTGCCTGGGCAGAATCTAAGTTTTCTGCAGAAGAAGCTGTTTCTTCTTTTTTGTTACAAGAAAAAGCCAATGTGCAAAGTGCAGCTACTGCTAATATTTTGATTGATTTCATATGTAATAATATTTTTAGTTGTCTTATATTATCGCTTTTGTGATTTCTAATATATTGAGCTATATCCGATTAATATCTTTTGTGTATTTGTCTAGAATCCCATTAATAAAAACATTGGACTTGTCTGTTCCGTAAACTTTGGAAACATCAATATACTCATTAATGATAATTCTAGAAGCTGTCAATGGGAAACTGTCCAATTCCGTAATTGCCGCAACCAGAATAATTCTGTCAATTAAAGAAATCCTTTCCAGATCCCAGTTTAATAGTTTCGACTCCAATTTTTTTTCGGTTTCGTCCCAGTTATTAAGCGCCTGTCTCACCAGTTTTCTTGCAAAATCTTCATCTTCATCATCTTTCAGCATTTTGATTAATGTATGAGAAGCTTCTGATTCCTTCATAAAACCAATCGTTTTCTGAATCATTGAATTGGCGATATGGAAATCATCCGCCCAAGACATTTCTTTCTCTTCAAATCTGTCATGCAGATCCGTATTTTCCGCAACATATCTCAGGAACAACTTACCAATGAATTTTTGGTCATCTTCGAAAGAAATTTCGCTATCAGCCATATAATCCTGATAACGTTTTCCAGCTTTGATTCTTTGAAAAGTTTTTACCAAAATTTCATCATTCGGATCCCAGATCAGTTCTTTGTGTTTCTCGGAGAAACTTCTTCTTTCTTCGTTATCTTCTAACTGAATTAAGATTTGATTTCGAACAAATTTTTGATTAGGATTTTCATCTTCATTCGTTTTGAGGAATTTGTTTTTCCCGATTTCGATCTGATCTTCTGCTAAACGCTTCAGACCTACCAGAAAATTAAGTTCGTAAATATAAAGATGATAGATTTTGTTGATTTCTGAGAACATATTTTTCTCCAGAACATCATACTTGATGGGGTTTTGATAATAAGAGTAGAGTGTTTCTACAACTTTTTCGCGGATTTGTCTTCTTCCCAGCATTTTCAAAGAACTTTTAATGGGTGCAAAGATAGGGAAAAATGTCGCAACGTCATAATTGAAAACTAATTATACTTGAAACAATCTGATAGATCAAACTGCGCGAGCCATACATCGAGGTATTTTAATTAATAGTCTTTTTGAGAATCTATGGTTTCTAACTGCTTCAAATTCTTAGAAAGTCGCTTCAATATAATTCCGTAGGCAATTTTGTAATAAAGCAAGATGAGAACAATACACACCAAAAGACTGAATATCACACCTGTTATTAATCCCCAGAATGTTGGATTATCAATCTGAATATTTTGCTTTTTAATGGTGAAGATAATAAAAGCTGTAAAGCTTCCGATAAATAAAAACAGCAACAATATATTACTGAAAATAAACAAATTAACTGTTTTTTTAAATTTGATAATGTGAATAATGAATTTTTTGAGATTCGATTCTACATTGATTTTTTTATAATTAGAATAAAAAATAACAACAAAGACACCTGTTATCACAAGACTGGCAATCTTCATTACATTATAAATTTTGTCCAAAGAAAACTCCACCTCATTTTGATTCTTTATTTGCAGCTTGTTAAGAATATTGGTGAAATCTGTATGGAAGCTATTCGAGAATAAGGCTATAAAATTGATGATCCCGAAAATTACAAATTCTGCAACACTGATCCACAGAATGTATTTCACATAATTTCTGGATTTTTTATTCAGCATCACTTCGATTTCCTCCTGATTATAATCATCAGAAATCACCTGGTCTTGCCAAGATTTTTTCAGAGAATCTATATCAAAGTCTTGATTAGGCATGCTTTATCATTAGTTCTTTTAATGTTTTTTTTAATCGGTTCATTTTCACCCTTGCATTCACTTCTGTGATACCAAGTGTTTCCGCAATTTCTTTATAAGGTTCATCATCCAGATACATCATTACAATAGCCCGCTCTACATCTGGCAGCATTTTGATCACTTTATATAACAAAGAGATTTGCTGTTGCTTTTCGTCCGAATCTTCTAAATAGTTTTTGCTGTGAAAATCCTGCAATTCATCTGTCTGTGGTTGCTTTGTTTTTTTTCTGAACAAAGTGATAGCAGTATTCAGCGCCACACGATACATCCAAGTGGATATCTTCGAATTGCCCTGGAATGAGTCGTAAGATTTCCAGAGTTGTAACACAATCTCCTGAAAAAGATCCTCCTGATCTTCCAAAGAATGGGTATAAAGACGCGAGACTTTTATGATAAGTCCCTGATTATCTTTAATTAACTTAGAAAATTCTTTCTGTTTGTTTTCCATTCCGGAAACGAAGATAAGAATTTATTCGTTTGGGAGATATTTATTGAGATTTAAATTATTTTGTTAAACAAATGTTAATTTCATTATATATTATTGATTATATTTGACTTATGATTAACAATAAAGTTGCCAATTTCTTTTTTCTTTTCATTCTGATTATGAGTTGTACCAATCAATCAATTGTACGGTCAGATCCGGAAATGGATAAAAAGAATGAAAAGCCACAATCCAAAATGGTTTACCTTTTCTTTGAAGGAGAAAAAACGGCTGACGAGAAAGAAATCATAACACTAATTGATAAAAAAGTATCTGATGGCTTTTTTAAAAATGAAGAATTTGGAACAGCAAAAGACATCACCAATACATTTTATAAAATAGTCCTTTTCGACAGGAATAATCAGGTATATAAAACCGCTAATATTGATAATCCTTTCTCACCGGTCTTTGAGTCTTATGGACAAGAATCTATGGAAAAACAAATTGGTCAACTTAATAAAGCTGAGTTTTTTTACCGTTACAATGACTATGGCAATATCTCAAAACTGGAAATCCATAAAACAGAAAATAATCGCTCTACCCTACTTTTCACTCTAAAACTATAATTATGAAAAATTTCTACTTATTATGTCTTCTGATGTTCAATTTATCATACAGCCAGATATTTGATTTGGTTCCTTTATTAGAAAACGGCACAAAGGACAAAAGAATCAATCTGGTAATCTTAGGAGATGGCTATACAGCCAGTGAGCAGGCTGCCTTTATGCAAGATGCAACTTTTGTTTCGAATTATTTAATGAATAAACCGCCTTATTCCAATTATAAAAATTACTTCAATGTCTACGCCCTGAAAGTGATTTCTCAAGAAAGTGGTGTAAAACATCCTGGAACTGCTTCTGACGTTACAGAACCTGTTATTCCCGTCTCAAACCCAACCAATTATTTTAATACTTCTTATGATACTTCCGGAACACATCGCTGCATCTACGGAAACACGACCAAAGTGACTCAAACTTTGGCCGCAAACATTCCTGAATTTGACATTGCTCTAATTTTAGGAAATGATACCGAATATGGTGGTTGTGGTGGAACTTATGCTTTTCTTTCCAGAAATGATCAAGCTCCTGATGTGGCATATCACGAGTTAGGGCATTCATTCGGCAAATTAGCGGATGAATATTGGTTCTCCGGCTCCGGCGAGTCTCCGAATAAAACAAAAACATCAGACCCGGAAACGGTTCGTTGGAAAAACTGGCTCAATACAGGAAATATCGGGATCTATCAATTTACAGAGAATACAGCTTGGTATCGTCCACATCAAAATTGTGAAATGCGCTACCTGAATAGACAATTTTGTAATGTCTGCAGAGAAACATTAATCGAAAAAATACATACTGTAAAAAATCCTATCGATAGTTTCACACCTTCTAATTCTGCTACAATTAATACGAACTCAAATGTTGATTTATCAGTAAACTTAATTTTACCAGTTCCTAATACTTTAAAATCTGAATGGAAAATCAATGGAACTACTTTTCAAAATGATGTCAACAATATTACAATTCTGCCAGGTCAATTGAATATTGGAAATAATACGGTTCTCTTCAGCGTTTATGATAATACAACAATGGTTAGAACCAACAATCATAGTACAATACATCTTTCTACAATTTCCTGGACTATTAATAAAACTGAGTTAGGTATTTCAGATTTAAGGTCAAAACAATATGATTTTACTTTATATCCAAATCCTGCGGAAGATTTCATAATTATAGAAAGCAAATCTGGCTTTACAGAGAAAACAGAAGTGAGAATAACTGACAACTCTGGTAAGCTTATCAAAAAGCAAACTATCGATCTGAACAAACGAGAAAAAATAGATGTTTCAAAATTAACTTCTCAAATTTATTTCATTAATGTATATAATAAAGGTGAAATGATATTATCTAGAAAAATGATCAAGAATTAAAAAGTTATTAATTATTTTTGCAAGTGAGAAGCGTGGCTTGTTGATTCAAATTTCAATTTGGGTAGGAAAGTCCGGACACCGTAGGGCAGCATAGCGGATAACATCCGTCATTTGAGAGAATAGGACAAGTGCAACAGAAAGTATGTACAGTTCGGCTGTAGTGAAACCAGGTAAACTCTATGCGGTGCAATGCTAAGTATATCATCAGTCAAGGGCGGCCCGTCCGTTGATGAGGGGTAAGCAGCTCAAGTTTTGTAGTAATGTAAAACGTAGATAAATAACAAGCTTTAACAGAATCCGGCTTATAGCGCTTCTCTTTTTATTTTAATATCCCGAATATTTAATTTTTTGCATTTGGCAACCAATTTTTCATTATAAAAGTATTTTTTGAAGATGTCACACTCGCCCGAGTGTAACATCTCCACTCTCCCATATCAGATTACCGTTAATAATTTATCGAATGTTGCAGTTCGTGGTGCTTTTAATACCGTGGTTCCCCCAGAATATTGTGTTATGATTTCCACATTATAGCCACCTGATGCTAACCCGGGAACAATGATGATAAGCTCGGAAGGATTATTGGTAACCATATCGCTGGTCTTTACTGCAGTGCGGGTCTGTGTAATTGTTTCCACGAAGAAGATGCCATTGGCAGGATCCTCGCCTGCAATTTTTATTTTGTTACCCGAGATCTTAAGGTTTCTTCCTGGCGTCAGAAGATCATTTATTGTTCCGCTTTTTACATCTGTTACCTGCGGGATTGCTGATGAGGCATCTGCCACCCCAAGAATATTGATCTCTATATTTGGTATTTCTGCTCTCAGCTTTTCTCCCTGGTTGAACTGGAAAAGGATGCTGTGCTTTTCACTGTTGAAAGTCTCGGACGGACTGTCGAATACGCCACGTATTTGCGTATTTGCCATGAAATATCCGGTATTTACAGAATAGCCGTCGCATAGCTGGTAAGCCATTCTTTAAGAAAAAGCTCCGTCGCATGCTCCATGGCAGAGGCGGAAATGTCTGCGCCTCCACGGTTTACTGCTGATTCACAGATTTGCTTTACAGACAAAGAGCGCTCACTGACCGTGCGGGCAATGTAATCGTTCGGGTTATCTTTTGTAAGAAGGTTCTCATAAAGATAGGCTTTGATTTTGTGTAGGATGTTTGTCATTTGTGTAAAATTTTATATGAATGATTTTATTATTTTGAAAAGCTCCGGCTGACAGATAAAAAAAACACTATCTGATCGATGAAAGCCTTGCGCCGGAGCACAATTTCATGTTTATTGGACTGGGACTGCATAAAAATACCGTTCCCAGTTAAGCCCGAAAACAGCTTTCCAGTATCCTGCAGTTGTCCCACCGTTCAAATTGATCTGCGTGACCGTAGAATTATGAGTTTCCAACTCCTGATTTGCCCATAAGTAATAGATTTTATATCCGCCGGTGGTATTATTAATAGCAACTGCACCGCTCACAAAAGTCCTGTTCATACCCCGTCCTATGGAGCCTCCCGAGCCTCTTTGCCCGCCGTATGCGCTAATATAATCGGCTGTAACGGTGCTTGTCGCAGTCCCGTCCGTTAAATAGCCGGTGCACCATAGCTGCGCATCTGTAGTATTGATATTCAGATAGCCAATTCCGGCAGCAGTATTGTCTCCTAAGGAAGCCATATCGCCAAAAAGAACCAACCATTTTCCCGGAGGCAGCGTAATTGAGTGTCCTGTATATAAGCTGATGTTTTTAGGAGTTCCTGTTCCATAGGAAGTGAAGTCTTTTATCACTGTTCCCCAGGTTCCGGGAATGGCTGTCAGGGCAGGAGTTGTCCAGGATAGCTGGGCGCTTGGGTTGTTCCCGTCGGTGGTCAATACCTGTCCGGCAACGCCGTTGTTGCGAGGAAAGGTATAATTTCCTTCCTGTGAACCATCTGCTGTTTTTTTAAAATCAAAGCTCACGCCTTTTTGTTTTTCGAGGGTTACATTAGTGGCTTCTTTTCCTGTTTTTTGATGAGACAATTGCACATAGCTTAGTGAATTATTGCTGTATCCCCATATTGATGAGGTTACATCTGTCGCAGATTTATTGGCAACAAATCCTACGGTTCCCCCTCCACTATTGGAAAAAGCTGCTATACTGCCTTGTCCGTCTGAATTACTTGCCTGGAGATTGGCGATATCCTGCATCAAAAGAGCTGCGCTTGTTTTTGTTGCGGCATTAAGGTTCGCATTATCTGATATATATAAAATATTGGCTTGCCCGAGTTCGGTTGCATTGGTATTTATTCCACTGTAAAAGCTGCCGCTTCCATAAGTTGCTTTCAGGTCTCCTTTCACCTCCAACTGTTTGGAAGAAACTGCATCTGCATTTGTAAAGCCGATGGCTACTTTTCCGTTTTGATAAACATTCTGCGTATTAGCTGTTGCCGGGGTTGTGGTGTTTTGGATATTCCACGGCTCAGTTCCTCCGGAGCCTATTTTCATCCAGATAGTTCCGTCAAAATAATAATAGCCTGTATCTATAATATTTGCTCTCTGTCCTGCAGCTGTTCCGCCGGTCACATCTGTAATATAAACCAAAGCTCCTTTCTGGTCTGCTCCGTAAGTTGCGGTATTCGCTGTAAGCTCTGCTCTGGTAAATCGCGGTGCTTGTAACCCGTAAGTCTGTGTATTATCAGTGATGTTGCCTCCGGTATCCCTTTTGGCATTAACATCCAGTGTTGTCTTGGGAGTTTCCGTATTAATTCCGACTTGGGCTCTTATATTTGTTAAGATTAATAAAAAGCCAAGAACCACTAATTTTTTTTTCATTGTTGCATTTATTTAAATTGAAATGCAAAACTATTATAGAAACTTCGGCATACTCAAAAAGAAGTCATAGTATTATCTGTCGAAAGTTGGTGATTTCTGTCGGATATACATATATTGCTTATAATTAGATAATTATAAAAATGAAAAATCAGAAGAATGATCAAATATTGATCATCCAGGTATACATATTTTCATCGGTTCTGATACAGAGCTTCTTTCTTATCCTGTATTTTTTACTTTCGACAGAACTTATAGAGGTGTTTTTATATATTGCTATTTCTTTAGTATCGAATTTTAGCTTTATCAAAGCACAATATTCCAAATCTGAATGGGTAAGTTGCGGATTCACTTCTAAAAGCTTCTGATTGAATTCAGGAAATAATTCTGAAAATTTAATATGAAAAGATTTATCATTGTTTTTTGCTAGCTCAATAACATTGTTCAACTCTGAATCGATTGTCCGTTTTTCTTTTGCCGGTAAAAAAATAATCTCCGGAACCGGTTCTTTTTGTCGGGTTTTCACCTGGCTACTTTTCTTCTTATAATAAATAAAGAGTCCGGTAAAAATTACCAAAAAGATTATTCCGCTGATAAGGATAACATTTACGGCCTGGGGCTTATAAATTTCTGTTTTGATTCCTGCTTGGGCTTTTATGTTCGTTAAGATCAATAAAAAACTAAGAATTAATAATTTTTTTTTCATAATGCATTTGTTCGGGTTGAAATGCAAAACTATTATAGAAATCCTAGCACACTCAAAACAAGCGTTAGCGTTATCTGTCGAAAATTGTCGATTTCTGTCGGAAACGTATATATTAATTAAACGTTCATTAGCCAGGTATAGATATTTTCATCGGTTCCGATGTTTAGCTTTTTTCTTATTCTGTATTTTTTACTTTCTACGGAAACAATAGATGTTTTTTTATATAATGCTATTTCCTTGGTGTCGAATTTTAGCTTTATTAATGCACAGTATTCCAAATCTGAATGAGTAAGCTGCGGGTTCACTTCTAAAAGCTTTTGATTGAAAGTCGGGAATAATTCTGAAAATTTGAGATGAAAAGATCTATCATTTTTTTTAGCCAGCTCAATGATATTATTTAGCAACTCAGGATTATTGATTCGTTTTTCTTCGGGGGAAGGAACATTCGTAATAGTATCAGGAATCAATTCTTGTGTATTTTTCTTTTTGTAAATAAAGAGGCCGGTAAAAATTGCCAGGAGAATTACCCCAATAATAATAACAAAAATATTGATCGGTTTTGTATTATCCGCAGATTGTGACGGAATTTGCTCTACGGTTTTCTTTTCTGCAAAAGAGATGCTGTCAGATATCTTCTTTGCTTTTGTAAGATAATAGCTTTGATTCTTGTAATCTCCCAGTTTTTCATAAGATTCTGCTATTCCTGAATAACTGTTGGTTAATTCCGAAATAAGCAACCCATATTCTTTATAATATTGTATCACATTATTATAATATCCGATGGCTTTGGTATAATTTTTCTTTTTATTTTCAATGTCCCCTCTAAACCTGTAATAAATAATGAAATTGGTTTTGTTCTTTTCGCCTTTCATTAATATTTCAAATTCATCCAGATATTTTTCAGCTTTTGGAATATTGTCTGTGAGAAGACATACGGAAGCAAGATTCAGCACAGACTCCGATACAAAAATCTTTTTTTTGGCAAAAGCATCACTTAGTTTTACAGACTCGTCATAGGCTTTCTGAAAATAATACCGGACAGAGTCATATTTATTTTCCTTATCCAAATTATTAGCCATCCGTGTATAAACATTTCTTTTACAGATATGCTTTTCATCATCATCAGAAATTTTATCTGCAATGACCAATGCTTTGGAAAAAGTGTTTTTTGATTTCTTATAATAGCCAAGTTCTGTATAGATGATACCTTGGAGAAATAATAAATCCGACCAGCTTGTATAGTTTTCATTTTTTTCAGCTAATGCAAGGCCTTCATGGATTTTTTTCAAGCTTTCTGTATAATTTTGTTCGTTAGCATAAATTTCTGTCATTTTAACGATTGCTCTTAATCCTCCTTTATCATAACCTGCATTCTTAGATTGGTAGTATATTTCGGTGCATAGTCTCAGCATCTCTTTACTTCCTTTTTCGACATATGCGTTTTTATCTTTAACTATGCTCCATAAGCTGTCAATAGATTTCTGTGAAAAATCCTGCCCCGAAAAGAAAGCTATGCATAAAAAAGAAAAAGATGCTAAAAATAGATTTCTTATCATCATTGATGTTAAAATTAAAGTAAATGTAATAAAAACAAATTAGCTTAAAATATTTAAATAGCGAATAATAAAATTCTGTTTTTTTCTGGTGATTAAAACGAAAACAGATTTATAAGTAAATAATAGATTATTCTGAGTTTAAGATTGATGCTTGACCTAAAGAATTACAATTAATCCATTCTTGATTATCTAATAATAAATGTTAAAAAGAGAAGAATGGCCTGCCGGATTTGTGCGTTGAATAAAAGATTGTTTTTAGGGCTCCAAATATAATCGGATGGAATAATAAAATGTTATCAGTTATTGGTATATAGAATACAGTCTTGGCTATATATAAGGCATAAAAAACCTCAATCATTCAGTT